>CAVDFD010000027.1:0-14740 GCA_963608145.1 Bacteroidaceae bacterium | reverse complement strand
GCTGAAAATACGCCACATTTTTTGTGAAGCCTTCGCTTCACGAAAAATCTCGCTGTGCTCGTCAAAAAGCCTGATAACTCAGGCGTTTTTGATGGCTATAATCCAACTCGAGGCGGGTCTTGCCCCCTCGAACTCCCCCGCTGCGCGGTTATCTTTACGCAGCAGCAAAGGTTTTTTAATTGTCTGATTACTTGTAAGCTTATCAGAAGAATTGAGCTGTCTGCCTGTGCACGCTTGAGATGCAGACCTTGAGCTCGGGGAATCTGTCCCGAAGCTTATCGGCAAGCACGGGAACCACAACATTTTCCGTGCAGAAATGGTCGGCGTCTATGAGATTTATGCCGAGCTCCCTTGCATCCAGAAAGGTGTTGTATTTTATATCGCTCGTGACATAGGTATCGCATCCGGCATGTACAGCATCCATGAGGCTTGAGCCTCCTGCGCCGCCCATTACGGCAAGCTTTTTGACCGGCTTTCCTGAACAAACATACCTCAGGCCGTTTGCCTTGAGTGCGCTCTTGCAGAGCTGTAAGAAGTCCTCAAAGCGCATGGGTTCTGACAGCTCCCCTATCCTGCCGCAGCCGACAGCGTTTCCCTGTTCATCAGTTCCGCAGGCTTCGAGCCAGCACAGGGGCTTTACGGACAGCGCCGCCATAAGCGCATCGTTCACGCCGCCCTCGGCTATATCAAGGTTTGTATGCATGCATATTGCAGATATATTATTGCGTACAAGGGCTATTATCTTCCTGCCGACAAGATCATCGGCTGTCACGCTCTTAACAGCGCCGAAAATTATCGGATGATGCGACACGATGAGCTCCGCGCCGAGCTGAGCTGCCTCGTCGATCACCTCATCGGTAATGTCGAGCGTGACAAGGCATTTATCTGCATCCTCACGCGCATCTCCGACCAGCAGTCCGGCATTGTCAAAGTCCATTTTCAGCGAAACCGGCGCGAGCTCATTTAAGTATTCAAAAATTTCTCCTACCTTAGGCATTTGCTGCTCCCTTCATCTGTTCAAGCTCATGTATCATATTCTCAATGAGCATTTTCCACGCGCTCAAAGAAGCGTCATTTGCATTTTCCAGGCCCCTGACGGCGGCTTTAAAGCGTTTGAGATGCTTATCAAGCACCGCCTCAAAGCATGGTGAGCCCTTTACGAGCTCGTATTTTCCGATAAAGAGCTCCGCGTCCGAATATGCAGCGCTCTCGCCGGGCTCTGCACACATGATCTGGCACAGCACGTCATTATCTTCGATGTAAGTCTCATTTGTTATGCAAAAGCCGTTGTTTGAGAGCCAATATCTGAGTATCTCGGGCTTTGTAACGGGGTGGAGAATGAGCTTATAGTCGCTGCGCTCTGCCCACTGCGGCATATCATACAGCCCGCAATCCAATATGCCGGTTATCGTATCTCCGCCCATTCCGGCGACAATAAGAGTGTCCACGCGGCTCACGTCAATACCCGCAAGCCCGTCGCAGAGGATGAGCTCAACATCGTCTATTCCGGCATCGTAAAGTCCGCGCTGCGCTTTTTTCAGCGGTCCTTCGTTTATATCGCTCGCAGCGATATATCCGCCATACCCGCTGCGGCGAAGCATGATCGGCAGTATCGCGTGATCGGTCCCGATATCGGCAACGCCGCGGCCTGCGGGAACCATGGACGCTATAAGTTCAAGTCTGCTGTTCATAATTATCTCCATATATAGCGAAAAGCCGGTGTACCCGGCTTTTCACTCCGCTCTTACCTATTTACAGAGCCAGCAGATATGCCTTGAGCTCAACAATGAACTCATCGGGATCAACGCCGTGTGCGGCGCAGGCCTGCTCGAGACTTTCTGCGGTTGCCAGTGCGCAGCCGAGGCAATGCATTCCGAGCTCCTGAAACTTGGGCATAGCTTCGGGGAAATTGGACAGTATCTCCGAAATGACGGTTTCTCTATTGATGTCCATGATCTTAAGCATTTCCATTGTTCGTATCTCCAATCATAAGATTTAACAAAATAAAGAACGGGACGCCTTAGGGACGTCCCACTCTATACCAGAGCCTTAATATCTCAGGCCTGTTCCTTCATCTTTGCAAAGCATTCGCTGCAGTATACGGGACGGTCGGACTTGGGCTCAAAGGGAACCTTTGCCTCGCCGCCGCAAGCTGCGCAAACTGCGGTGAAGAACTCGCGGGGACCGCGTGCTGCGTTCTTGCGTGCATCACGGCATGCCTTGCAGCGCTGGGGCTCGTTCTGGAAGCCGCGCTCTGCGTAGAATTCCTGCTCGCCTGCGGAGAACACGAACTCCTGACCACATTCTTTGCAAATTAAGGTCTTGTCTTCGTACATTGTAAATCCTCTCTTTGAAAATCTCGCCTGTCGGCTTTTATATGCGTCAGCTACTTGCTGATATCGCCTGATTTAAGCATTTGCGCCGTCTTGCGCCTTATCCTTTGTATCGCATTGTCAACAGCCTTGTCGCCCTTACCGGTGAGCTTGGCTATATCCTTATAGCTAAGCCCCTCAAGATAATAGGTCAAAACATCTTTTTCATACTTGGAAAGCATGTTGACCAAGGATAAATATAACTGTTCTGTGTACTTTTTATTCTCTCTTGCCAGAACCTGCTCTTCAGGAGATTTCTGAAAAAAATCAGCGCATATAACTGCCTGGGTCTGGGATTCATCCGAGAGTATCGACTCTAAAGGTACGCGATTGTTAAGCGGATCATGTTTTAAGCTGGAAGCTGATTTTACAGCCGAGCGCAGTCTGTTCCTTATGCACCATTCGGCAAAGGTTTTGAACGATGCATTATGCTCGGGCTTATACTGCCTCACTGCCGAAAGAAGCCCGAACATCCCCTCCTGAATAAGATCTTCGCTCTCTCCCCCTGCCAGAAACAAGGGGCGTGCGCAGATTCGCACAAGGCGCATATATCGGGAAACAAGCTCCTCCTCTGCAAAGCTGTCGCCTCCGGCGGCAAGCTTCTGCAAGGCATTATCTTCTAAGTCAGTGTATATGTTCATATGAAACCAACTATTACTTCCAACAATACAACTTTATTATATATCAAATTTGTTGAAAGTCAATATAATTCCAACGAAAAAATACCGAAATTTCATAAGAAAACAGGGGTTAAATATCAATTTCCTGCTGACCGAGCTGCTGGATGCCGAGATGCTCATATGTTTTGCGTGTTACACAGCGTCCACGCGGCGTGCGTGTGAGGAAGCCCTGCTGAAGAAGATACGGCTCATACACATCCTCAAGCGTGACAGAGTCCTCGTTTATTGTCGCTGCAAGCGTCTCAAGCCCGACAGGGCCGCCGTTATAATACTCGATTATGCTGCGCAGCATTCTTCTGTCGATCGAGTCAAGACCGCTTTTATCGACCTCGAGCCGCGACAGAGCCATATCCGCAACGTCCTTCGTTATAACGCCGTCTGCCCTGACCTGTGCAAAGTCTCGCACACGCCGCAGCATTCTGTTTGCTATACGCGGCGTTCCGCGTGAGCGCGACGCTATCTCAACGGCTCCGTCACGCTCTATCTCTATGCCGAGGATATCGGCAGAGCGCTCGACGATGTGCCGCAGCTCATCAACGGTGTACAGCTCAAGCCTGAGCGTAACGCCGAAGCGGTCGCGCAGAGGCGCTGTGAGCTGGCCTGAGCGCGTCGTTGCCCCTATGAGCGTAAACTTGGGCAGCTCAAGATGCAGCGAGTTTGCAGACGGTCCCTTACCGAGGATTATATCTATCGCATAATCCTCCATAGCCGGATATAGTATCTCCTCGTAGGCGCGGTTTAACCGGTGTATCTCATCGACAAAAAGAATGTCGCCCTCGTTGAGATTTGTAAGCATAGCCACAAGATCGCCCGGCTTTTCTATGGCAGGACCCGATGTTATGCGCATGTTAACGCCCATCTCGTTTGCAATGACCGCCGCAAGCGTCGTCTTGCCAAGCCCCGGAGGGCCGTGCAGAAGAACATGGTCGAGCGGCTCATTGCGCAGGCGCGCCGCGTCGATAAAGACGCTGAGATTATCCTTGGCCTTCTCCTGCCCTATATATTCATTTATCGTTCTCGGTCTGAGACTTCCCTCACCCGCATCCTCCGGCAGAACCGAAGAGCTTGTCACTACGGGAGTATCCTCCAGACCTTCCGAAAAATTTATACTCATTTACATTTCCTCTACATAAGGTTTTTCAGCGCAGCCTTGACTATCTGCTCTGTTTCCATCCCGTTCACGTCCATGCCGCTGAGCGCAGCATTTATCTCAGCCGTGCCGTAGCCGAGCACAGTGAGCGCGGCTACAGCATCGCTTTTGCTTTTGCTTCCGGCGGCGGTCTGCGTCATCACGGCAGGCAGCTCATATTCCGCCGAGCCGCCCATTTCCTTGGCCACCTTGTCCTTGAGCTCAAGTATAACGCGTTGTGCGATCTTTTTTCCGACTCCCTGAGCTGCGCTTATCGCCTTATCGTCGCCGTTCATCACGGCAAGGGCTAGCCCCTCCGGCGTTACTGCACATAAGATCGCCTGTGCAGCCTTCGGGCCGATGCCGGAGACCGACAGCAGCATTTCAAAGCAGCGCTTTTCACTGAGCGTTGCAAAGCCGTAAAGCTCAAAGCTGTCCTCCTTTATGCATTCCGAGATATACAGCTTCGTTCTCTCCCCTAGCTTTAATCTTGACAGCGTATAGACCGTCGTGTTTACGGCATAGCCCACGCCGCCGCAATCTATGACGGCGAGGTTGAGATCAATATCGGAAACTATACCGTTTAAATGGTAGAACACAGTCCTTCATCTTCCTTTCGGCTGAGTAATGAGGTGCTGCTGCGGGCATGGCATATCGCCAGTGCAACAGCATCGGCAGCGTCATCGGGCTTGGGAGCCGACGGCAGGCTCAGTATACGCTTTACCATTTCAATGACCTGATTTTTTTCGGCTCTGCCGTAGCCGACGACAGCCTGCTTTACCTGAAGGGGCGTGTATTCAAACACTCTCACACCCGCACGGTAAGCTGCAAGCAGAATAACTCCTCGTGCGTGCGCAACGGATATGCCCGTCGTAATATTTGTGTTGAAAAAAAGCTCCTCAACAGACATCACGTCCGGCGAGAACTTGCTTATAAGCTCGTTCATATCACAGAATATCCTGTCAAGCCTGCTTGAAAGCGAGGTGTGCGCCGGTGTGCTTATAACGCCGCAGGTCACGAGCCTCATTTTGTTTTTTTCCGTATCCACTACGGAAAATCCGACAGTGGCAAGCCCGGGGTCGATACCCAAAATACGCATATTCATCACATCCTGAATATTTATTTTAACACAGCGTGCTTTTTATTACAACAAAAACGTAAGCGCATGCTCCTGCGCTTTGTAAAATTTCTTCAACACACCTTGCTATATATTGAACGAAGATTTATAATTCAGTCAACACCTGTATTTGGAGGCAAACATGAATAATTCCGTCAAGGAAAAGATACTCAGGCGTATGTTCAATATCCTGTGGAAAAGCCGCCGCGCGGATCTTAAGCGAGCCGTCTCGGCTATCGAGTCCGGAGAAAAGCGCAGCGTTAAGTCCGCGGCGCTGAAAAAATGGTTCAGGGAAATGACCGGACAGACGAAGGAGCTTACGGAGGAGCAGCTAAGCGAGATCAAAAATGTCTGGGGCGATATATGGGACACGGGGCTTGTCGATCCTCTCTGGGTGCAGGTATACAGCGATAAGACCGGCATCTACAGTCCCGAATATGTAGGCAGCGATATACATTACTACAACGTTGAGTGGAGCAGGATAGATCACGACTATCTGCGCGCATTTCTCGACAAAAACTATATGGATGTGCTTCTGCCCTGCGTAAAGCACCCCGAAACGCTTATAAGAAAGATACACGGTCAGTATCTTGACCCTGACTTTGCTCCGATAAGCAAGGCTCAGGCCGTCGATAAGCTCTTTGAAAATCTTGACCCGGGCGTTGTTGTAAAAATAAGCCGCGCAAGCAGCGGCGGAAAGGGCGTACGCTTTCTGAGCAAGGGCAGCACGAAGGAGGATATCTCCGCAGCGCTCGATGTTGACCCCGATGTCGCCGTTCAGCTCGTGATGCAGCAGCATCCCGAAATGGCAAAAATGAACGCATCATCTGTAAACACCATCCGCATCATATGCATAATACTGGACGGTGAGTCGATCCCGCTGTCCGCCGTCGTCAGGATAGGAAACAGCGGGAGCCGTGTCGATAATTTCAGCAGCGGCGGCGTAGGCTGCGGAGTAAAGCCCGACGGACATCTGAACAGCTGCGGCTATACACAAAAGGGTGAGCGCTACGATGTACACCCCAACGGTTTTGTTTTCAGCGAGGGCTTTGTGCCCAATTTTGACAAGGCACTTGAGGCCGTCAAGCGCTGCCACATGCATGTTCCGATGTTCGGTGTAGCTTCGTGGGACATTGCGATAGATACCGACGGTGAGCCGGTGCTTATCGAATACAACGTCGGCGGCGCGGGCATCGATATACATCAGTACAATAACGGTCCGCTTTACGGAAAGTACCGTGAACGCATAATCGCGGACGCATTCAAAAGCTACGCAAAACGAAGCGCAACGCTTGACTTCAACTATTCGATCGCACACGGGAAGGCCGCGATCTCCGACGGAAGCGACGCCGTTCACGAGCTTATCATCCCCTCTTCCCTTGAGGGCTGTCCCGTCAGGCGCATAGGCGGCAGCGCGTTTAAAAACAGCAAAAAGCTTGAGAGCATCACGGTCGAGGCGGAGCTGAACGAAATTGGGTATCTTGCGTTCTATAACTGCGCAAAGCTAAAGCGCATAGAGTTCAGAAGACCAGTTGAAACGATCGCACGCTCTGCGTTCAACAGATGCACGGCTCTTGAAAGCGTTACGATACCCGACGGCTGCAAAAGGATATGCACATACGCCTTCCGGACCTGCAAGGCTCTGAGCCGCGTAACGATCCCTGACTCCGTGGAGCTGATAGAGCCGGACGCGTTTCTCGAATCCCCAAAGGTTGTTATCTGCTGCAGAAAGGGCAGCGCCGCTGAGCGCTACGCGATAGAAAATAATTTAAAGTACCGCAATTAAATACAGAAAGCGAAAAACTGCTGTGCTCGTTTGAGTACAGCAGTTTTAGTTATCCGTTATGTGCTCTGGGATGCGCTTTATTGTACACATCCTTGAGCTGCTTTTTCACAAGCTGAGAGTATATCTGCGTGGACGATATATCCGAATGGCCGAGCATTTCCTGAATCGAGTGCAGATCCGCACCGTTTTCAAGCAGATGAGCCGCAAACGAATGCCGCAGCGTATGCGGTGTTATTGTTTTTTCTATATGCGCCTTCTGCTGATATGATTTAATGATCTTCCAGAAGCCCTGACGGGACATGCGCTCTCCGCTGACGTTAACAAACAGCGCCTGCTCCGTAGGCAGAGCGATCATCTGCGGGCGGACAAACTCAATATACTCGTTGAGAGCCTTGACAGCCGTTGCATACAGGGGTATAAGACGCTCCTTATCCGTATTAGGCGCACATCTGACAACGCCGGCTGAGGTATTTACATCGTTAATATTCAGAGCAATAAGCTCGCTGACCCTGATGCCGGTCGCATACAGCAGCTCGAGCATTGCTCTGTCTCTGTATCCCTTCGCATCCGTGCAGGAGGGCTGCTCGAGCAGGAGGTCTACCTCCTTGCTCGTGAGTATCTGAGGAAGCTTATGCTGGCTTTTTTCGGGTGAGAGCTTGCCGGTGGGGTTTTCGCTGACATAGCCTTCGTCGTGCAGCACGCCGTACATGCACTTGAGCGAGGCTATGGCTCTGGACACAGTGGCAACGGATTTGCCGTTTCCCTTTAGCCATTCTATGTACTCGGACAGCTCGTCCTCCGTTGCGCTCGCAATAGTCTGTGTTGTGTGCGTCTGCATAAAGTCGCCAAACTGACGGACATCACGCATATAAGAGCTGAGGGTATTTTGAGAGCTCTTCTTTACCTCTATAAGATACTTGTTGAACACTTCGAGGCACTCAGAATTAAGCATCCGGCAACCCCCTTTCTTTCAGATCACAGAATAAATACCGCTGCGGAAACGAACGCAGTCAGCATAAGTGCAGCCGATACGGCGCAGAACATATTAAGCTCATGCCTGAGCCTGCGGTCGGCACGAATAAAGCCGCGCAGCTTCGGAGCCAGAATAAAAACGCAGTCAGAAACATATGCTGTCACCGCTGAAAAGGCCAGCATCACGGCAGCGAATGCAAAAAAATCTGTTGAAAACAGCTTCGACTCTGAATAAAGATAAGATATGCAGGCAGCTGCCGAGCCGCAGGCAGCGGACAGCAGCACGCAGAACACTCTCGCCGCGGGCATCACGGCACATGCTGCATCAGCAAAAAGAAGTGCCGCAAGACATATCCAGCCAGACATTTTTACCGCCTGACGGATAGACATAATATTCTCGTAAAGCGGCATGCGAAGCATCGCCATGCAGACTGCACCGAGGATAAAAGCCCCCGTTATGAGCATAAGACTCAGGCTAAAATCAGTCGAAATTCCGGTTTTTCTGCGTAAATCAATATTATCCATCAGCTCTCCTCACATTTACAAAAGCCGCAGAGAATAACTCATGGATTTACATAATTACTGTGTACACAATATAATACAATTTTTCGATGTAATCAAGCGATTTCTAAAAATAATATCAATTTTGTTAATTATGTCGATATATTATGTTAACTGCGTTATGTAAACCATGTTACCCTCTGGCCGTTTCATTTCCATTACTTCAAGTATTAATCACAAGATTTAGACGCGCATAATTGATTTTTTCACTATATGTAGGTTATCATTATGCATTATGTAAACTCGCACAGCTGTATACAGATAGTTATCTTAGGCTTTCTTTTTGCGACTTTTATGAAAGCTTTTGTTACTTTCGCCTAAATTGATATTTCCGCCTATCAAGCCGCTCAGTGACGCTATTACAATAATTCTCATAATTTTAAGCCAATCCACCTCGCTCGGATACGCAAGAAGCGGCACAGCCGTTAAAATTGCAGCGTATACGAGCCCGAGCATCAAGCCGTATAAGCCGCCTCTTCCCTGCCCCGTATTAGCTATTGCCGCTGCCGTAAGCACGCTCAGTGCTATGGCGGCACTTATGACAATATCGGAATACTCCTTGGGACACTTTCCGTTTTTCACAAGCAGAGCATAAACGCCGCATAACAGTGCCGTAAGCGCTATTGCCAGCACCACGCCCGTCATCGCCCTGCCTCTTCTCTTGCTTTTGCTTGCAGACATAAAAATACCTCCGGCACATGATGTTTGTACATCATATTTGTCCGAAGGTATTTTTATGAGCGCTTATTACTTCTTTTCTTTTTCCTTTGCTTCAGCAGCCTCGGCTCTGACGTTGCTGCTGACTGCCCACTTCTTGAACTGGACGCGGACTCTGTCCTCGCCGGTCTCGATGGTGATATCGTCCTCAGTGACGTGGACAACAGTTCCCATGATGCCGCCGATCGTAACGATCTGGTCACCGACCGTCAGTGCGCTGCGCATTTCCTCGATCTTCTTCTGCTTTTTCTTCTCGGGGCGGATCATGAAGAACCACATCAGGACGAAGAACAGAAGAAGGATAATGATCATGGAACTGGAGCTTCCCGCTCCGGTAGTCGTTGCTAAAAACATAGTGTGCTCCTTATATTTAAATTTCGCTTTAAGCATTTAGTTAATTATACATATTAATGCGCCGTATTTCAAGTATTTTATATCCTCGTATCCAATAATTTTGAATATTTCCCTCTGAACTGTTCAAAACTGCCTTCATCAAGGCTAAGGCGCAGCTTTTCCGTGAGCTTATTGTAGAAATACAGATTGTGCGTTACCGCAAATCGCATGGCAAGCATTTCGTTTGCCTTGAACAGGTGCCTAACATACGCCCTGCTGTACCGCCGACATACGGGACAATCGCATTCGGGGTCAATCGGAAGCTCATCTCGCATGTATTTTTCGTTTTTTATGTTGATTATCCCGTTCCATGTGAACAGATGTCCGTGTCTTCCGTTTCGAGCCGGCATCACACAGTCGAAAAAGTCAACTCCGCGTGCAACGCCCTCTATGATATTTCCGGGCGTGCCGACCCCCATAAGGTAGCGCGGCTTGTCCTTGGGCATATATTCCTCGACCGCCTGAATGGTATCGTACATTTCCTGATGCGTTTCGCCGACGGCAAGACCGCCGATGGCATAGCCGGGAAGATCGAGCTCGGCTATCTTTTTCATATGCTCTATGCGTATATCGGCAAAGGTCGCCCCCTGATTTATGCCAAACAGCATTTGCCCCTGATTGACCGCGTCATCGCGGCTGTTATAGTCATTGAGCGCAGCCTTGCAGCGCTTGAGCCAACGGTAAGTGCGCTCGCAGGACTTTTCGACATACTCACGCGGCGAGGGGATCTTTATGCACTCGTCAAAGGCCATTGCGATATCCGAGCCGAGATTTGACTGTATGCGCATACTCTCCTCGGGTCCCATAAATATATGCCGCCCGTCAATGTGGGAGTTGAACTTAACTCCCTCTTCGCTTATTTTACGCAGGCTTGCGAGCGAGAATATCTGAAATCCGCCGCTGTCGGTAAGTATCGGGCCGTCCCATGTCATGAACTTATGAAGACCGCCCATATCCCTGACAAGCTCGTCACCGGGGCGAAGGTGCAGATGATAAGTATTAGAAAGCTCCACCTGACAGCCGATGGCTTTAAGGTCGGCTGCTGAGAGCGCTCCTTTTATGGCGGCTGCCGTACCGACGTTCATGAACACCGGTGTCTGTACTGTTCCGTGAGCTGTCTCAAGCTCGCCGCGTCGGGCGTGCCCGACCTGCTTTATAAGTTTGTACATGGTCCCCTCCCCTATTCAATAAACATAGCATCCCCAAAGGAGAAAAATCTGTACTCCTGCTCGACGGCGGCGGAGTAAGCGTTTAGAACATGCTCGCGTCCGGCAAGAGCTGATACGAGCATTATGAGTGTGCTCTCAGGCAGATGGAAGTTCGTTATCAGCGCATCGATGCATTTGAACTTATATCCCGGATAGATGAATATATTTGTCCAGCCGGAGGACGCTTTCATAGTTCCGTCATCCTGCGCAAAGCTTTCGAGCGTTCGGCAGGAGGTCGTGCCGACGGCAACGACCCTGCCGCCGCTTTTCTTAGTTTCGTTTATTATATCCGCCGTTTCCTGCGGGATCATGCAAAATTCGGAGTGCATCTCATGCTCTTCTATCTTCTCAGCCTTTACGGGTCTGAACGTTCCGAGGCCGACATGCAGCGTGACAAAGCATGTCTTAACACCCATTGCTTCGACCTCATTAAGGAGCTCTTTTGTAAAATGCAGTCCGGCCGTCGGCGCGGCGGCGCTGCCGAGCTCACGCGAGTAAACGGTCTGATAGCGCTCCGAGTCCTGAAGCTCCTCCTTTATATAAGGCGGCAGCGGCATTTTGCCGAGCTTTTCAAGCTTTTCAAGGAAAACACCCTCAAAGTGGAATTTGATTATTCTGTTCCCGCCTTCGGCAACGCTCATGACCGTTGCCGTTAGCTCTCCGTCGCCGAAGGTAAGCTGCGTTCCAGGCTTTGTCTTTCTCCCCGGGCGGCTCAGGCACTCCCAGCAGCCGCCGCCGAGGTCACGCAGCAGCACAAGCTCGACAAGGCCTCCGCTCAGGCGTGAGCCGATGAGCCGCGCCGGAAGGACACGCGAATCATTCATCACGAGGCAGTCACCTTTTCTCAGGTACTTCGTTATATCATGAAAATGCCCGTGCTCTATCTCACCCGTATTTTTGTCAAGATGCAGAAGGCGCGAGGCATCCCGCTTTTCCAATGGTGTCTGAGCTATGAGCCGCTCCGGCAGGTAAAAGTCAAAATCCGATTTATTCATTAGATCGTGCTCCATTTATATATTGAGCTATCATTATAATACAAAAGCCGCAATAATTCAACAGCGCATATATCGCGGTCTGCGGGCATAGTGTTTAAGGATATTATGACTGGAGGTACGCCATGTATAAAGCTCCGATATTCAAGGGATCCTGCACCGCTATAGTCACCCCGTTCAACGACAGCGGCATTGATTACGGCAGGATGGCTGAACTCATAGACTATCAGTACGACAACGGAACCGCTGCCGTCGTTGTTTGCGGAACGACCGGCGAAAATGCAACAATGAGCCGCTATGAGCACGAGGCACTCATCGAATTTACCTGCCGCCATAACGACGGGCGCATGAAGATCATTGCCGGAATAGGCAGCAACGACACAAACAAGGCGCTCAGCTTTGCAAAATGTGCGCTCAGATGCAATGCCGACGGTGTGCTCATGGTAACGCCGTATTATAACAAGGCGACGCAGTCAGGGCTAATAAATCACTTTACATACGTTGCCGACAGAATTGACCTTCCAATGATAGTCTATAACGTTCCCTCCCGAACGAGCGTCGGAATAAAGCTTGATACCTATGCTGAGCTTTCAAAGCACCCGAACATAAACGGTGTCAAGGAGGCTTCCGGCGATTTCAGTCTTTTCGCCGCGACAAGAGCCGAGTGCGGAAACGATCTGTACATATGGAGCGGCAACGACGACAACACAGTGCCAATGATGGCGCTCGGCGCACTCGGGGTCATATCCGTTGCATCGAATGTCGTACCGGCTGCGGTCGCAAAGCTGTGCGGGCTCTGCCTCGACGGGGACTTTGCTCAGGCGCAGCAGCTGTATTTTAAATACTCCCGCCTGTTTTCAGACCTGTTTATTGAAACAAATCCAATACCCGTGAAGGCCGCCATGCGCATGATCGGCTTCGACTGCGGTCCCCTGCGTCTGCCGCTTACCGAGATATCGCCCGAGCACTTACAGCGCCTTGCCGAAACAATGCGCTGCTGCGGGATAGCCGTGAAAGCGGAGCAGTAAGAACACAAGGCATTGGAGCTGTCCAATGCCTTGTATCGTTTACTCCGGATAATGCGCCCTCACGCCGCCTATGAGCTTCGGTCTTGTGTATGCCGCCGTGACGAGCGCGTCGCCTATATGCTTTACCGACAGTCTGAGCGGAACAGCGACCTCCTTCAGGTGCATACCGATGAGCGTGCAGCCGATGTCCATACCGGCATGAGCCCTGACATGCTCGACCATCACGGGATCGCGCATCATGTCGTACACGGCAGTGCCGAACGAGCCGCCGGCCTTGGGCATGGGTCTTACGCATACCTCATCGAGCATATATTTCTCCGCCGCCTCGCGCTCTATGACAAGCGCACGGTTAAGGTGCTCGCAGCACTGCGCGGCAAGGTATATGCCATTGTCACCAAGCACCTTGAGTATCGTCTCCGCGACAGCCGCTCCCGTCTCGGGGGACGAGCCCTTACCGATGCGTTCGCCGAGTATCTCGCTCGACGAGCAGCCAACGACAACGATCGAGCCTTTTTTGAGCTTCGATTTTTCAAGCAGCTCTTTGACCGCGTTTTCGGTATCGTTTCTTATCTGATCATACATTATAATCATCTCCTGACTGCAATACTAACACATCTTCGCCGGTTTGACAATATGGCCGGTAAATAGTATAATGAATTCGAGCAAATATACTAAAATGTGAGGTGTTTCAATTTGAAAAGAATATTTGCGCTCGTTCTGTCGGTCATCATGGTGCTGTGCCTGTTCACCGGCTGCGGCAAGGATGATGATCAAAGCGGCAGTGCGCCCGACGTAAACGGCGACGGTCTGAACAAGAACGAAACGGTATCCGGCCCGATCAATCCGCTGACGGGTGAAGCGGTCAGCGAGGACATAAGCGAGCTGCGTCCGTACTGTGTTATGATAAATAACCACCCCGATGCACGTCCCCCTGTCGGTCTGTCGCAGGCTTCGATCATCTACGAGGCGCTTGCCGAGGGCGGCATAACCCGTATGATGGCTGTGTTCAACGATGTTGACGGCATAACCATCGGCTCACTGCGCAGCGCAAGACCCTATTACATAAGCATGGCGCAGGCCTATGATGCCATTTACATTCACGCAGGCGGCAGCGAGCAGGCCTATTCGGACATCAAGTCTCTCGGCATAGACAATATGGACGGCGTACGCGGCTCCCGCGCAGGCGAGGCTTCGAGCTACTACCGCGACCAGAACCGCATAAATCAGGGCAAGGCCATCGAGCATACCCTGTTTGCCGACGGCACAAAGCTCGCCTCCTTTGCGGCAAACAACTATGACCTCAAGCACGCGAGCAGCTATGACACGACCTACGGCCTGAGCTTCTCTGACGATGCCGTGTCGCAGTGCAGCGGCGGCAGCACCACGGACTTCACCGTGCCCTACGGCTACTATAAGACCAATTTCAAGTACAACGCCGAAAAGAAGTGCTACAACGCATATATCAGCGGCACGGAGTACACCGACGGCGGAAACAACAGCTCGATAGACCTTGCAAACGTCATCGTTCTGAACATTCCGACCCAGACCATCGACAGCTATGGCCGTCAGGCCATGGAGCTCACCGGCTCCGGCACAGGCTATTTCTTCACCGGCGGCAAGTATGTTGAGATCAACTGGTCTCGCGCCGACCGCGCCGACAACTTCCACTATACCCTCAAGGACGGCACCGCCCTTGACCTGAGCGTCGGCAAGACATGGATAAGCATCGCCCCGCTCGACAGCACCGACGGCATCGCCTTCAACGCATAAAGCATAGCATAAAAT
>CAVDFD010000026.1:0-14776 GCA_963608145.1 Bacteroidaceae bacterium | reverse complement strand
TTAAAGTCTGTACTCTCTTTTTTGCGTCTTGTATTAAATTTCACTTCCGACCATACGGAACAGTCAAGGCTTTTCAGAGGTTAAACGGCTGCCTTTTAAATCGGTAGTTACGGTTCTGTTTCTTTTCTGATTGCGCATGAGCATAGCTCACGGAGTGCCCTGTGTTTTGCGAAGCTGCGTCAGTATTCTCTGGCAGCGATCAGCTCCTCCGTGAGCGTGTCCTTTGTAAAGACCTGCTCCTCCACATAGTGCTGCTTGGCCGGAGTGCCGCCGTTTTCAAGCGTTTGAATGATCTCCTCCACCGGCGGTCCCAGCAGCGGGTTACATTCCACCACGAGAGAGATCTTGCCCGCCATGCACAGCTCGAGCGCCTTGCGGGTCGCGTCGAAGCATATCACATCGACATCCTCGCCGCAGATATAGCCGCGCTGCTCCAGCGCCTCTATCGCGCCGAAGGCCTCGTTGTCGTTTTCGCAGTAAACTACATCTATGCTCTCCGCCTCCGGCATCGCGTCAAGATATGAGCACATCACCTCATAGGCCTTGGCCTGCGTAAAGTCTCCGTCCAGGCGGGTCAGCATCTGCCAGTTTTTGTGAAGAGTCAAGCCTTCCTCCAGCGCCGTGGTTCGTCCGATTTGGGCTGTGGAGCCGATAGTTCCCTGAATGTGGACGATATGGACGGCTTCTGCGGGGTTCGTATAGCGCTGCTCCATCCACGCCACCGCCTTTTTGCCCTGCTCATAAAAGTCGGAGCCGACATGGGCGGTATAGAGCGTGTCATCCTCCACGTCTGCCATGCGGTCAACAAGGATCACGGGTATCCCCGCGTCCCGCGCCTCCTGCAAAACGGAGTCCCAACCCGTTTCGCTCAGCGGCATCAGCACGATATAGTCTGCCTCCTGCTGGATGAACTTGCGCACCGCCATGATCTGATTTTCCTGTATCTGTCGGGCGTCGTCAAACAGCAGCCGGTACCCGTTTTCCTCGGAAAACACGGCCTTCATTGATTCGGAATTTGCAACGCGCCAATCGGATTCAGCGCCCACCTGCGATATTCCGACAACGATCAGCGTTTCCTCCGGCTGTGCGCTGTCCTCCTGTGTGCAGCCGCAGAGCAGCAGCGCAAGCACAAGCGCCAAAGCGAGCAGACGCTTCATAGGACTTCCTCCTTTTCCTGATAGGGGATGCGGACGGTGACCGTCGTTCCGATCCCGTCCTGACTGGCAATGGACAGGCCGTATTCCCGCCCGAATTGCAGCTGGAGCCGCTGATGAACGGCAGAGAGGCCGAATCCGACGCGGGTGTTGCTCTCCATCGCACGGCGCAGAGCTTCCAGCCGCTCGGCGGTCATGCCAACGCCATTGTCGGCGACCTGCAAGACAATGATGCTGCCCTCCCGCTTGCCGCTGATTTGAATCATGCCGACCGAGCGCTTCAGCTTAATGCCGTGATACAGTGCGTTCTCCACCAGCGGCTGCAGCGTCAGCTTTGGGATCAGCGCATGGTGCAGCGCAGGGTCAATGTCCACGGTATAGTCCATGACGCTTTTATATCGGACGTGCTGGATCTGAAGATAGCTGCGCACATGGCGTTCTTCCTCCTCTAAGGTGATCACGTCTTCGCCCTTGCTCAGAGAGTGGCGGAAAAAGTCCGAGAGATTCGAGACCATATCCACCGCCTCCTCTGTTTTCTCCGCCTCTATGAGCCATATGATGGTGTCCATCGTATTATAGAGAAAATGAGGATTTATCTGCGCCTGAAGCAGGGCAAGCTCCGTTTTTCGCAGGCTTTCCTGACGCTGCTGCGACTCCTTCATCTGCGCATCCAGACGGGCGATCATCTGCTCCATGGCCACGCTCAGGGTCTGTATCTCCGGCACCTCCGAGCGGACTGGCTCGCGCAGCGAAAGGTCGCCCTCCTTTACCTCCTGCGCACGCTGCGACAGCGCCACCAGAGGATCGGCAATGGAGCGGCTCAGCCTGATGCTGTACCGCAGCAGCGCCGTGATGGCGGCAGCCGTTATCAGGGTGATCAGCACGATCTCGATGCCGAGGCGTTCCGTGACATTTTGCTGCACCGCGTTCAGCTCCGCGGCCTCAAGATAGAGATAGGTATACATATAGTCCTGCACCAGCGACGTGAGGATATAAATATTGTTTTCCAGCTGGCTGAGACGACTGTCATAGTCCGTGGTGCTCTGTATCTGATATATCTTCTCCTCCAGATTCTCGCACAGATTCAGAACGCTGGTTATGGCCTGACGGCTGTCCTTCTGAGTGGTCGTATCTATCAGCGCCTTCGCCAGCTCCTGCGCCGCGTTGACCTCCGCGACGGGCAGTCCCTCGGAGTATTGGCTTTCAATGACGTAGTAATACATCTTCTGGTCTATATTGTTTTTGAATTCCTGATTGAATTCCGAGGCCATGGTCACATTGTGCAGCAGGCGGGCATAGTGGCTGTTGAAGCTGAGCATCATCGCAAGGGCGGAGGTCAGTATCACCGCCAGCAGCACGCTGATAGCCACGACCAGACGGTGCAGCCCGTCCTGCACGGAAAACATCCTGCTCATTTTCTTCCCTTTCCGGTACGATACTCCCTCGGGGTGCAGCCCTGCGTCTTTTTGAAAAGGAAGCTGAAATAATGGGGATCCTTGTACCCCACCGCCAAGGCGATCTCTCCCGAGCGAAGCTCCGAGTCATGCAGCAGCTCCCGCGCCTTTTCCATCCGCTTTGCCGTCAGGTATTCCACAAAGGTCGTCCCCATCTCCTGACTGAACACGGCGGACAGGTAGTTTGCGCTGATGTTGACCTCCTTTGCGACGCGGTTCAGGGAAATGTCCTCGTTTTGAAAGTTTGCGTCAATATAGCAGACCGCCTGCTTCAGCAGGCTTCTGTACTGCCTTCCCGCCGCCTTGTCGCGCAGCTCTATCGCACGCAGCAGGATATCGGAAAGGTATCGGTTCAGATCGTCCCGCGTCACATTCTGTCCCACCATATCCAGACAGTTGAGCGCCGACAGGAACTCCTTCTGAGAAATATCCAGCCCCTTTACGAACTCGGTTGCCGTAAAGCGGACGCTGAGCATGAGATATTGGCAAAAGGGCTTGAAGCCCGTCGCGTCTCCGAGGCTGTTGATATACTCATCCACGAAGCTGGACACCTCCTGCGCTCCGGCATCCTGCATCACGCCGGTAAGCACCGACGGACTGAGCTTGCTCACGTCAAGATTTGCCAGATCATTCTCCGTGTCGGGGGCTGTCAGAAGGCTGACCGTTTCTCCCGTCAGAATATGCTGCGAGGGCACGATATGGCGGTAGGCCCACAGGCGCGAGACTTCATTGAAGCACTCCGACAGCGTGCTGAGCCTCTGCGTGGGCTTTCCAGCCGCCACATACCAGTTCTGCTCGGGATCGTAGGTCTCGTACAGCTCCTGCACCTTACTCACGCAGCGCCGGACGGTCTCTTCTATTTTGTCTCTGTCGCCCTTTATCACGAGCGCATAGGTGCTCAGACTCCATCGGAACAGGATATACTCAGGATATTTCAGAAAATGCGCCACCAGCCCGTCACGAATGCGGGCGCTCGGCTCGGAGTAGCCGTCGGCCACGCCGTGCTGATCCGGCACGGCAGAGATCAGGGCGATGGTAAATGCCTGCGCCCGAAGATCCAGCCCCAGCTTTTCGGCCTTTTCATATATCTGCGGCACGGACAGCCGACCCGACACGATCTCCTCAAAAAGACGGCGGCGGGCATACTGCTCGTAATCCTGCGCCTCACGCCGGAACTGCGCCGTATAATTCCTGCGGGCACGCTCTCCCTCGATCTTTTCCCTGACCTCGTCCAGAACGGTCATCAGCGCATTTTTTGTAATTGGCTTGAGCAGATACCTCTCCACGCCGATGCCGATGGCCTGCCGTGCATATTCAAAATCGTCATAGCCGGAGATGATGATGACCTTCATATCAGGAAACTCCTGCAGCACCAGCCTGCTCAGAGCCAGCCCGTCCATGAAGGGCATACGGATATCGGTTATCAGCACATCGGGCTTGACCTGACGGATCAGCGGCAGCGCCATTTCCCCGTCTCCGGCCTCGCCCGCAAAGCTGTATCCGCACTGCGCCCAAGGCACCGTATCCCGCAGGGTCTCCCTGATGATGCTCTCATCCTCCACCAAAAACACTCGCAGCATACCAATCCCCCTTCCTTTTTTACAGACAGTATAACATACAGCGCTCCCGACCGTGAATCTTTTTCACGAAATCTCCGTAAAAAAACAGCCCTGCTTCGCAGCTCAGTGCATGAAACAGGGCGGTTTTGTCATTTTTGGCCGTAGTAGGCGTTCTTTCCGTGCTTGCGCAGGTAATGCCTGTCCAGCAGCTCCTGCTGCATGGGCGTGATCTGCGGACTCAGAGCGACGGTATGGAAGGCCATGAATGCAAGCTCCTCCAGAACCACCGCGTTGTGAACGGCGTTTTTGGGATCCGTCCCCCATGTGAACGGACCGTGGGAATGCACGAGCACCGCAGGGATATCATCGGCAGACCTGTCTGCAAATGTCTCGACTATGACCTTGCCGGTCTCCGCCTCGTACTCGCCGCCGATCTCCGCGGGGCTCATCTGCCGGGTACACGGAATCTCGCCGTAGAAGTAGTCGCCGTGGGTCGTGCCGTAGGCCGGTATTCCCCGCCCTGCCTGAGCAAAGGAGGTAGCCCAGCGCGAGTGCGTATGCACAACGCCTCCGATATTCGGAAAGGCCTTGTACAGCGCCGCGTGGGTGGCCGTATCGGAGGACGGCTTCCACTTTCCCTCGACCCGCTCTCCCGTTGACAGGGAAACGACCACCATATCCTCCGGCAGCATGTGCTCGTAGTCTATACCGCTGGGCTTTATGACCATAAGCCCGTTCTCCCTGTCCACGCCGGACACGTTGCCCCATGTAAAGGTCACAAGTCCGTGCCTCGGCAGCTCAAGATTTGCCTCGCAGACCTGTTTTTTCAGTTCTTCCAGCATAAGCGGTATTCCTCATCCCTTCAGCTTCCACGCCAGATCGTTCAGGAACAGCTCCTGCTCCAGCGCTTCCACGGTGGTGTCCTTGGTAATGTGGACAAACTCAACATCCATCATCCGCGCCCAGTCCTTCATCTGCTCGGCGCTCACGTCGTAGCTCAGGACGGAATGGTGCGCACCGCCTGCGGTGATCCAGCACTCAAGACCGGTTTCCAGATCCGGCATGGCCTGCCACATAACGCGGGCAACCGGCAGGTTTGGCATTTCCATAATGGGCTTGACGCAGTGGATATCCTGACAGATCAGGCGGAATCTGCCGCCCATGTCGATCAGGGTCGTCACGATAGCGTCCCCCTCCTTGCCCTCGAAGACCAGACGTGCGGGAGCCTCGCGGTCTCCTATGCCCAGCGGGTGCACCTCGATGCGGGGTCTCTGCGCCGCTAACGAGGGGCAGACCTCCAGCATATGCGCGCCCAGACTGTACTTGCTGCCCTCGACCAGATGATAGGTGTAGTCCTCTATAAACGCGGAAGCGCCGTTGCCGTCCTTGCCCATTGTCTTCAGAATGACGGTCATCGCTGCGACCTTCCAGTCGCCTTCGCCGCCGTAGCCGTAGCCGTTGGCCATCAGGTTCTGCGAGGCAAGACCGGGAAGCTGCTTCATTCCGTACAGATCCTGAAACGTATTTGAGAAGGCGGCGCAGCCCTCGGCATCCATCATTTTCTGAATGGCGATCTCCTCACGCGCCTGATAGCGCACAGTTTCCAGATCCTCCGTGGCAAAGTCGTATTTTTCGGCGTATTCGGCCATCTTCGCGTCGATCTCCGCATCGCTCACCGCGTCCATGGTCTCCACCAGCTGCCCCACAGGCCATGTATTGACCTGCCAGCCGAGCTTTATCTGCGCCTGCACCTTGTCGCCCTCGGTGACGGCGACCTCGCGCATATTGTCGCCGAAGCGCATGATCTTCAGCTCTCTGCTGAACGCAGCGCCCACGGCGGCCTTCATCCAGTCGCCCAGCCGCTTGAGAACGGAGCTCTCCTGCCAGTGACCGGCGATAACCTTTCTGGGCATGCGCATTCTGGCCGCGATAAAGCCGTGCTCCCTGTCGCCGTGTGCGGACTGGTTGAGGTTCATGTAATCCATGTCGATCTCTTCGTTGGGGATCTCCCTGCTGTACTGAGTAGCAAGATGGCAGTAGGGCTTTTGCAGGCTCGCAAAGCCGTTGATCCACATCTTGGAGGGCGAAAAGGTGTGGCACCATGTCACTATACCGGCGCAGCAGGGATCGTAGTTTGCCTCGCGCACCACGTCGCTGATCTGGGCATTGCTCATGGCCGTGACCTTGTATACCAGCGGGTAGGGAAGCTGCTTGCTCATTTCGGCAGCCATCTCCTCGGCACGCTTGGCGACCGTTGCCAGAACCTCAGAACCGTACAGCGCCTGAGAGCCGACAACAAACCAAAATTCATATTTTTTCATGATGATTACCTCCAGTTAAAGATGTTCGATGGCCGCCCGCTCAACGTTCAGGCCGCTCAGGAATCGATTCAGATAGGCGCGGAATCCGGCAACATCCTCGGCTTCCGGCTCCAAAGCAGTGCCGGAGGCGGAAGCAAATACTCTTTGCTCCAGATATTCCTCCAGCGAGAGTCCACCGCCCTCTGTCAGGAAGGCGGCCAGCAGCGCCATTCCGTAGGGACCGCCCTCACCGGCGGTCTTCATGACCCATACCGGCGCATTCGTTGCAGCAGCCATATACCGCTGCCCGACGACCGGCGTCTTGAACAGTCCGCCGTGTCCCATCATTCTGTCGATCGCAACATGCTCTCTTTGCAGCAGCTCCATACCGGCGGCCAGCGTCGCCATTGTGGAATACAGCTGCGCACGAATGAAATTGGCAAGCCCCAGCGGCTTGGCGGGATCGCGCACGACCAGAGGCCGCCCCTCGTCAAAGCCGGTCACAGGCTCACCGGCCTGATAGTTGCAGACCGTAATGCCGCCGCAGTCGGCATCGCCCTCCAGACTCTTTTGATAGAGCCTTGTGAACAGCTCGCCCGTGTCCGCCTCAAAGCCCATCTCCCGAAAGGCCTCGCCAAACATTCCGACCCATGCGTTCATGTCTGAGGTGCAGTTGTTGCAATGCACCATCGCCACGGGTCTGCCCGTGGGCGTTGTTACCATGTCGATCTCCGGATAGACTCTCGACAGCATTTTTTCCAGCACCACCATGGCAAAAACAGAGGTGCCTGCGGAAACGTTGCCGGTTCTCGGAGCTACCGCATTGGTCGCGGTCATGCCCGTGCCCGCGTCGCCCTCGGCGGGCGCAAGAGGGATACCGGCGGGCAGCAGTCCGCCCAGCCTTTCTGCTCCCTCCGCTGTGAGCACACCGGCATTTGCACCGGCGGGCAGGACCTCGGGAAGCAGCTCCTCCAGCCTCCACGGGAGGCCGCGTCCTGCGATTAGGTCATTGAATTTCTTCAGCATTTCCCTGTCGTAGCATCCGTTCACGCTGTCAATGGGGAACATGCCGGAGGCCTCGCCTATGCCAACGCAGCTGCGCCCCGTCAGGGCGTGGTGAACATAGCCCGCAAGCGTCGTGATATGAGCCAGCTTCGAAACGTGCGGCTCCTCGTTGAGCACCGCCTGATACAGGTGGGCAATGCTCCAGCGCTGGGGGATATTGAAGCCGAACAGCTCTGTCAGCTCCTGCGCAGCCCTGCCGGTGATCGTGTTCTGCCATGTTCTGAACGGAACCAGCAGATTCCACTCGCTGTCAAACGCAAGATAGCCGTGCATCATCGCGGAAACGCCCATTGCACAGACGTTTTCCCTGTTTTCAATTCCTGAAACGGCGGCCTTCAGCCCCGTCCAGACCTCGTCGAGGTCATAGGTCCAAACGCCGTTTTCATACGACGATGCCCATGTATAATCCCCCGAGGACACCGGAGAGAAGCCCTTGTCAATGGCGACCGCTTTTATTCGGGTGGAGCCCAGCTCCACGCCCAGAAAGACGGGATTTTCTTTTTGTTGCATCTAACTTTTCTCCTTTTCAGGCAGCCGTGCGGAACACGGCCGGCCGGTGATCCGGTCAGTTTGAATTTTTCTTGTTCTTCCGCATGAGGACAACGCTTTGGATAACAAGGAACAGGCAGATCATGGCGGCGACGGTGATGTTCGTCCACCACGCCTCATCCAGTCCCAGAGAAGAAACGATGTTCTTGATCGTGCCCAGAGAAAGGACACCGAAGAAGGTTCCGATAATATTGCCCACGCCGCCTGTCAGCATCGTTCCGCCGATGATGGAGGAGGCGATGGCGTTCATTTCGGCGCCGCTGGCGTGAGAGGGCGAGCCTGAGCCGACATGCATGAAATACACAAAGCCGCCGATACCCGCCAGAGTGCTGCACAGCAGGTGCGCCAGAAATTTGGTGCGTCTGACGTTGATGCCAAGCATGTTTGCGCTGTTCATATTGCCGCCCACCGCGTAGAAGCTGCGTCCGAGCCTGCTCCAGCGCAGCAGGACAAAGAGCAGGATAACGATCACGACGGCAACTATCACACCGGGCTCGACATAGGCCGGAACATATTTGCCCAGCCTGTTCATGCTGCCCATTCCCGGGACGTAAATGCGCGTGGCCTTGAGCGCCTGAAAGCCCTCGTGGGCAACGTTGAACTGAGTGGAATTGACAATGGTCGTCATGCCCTTGGCGAAAAACATTCCCGCCAGCGACACGATAAAGGGCTGTATCTCCAGATAGGCGACCAGATAGCCCTGCACCAGACCGAAGGCAACGCCTATCCCAAGAGCCAGCAGCATGGCCGTAGCTACGCTGCCGCCGTGGTAGTCCAGATGCACCGCGCAGCTCATGCACACCAGCGCCGTCAGCGTACCGACGGAGATGTCGATGCCGCCTGTGATCATGACGATGCTCATGCCGCACGAGAGGATGATAAGCGCCGCATTGTCGTTGAGGATGTTGAAAAACGCCTGCGGCTTTTTGAAGCCCGAGCCGAGAAGCGCCACGGCGCAGACATACATGACAAGGAATACCGCAATGGTGATTATCAGCAGAAGATTAGTATCGGAAAGTCCGCCTGCTTTGGTGAGCCTTCCGTTTTTTACTGCAATTTTGGGTGCCATATCAAGCCGCCTCCTTTGCCGCACGTCCGGGGTTCAGACGCTTCCACAGTCTGGCCGTTCTCTCCCTCACGACAGGTGCGCTCATGACCACAAGCAGGATGACAACGACCGCCTTATATGCCGGCAGCGCATCCGAGGCCACATTGAACCTGTACAGCGTTGTGGTCAGAAACTGAATGACATACGCGCCGAGGATAGAGCCCCACATATTGAACTTGCCGCCGCTGAGCGCGTTTCCGCCCAGCGCGACCGCAAGGATCGCGTCCATTTCGATGTCCTTGGCGATAACGGAATAGTTGATGCTGGATATCCTGCTGACCTTTATCAGCGCAGCCACCGCCACGCACAGCCCCAGCAGCACATAGGTCAGGAACTTGATAAATGCGGGGTTTATGCCGTTTAAGCGCGAGGAATTGCTGTTGATGCCCACCGACTGGGTATACAGCCCCAGATTTGTAAATTTGAGCACAAGCATGATCACGATCACGCAGGCCGCTGCGATAAACACGGGAGTTGGCACGGGGATGCCGGGGATAAAATTGCCGAAGTAGCCGAAGCTCGGATCACTGATGATCGGAAGCTGATTGTTGTTTATCCATGCCGCGATGGAGCGTCCCGCGGTGTACAGTATCAGCGTTGCTACCATCGGCTGGATCTTGAAATAGGCCACCAGCACGCCGTTGAACGCGCCGAAGAGCATGGCCGCGCCGCAGCCTGCCAGAAACGCAACGATGATGGGTGCCTGCATGGTCTCCGGCCTCGCACCGGCGTCGCCGCAAAGAACGCACAGCATAACCGAGCCGGCAATGGCGATCGTCGCGCCGACGGAGATATCCTGACCGCCGGAGGCCGAGGTCACCAGCGTCATGCCGATTGCGAGGATAACAAGCTCGGAGGCGTTATTCAAAATGGTGATAACAGAGCCCGACAGGACAGGGTCGCCGTTGCTGTTCTGCACCATTGTGATCTTGAAAAAGCTGGGGTCGGTGATCAGATTGAATATCACGAGAAGCAGAAGCGCCGCAACGGGAATAAATATCTGATGCCGCACCAGTGCCTTCAGCGCAGCGCCTGCGCTCTTTTTCTCGGGAGACTTAGGTTGTGCCATATCAGTTCTCACCTCCTGCAATGGTTGCCATGATCGTGGTCTGGTTCAGCTCGTCGCCGGTCAGCTCGCCCACCAGCCTACGGTCGCGCATGACCAGCAGTCGGGAGCAGGTGCGGAGCATCTCGTCGATCTCGGACGAGATGAAGGTCACGCTCTTGCCCTCCTCCGCCAGCTTCAGCACCAGCTTCTGAATCTCGACCTTTGTTCCTACATCAATGCCGCGTGTGGGCTCGTCAAGTATGAGGTACTTGGGATTGGTCAGCAGCCAGCGCGCAAGGATGACCTTCTGCTGATTGCCGCCGGAAAGCTGCTTTATCGGAGTGTCGGCAGAGGCCGTCTTTATATCCAGCAGCTTGATGTATTCATCGGCAAATGCCTCCGCCTGAGCACGGCTGAAGGGCTTGAAGAAGCCCTTCATGACCTGAAGAGCAAGGATAATGTTCTCTCTGACCGAAAGATCGCCGACTATGCCGTCGCCCTTCCTGTCCTCCGGCAGGTAGCCGATGCCATGCTTCATGGCATCCAGCGGCTTATTTATCTTGACCGTCTCGCCGTCCATGGCGACCGTGCCGCCTGTCTTCTTATCCGCGCCGAAGATCGCACGGACGCATTCGCTGCGCCCCGAGCCCAGCAGACCGGTGAAGCCGTTGACCTCGCCCTTATGGATGGTAAAATCAAAGGGCTTGATGCCCTCCGTGCTGGAAAGGCCATGTGCCTCAAGCACGGGCGTGCCCATATCCGTTTTTTCGGCCTCGCCGTCGTTTTTGATGGAGGCCATATCGTCCAGCTCCTTGCCAAGCATCTTGGAAACAAGCTGTACGCGGGGCAGCTCACCGATCACATACTCGCCCACCAGCTGTCCGTCCCTGAGAACGGTTATCCTGTCGCAGACCTCGTAGACCTGATCGAGAAAATGGGTGACGAAGATGATGCCCACGCCCTTTGAGCGCAGCTCCTTCATCATGGTAAAGAGCTTTGCGACCTCCTGCTCGTCCAGAGACGAGGTCGGCTCGTCAAGGATAAGTACCTTGCAGTCCATATCCACCGCTCTTGCAATGGCTACCATCTGCTGAACCGCAATGGAGCAGCCGCCCAGCTGCTGAGTGGGGCTGACCGGTATGCCCAGACTGTCCAGCAGCTCCGCCGCACTGCGGTTCATCTGCTTCCAGTTGGTAAAGCCGCCCTTGCTTCTTCCTATATACATATTCTCTGCCACCGTCAGATTGGGACAGAGGGTGATTTCCTGATAAACTGTGCTGATGCCCGCGTTCTGGGCATCCTGAGGGGAACGAATGCTCACGGCTTTTTCGTGACCCCTGATATATATCTCGCCGCCGTCCTTTTCGTAAACGCCGGTCAAGACCTTGATAAGCGTGGATTTACCCGCGCCGTTTTCTCCCATCAGTGCATGGATCTCGCCCTCGCGCAGGGTAAAATCCACATGCTGCAGCGCCTTAACGCCGGGGAAGTATTTGCAGATCCCGCGCAACTCCAATACTGCGCCGTCTTGCATATCGCTGTCGCCTCCATTCGTCGGGATTCCCTTCCCGGCTGAGTCAAGAAAGGATATCGCGCCTTCTTATTTGAAAAGGCACGCGGCACGGCTGTGCCGAACCGCGTGCCTAAGAGTATCACTTAAGCGTTTTGAAAATTTGCAGGATGATCAGATGCCGTAGCTGTCAACATCGGCCTGAGTGATGGTGCTTGCGTCAAAGCCCTTCTCGTCCATGATGACGACCTTCTCGGCGGGAGCGTTGCCGGCCTCGAGACCCTGAATGATCTCATTGATGTAGGATGCCTGGAAGGGGTTGCACTGGCCGTCATAGTTCCAGTTGCCTGCCAGCAGCTCCTCAAGAGCCCACTTGTTGCAGTCAAAGCCCATGACTACAACGTCGCCGTTGACACCGTGAGTGATGCCGTTAGCGTCAAGCGCTGCAACTGCGCCCTTGGCCATGTCGTCGTTCTCGGCGTAGATAACGTTGAAGTCCTTGCCGGAGTCGATGACCGACTGCACAATCTGCTGTGCGTTCTCGGCGTTCCACTCGGCGGTCTGCTGGGTGACCAGATTCCAGTTTGCCTCGGCTGCTACCTTTTCGTCCAGTGCGCCGGTGCGGCCTATCTGAGCAGCCGAGCCCATAACGCCCTGAATGTGGATCACGTTGTAGGTCTCAAGATTCTGAGATGCCAGCCAGTTAACTGCGGTCTCGCCTTCCTTTGCCATGTCGGAGACGATGGAGGCGACATACAGGCTCTCGTCTGCGTCGATGGTGCGGTCAAACAGGATGACCTGAATGCCTGCGGTCTGCGCGTCCTTGAGAACGGTGTCCCAGCCGGAGGTGCCTGCGGCGGAGATCAGCAGGTAGTCAACCTCGTCCTGAATGAACTTCTGCGCGGCGGCTATCTGCTCCTCGTTCTTCAGCGAGTATGCGAAGGAAGCGTCATAGCCGTTTTCCTTTGTGAAGGTAGCCTTCATGTCCGCGTCGTTTGCGGTACGGTAGCCGGATTCGTTGGGGTCGTTGTTGATGATGCCGACCTTGATCAGCTCGGAGGCGCTGCTGTCGTCGCCTTCGCTGTCGTTGTTGGCGGGGGTGCCGCAGGCGGCCAGAGCCAGAACCATGACCAGCACCAACAGAATGCTCAGAAACTTTTTCATGTTTTTTCCTCGACTTTCATAGATTTTTGGATTTTCGTGAGATCGGGCTGCCATGCTTTACATCGGCCAGCCGATCCCTTTGCCTGCATTAAATCACACTTTTTCTTCTGCTTCAATATATTTTTGTGCGTTATGCACAATTTTGTATCTATAAATAAGACAAATTTCGCAGATTTTCAGCATAATTGATACAAATGCGGTCTGCGCGTCATTTCGCCCTATAATTTTGTTGATTTTTTTACGATTTTCGGCCTGCTTTTTTTGAATATTTTACGACGGCTCGTCTCCGTGCAGTCTCCGGCGCGTTCGGCAACTTGCACACATCGGAGTGACGGTTGCCGCACAGCTCCGAAAAAGTTGACTATTTTATGCTTTATTTTCCCACCTGACCGTGCCGCGGGCGCGGTGTCATGGATTTTCTTCCGCTTTTCAGCGAGCATATTCCGATAAATTATCAACCAAATTCTTAGACAAATTCGGATATTATCTGCTATAATAAAAACAACTCAAACAACTTGTTACATCTATATTGGAAAGGACGGATCGATTTGTCTGCAAAATACGAGCAGCTGGCATCTATTCTGCGCAGCGAGGTACAGCAGCTGCGGCGGCAGGGAGAAAGCAGGCTGGCAACCGAGGCGGAGCTTTCAGGACGCTATCACATGAGCCGCCAGACCGTGCGCCATGCGCTGAAGCTGCTGGAGGCGGAGGGGCTTATACAGCGGCGGCAGGGCAGCGGCTCCTTTATCCTGGAGGATCGCAAGCTCGACGATGTACGCCAGATAGCCGTTATCACGACGTTTCTGGACGACTATATCTTCCCCTCGATCCTGCACGATGTTCAGTCCGGCTTCTCTCAGGCCGGTTATTCCACGCTGGTATACGCCACGGAAAACAAGATCAGCCGCGAGCGGGAGATACTGAGTCTTCTGCTGGAGCAGCGGATCAGCGCCATCTTGATCGAGGGCTCGAAGACCGCACTGCCGACTCCGAATCTCGACCTCTACCGTGCGCTTCAGAGCAGGGGCATCCCTATCCTCTTTCTGCACGGCATTTACGCTAATCTGCCGGAGCTTCCGTGCCTGCTGGATGACAACTACAACGGCGGATATCAGCTGACGCAGTACCTGCTGGACAAAGGCCACACGCGCATTGCGGGAATTTTCAAAAGCGACGATATTCAGGGACCGCAGCGCTATCACGGCATGATCAGGGCTCTGTGCGACAGCGGTATTCCCATTCGGGACGAGGGCTTTTTCTGGTACGACACGGAGGATCGGGCGGCGCTGGTGCACAACGAGCGCTGCGGGCTGCTGGACAATTTTATCCGGCACCGGCTGGGCAACGCCACAGCTGTGGTGTGCTACAACGACGAGATCGCGCATTTTCTCATCAAGCGGCTGCTGGATGCCGGCAAAGCTGTCCCCGACGATGTGGCGGTAGCCAGCTTCGACAACAGCTTTTTCAGTCAGATCGGCCCCGTAACTATCACCTCCCTCGGGCATAAGGCCAACCGAACCGGCAAAACCGCGGCGGCAATGCTGCTTGAGATCATTTCCGGCAAAGCGCCACGCTCACGCTCTCTGGAATGGGAGCTGACCTGCCGCGAAAGTGCATGATCACCCGAACTTTCGTCCATAAAGCAGTCCGTTTTCAGCATACGAAAACGGGGGATTGCTAATGTAATCTGCACAAATTGTATCTGATAAACGGCAAATAAGCGGAAAAATCTAATGTTCAAAAAATAAACTCGCCGAAAAAAGTTAGAAAAACAGCCGTTTTCAGCAAGAAAATGGCTGTTTTGGTGGTACGAGTGGTGATACAGAACTTTTTGAAAAAGCCAGTAATATCAACGGTTTTCAAGG
>CAVDFD010000025.1:0-14801 GCA_963608145.1 Bacteroidaceae bacterium | reverse complement strand
CAACTCGAGGCGGGTCTTGCCCCCTCGAGCTCCCCCGCTGCGCGGATATCTTTACGCAGCAGCAAAGGTTTTTTGACAGTCACAAAGATCGCCTGCTTGAGAAAAGCAGGCGATCTTTTACAGACTGTCAAAGAACCACTGTTTTCAAGCAGCGAAAACAGTGGTTCTTTACGTTTATTCGTCCTTTGAGATCATTTGAATGGCGTGCGCGAGCACGTCTATCACGGCGCTGAGATTCTGCTTTGCTCCGCTCTCATTGCCGGGGAGGTTCAGAATAAGGCTCTTGCCGCGGATGCCCGCAACGCCTCTCGTGAGCATGGCTCGAGGTGTAAGCTGAAGACTGTAGTGCAGCATGGCCTGCGGAATGGCCGGTATCTCACGCGAGATAACGTCGCGTGTTGCCTCCGGCGTAATATCGCGCCTGCCGAAGCCCGTGCCGCCGGTCGAGATGATAAGGTCCGCGCCGAGCTCGTAGGAGCATTTTATAAACTCCGCGGATATCTCGTGCCGCTCGTCGGGAACGAGGCCGTGATAAATGACGCGGTAGCCCGCCTCCTCAAGCATTTGTATTATTGACGGACCGACCTTGTCGGCTCTTTTGCCTGAGGCGCATCCGTCGCTTACCGTGATGAGCGCTGCTGTGTAGTCCATATGACCCTCCTTGTTATTTTTTGAAGCTGTCTTTAAGCGCGACTGCGCGGTTGAATACGAGGTGCTCGGGCGAGGAGTCCTTGCTGTCAACACAGAAGTAGCCCATGCGCAGGAACTGGAACTGTGCCGGAGCTACCGCGCCCTCAAGCATTTTCTCCAGCTTGCAGCCGGTGAGAATTTCGAGCGATTCGGGGTTGAGGCAGCTTATATAATCCTTGTCCGCCGCATCGGGATCGGGGTCGTCAAACAGATTGCTGTACAGCCTGACCTCGGCATCGGCGCAGTTATCGGCATCGACCCAGTGTATCGTCGCGCCCTTGACCTTGCGGCCATCAGCAGGATCACCGCCGCGGCTTTCGGGATCATAGGTCGCAAGCACCTCGACGACATTGCCGTCGCTGTCCTTGACGCAGCCGGTGCAGCTGATGAGATATGCGCCCTTCAGACGGCACTCGGGACCGTCGGGGAAGAGCCTTTTATATTTGGGAACGGGCGTTTCGAGGAAGTCCTCGGCCTCGATCCACAGATTGCGCGAGAACGTGACCTTTCTCGTTCCCGCCTCGGGGTCGTTGGGGTTGTTTTCTATATCCAGCTCCTCGCTCTGTCCCTCGGGATAGTTCGTTATCGTGAGCTTAACAGGGCGCAGGACGGCCATTGCGCGCTGGGCATTGTCGTTGAGATCCTCGCGCAGGCAGTGCTCAAGGAAGGCAAACTCAACGGTGTTCGGAACCTTTGCAACTCCGATCCTCTCGCAGAAATTACGTATCGACTTTGCCGTATATCCGCGGCGGCGCAGACCGCACAGCGTCGGCATGCGCGGATCGTCCCAGCCGGAGACGAGCCCCTCCTCGACAAGCCTTCTGAGCTTGCGCTTGCTGAGCACGGTGTAGTTTATGCCGAGGCGGGCAAACTCGATCTGACGCGGCTTGGAGGGGACGGAGACGTTGTTTATGACCCAGTCGTACAGCGGACGGTGATCCTCGTATTCAAGCGAGCACAGCGAGTGGGTGATACCCTCGAGCGCATCCTGAATGGGATGGGCGAAATCGTACATGGGGAAGATGCACCACTTTGTGCCCTGACGGTGGTGCTCGATATAGCGGATGCGGTAGAGCACGGGGTCGCGCATGTTGAAGTTGCCGGAGGCAAGGTCTATCTTTGCACGCAAGGTATATTTGCCCTCGGGGAACTCACCGTTTTTCATGCGCTCGAAAAGTTCGAGGTTTTCCTCAACGGGTCTGTCGCGGTAGGGACTGACGGCGGGCTTCGTCGTATCGCCGCGGTACTCCCTGAACTGCTCGGGAGTGAGCTCACAGACATAGGCAAGCCCCTTCTTTATGAGCTCCAGCGCAAATTCGTAGGTCTTTTCAAAATAATCCGAGCCGTAGAAAAAGCGATCGCCCCAGTCAAAGCCGAGCCAGTGTATATCCTCCTGAATGGCATCGACGTACTCGGTATCCTCCTTGGCAGGGTTGGTATCGTCCATGCGCAGGTTGCATATGCCGCCGTACTTTTCGGCGGTGCCGAAATCTATAATGAGCGCCTTGCAGTGACCGATGTGCAGGTAGCCGTTCGGCTCGGGCGGAAAACGGGTGTGCACCTGCATACCGGCGTATCTGCCGCCCTCGGCAATATCCTCGTCGATAAAATTATCAATAAAATTTTTGCTTGTCTCTTCCATGATTCTTACTCCTGTCAGCTTAGATAGAGAAATTATAAACGATATTTGAGCTAATTACAATAATAATTTTAATCTGCGTATTGTTGCATATGCGATTGAGAAAATGCGCAGACTGTGATAATATACTCACAGGTGATAAAAATGGACAATAAATTTGATATACTCATAATCGGCGCGGGGCCTGCCGGAGCTTCGGCGGCGCTCACGGCCTGCAATCGAGGCAAAAAAACCGGAGTCATTGCAAATCCGCCGGAGAGCAGCAAGCTCTATCTTGCCGAGAGCGTTACGAACTACCCGGGCATCTCCGGCAGCGGCAGCGATATAGTAAATGCCATGAGCCGCCAGCTTGAGGAAAGCGACGCGCAGATCATACAAGGCCGCGCACTGAGCGTCGTCCCGCTCGGAAAAACGATAGGCGTTGCCGTCGGGCGCGAGTTTTACGAGGCAGGCGCAGTTATCGTCGCAAGCGGCATAAGCCGCCGCCCGATATGCTCGGGGGAAACCGAGTTTCTGGGCAGGGGAGTGAGCTACTGCGCGACCTGCGACGGAATGCTGTACAAGGGCAAAACGGTCGCCGTAATAGGCGACAGCGAGGAGGCAATGCACGATGCGCAGTTTCTGCGCGATATCGGCTGCGAGGTGCTGCCCTTCACCGGACGGGAAAAGCTCGATATCCGCGGCGGTATGAAGGCCGACACTCTCATTGCAGACGGAGCGGAATATAAGGTGGACTGCGTTTTCATCCTCAAGGATACGCTCACGGCGGAAAGCCTCGTGTCCGGCATAGATGCAGAGCGCGGCATCATAAAGACCGACCGCAGCGGCAAAACCAACATAAAGGGCGTTTATGCCGCCGGCGACTGCACGGGCGCACCGTATCAGATAGCAAAGGCCGTAGGCGAGGGCAATGTTGCCGCGCTCGCCGCCTGCGAATATATAAATACAATATCAGCAAAGGAGATATGAAAAATGATAATGCATCTTACAAAGGATAATTTCGACTCCGTCACCTCCTCCGGCCTCGTGCTGGTCGATTTCTGGGCGACATGGTGCGGCCCCTGCCGCATGCAGGCTCCGATACTTGAGGAGTTTGACAAGCAGATGGAGGGGCGCGTCAAGGTCTGCAAGCTCGACGTTGACGAGGTTCCGTCCGTCGCTCAGCGCTTCGGCGTAATGAGCATCCCCACGCTCATCGCGTTTAAGGACGGTCAGCAGATCGGCAGGGAGGTCGGCGTAACGAGCTGCGAAGACCTCATGCTCATGTTTGGCTGAGCCCTGCCGGTTAAAATTCATGCAATATTTATTGCATTTCAAGGTGTGTCCGTATATAATGATACGGACACATTTTATTTATTGGAGGAAATTATGTCTGATTATATAATTAGCTGCTGCTCAACGGCAGACCTCAGCAAGGAACACTTTGATGCACGCGGCATTAAATATGTCTGCTTCCACTATATGCTCGACGGCGAGGATTATATGGACGATCTCGGCCAGAGCATCCCCTTTGAGGAGTTTTATAAGAAAATGGCCGAGGGCGCTGACACCAAGACCAGTCAGGTGAACGTTGCCGAGTATGTTGATTTCTTCACGCCCTTCCTCAAGGAGGGCAAGGATATCCTGCACGTTACGCTCTCAAGCGGCATCTCCGGCACCGTCAACTCCGCCCGCAGCGCGGCTGCGATGCTCGCGGAGGAGTATCCCGAGCGCAAGATATATATCGTCGATTCTCTCGGCGCATCCTCCGGTTACGGCCTGCTGATGGACGCGCTTGCCGATAAGCGCGACGAGGGGCTGAGCATAGACGAGGCTCACGACTGGATAGAGGCAAATAAGCTTCACCTGCACCACTGGTTCTTCTCCACCGACCTCAGCTTTTATGTCAAGGGCGGCAGAATATCCAAGACCGCGGGCTTCTTCGGAACGATGCTCAATATCTGCCCGCTGCTGAACATGGATAACCTCGGCAGGCTTATTCCCAGGGAAAAGATCCGCACGAAGAAAAAGGTCATAAAGACCATTGTCGAGCGCATGGAGCAGTGCGCCGACGGCGGCCTTGACTATTCCGGCAAATGCTATATCTCGCAGTCGGGCTGCGTAGAGGACGCAAAGGAAGTCGCGGCTCTCATTGAAGAGCGCTTTACTAAGCTCAACGGCAAGGTCGAGATAAACTATGTCGGAACGACAATCGGCAGCCACACGGGACCGGGCACGGTCGCGCTGTTCTTCTGGGGCTGCGAGCGCGGTGAATGATTCCCTGGCGATTGAATGAACAGTAAGCTTTCAAAGCTCAGAGATATCCACAACAGGTACATATGGCTTGAGCTCATCCTTCTCGTGGGCTGGGTCTATGCCATGTGCGTTTACATAGCGCCTGGCTCGTTCCGGCACACCATAGGCTTCATGCTGCACAATCCGCTGCTTATCCTGCTCAACGGGCTGCCGATAGCGGTGCTGATGCTTGTTGTCTATTTTGCGTTTTCAAACAGCTTTGCCGCCGGAGCCGCGGCGAACGCCGTGTTCGGCCTGCTGTCCTACGCAAACCTTCTCAAGATCGACGGGCGCGACGATCCGCTCGTTCCGGCGGACATACTCCTGCTGCGCGAGGCGCTTCAGGCCTCGGGTGACTACCGCCTTGACCTGCATCCGCTGATCATCGCGCTTATAGTCCTATCGACGGCGGCGTTCATATTCCTTGCCGTCAAGCTGGGCAGGACGAAAAAGCGTCCGGCAGCACCGAGGATCATCGGCATCGTTCTGAGCCTTGCGGTATTTATCGGCGCGTTCTTCGGCCTGTACAGGGACAGAGAGCTCTACGCCTCGTTTCCCGTGAGCTCGGAATACAACATGACGACAATGTTCAACGAGCTTGGTCTTAACTACTGCTTCCTTTATAACTTCAGCCTCTACTCAGTGGATAAGCCCGAGGGCTATTCGGAAAAGCAGGTCGAAGGCTATATCGCAGAGCAGCAGACAGAGCAGTCCGAGGGCGTAAAGCCGCAGATACTCATGATAATGTGCGAGGCCTTCAACGACATTACCGATGCCGATGCCTTCACCTATTCCGAAGAGGATGATCCCATGCGCGGCTTTTATGAGGTGGCGCAGAGCCCGAACAGCATAAGCGGGCACATCGTGGTGCCGAACTTCGGCGCGGGCACGGCCAACACGGAGTTTGACGTGCTCACCGGAATGCAGACAAATCTCATAAGCGCGACCTCGAACTCGGCGCTGAGATCGTTCCACCACTCCGTGCCGTCAATGGCGACGCTTCTGGACGGCGAGGGCTATGACAGCCTGTATTTCCATCCGGGCAACAGCTGGTTTTATAACCGTGACTCGGCGCTGAGCTTCCTCGGCATCAAGGACCGCGTGTTCGTTGAGGATCTTGAGGATAAGTCCAATATGGAAACCGCCTTTCTCAAAAACCTCAAAACGCTCATATCAGAGCGCACGCAGAACGGAGAGCGGCTTTTTACCTACGCAACGACCATACAGAACCATCAGGCGTATACATATTCAAAATACGACTTTGACGTGCCCAAGGTGCAGACGAGCGTGGAGCTGAGCGACTATGCCGAGGAGCTCCTGTCGGTGTATGCCTACGGCGTGAAGTGCTCGTCGGATATGCTGCTGGAGCTGACGGAGTATTTAAACAGCCTTGACGACCCGTACATTCTCGTCTTCTTCGGCGACCATAGACCGAACCTCGGCGCGGATTACCTCGCGTATAAGGAGATCGGCATGGATATCGAAAACGATGTTATATCCAACTGCTCTGCGCCCTTTGTTATCTGGGCAAACGACGCATATGCCGCAAGCTCAGACTTTGCAGAGCGCTTTGCCTCGCTTGATATGCCCTCCGACGGCTATATAAGCGCAAGCTTTCTCGGCGAGGTGACGCTGGAGCTCGCCGGATGCGCAAAAAGCGAGCCGTTTTTCAGCTTCCTTTACGATCTTCGCCGTGAAGTGCCCGTTATAAAGACGGGTGTAAACAGCGATGCAGAGCAGCCGCTCATAGATAAGCTGCACTGCTGGCAGTATTATCGCATGAGCTGAAAATCACAGCTTGACTTTTCGGGTAAAAAGTGCATATAATAAGATTTGTTAAAGGCAATGACGGACAGGAGTAAGCGTAAGCTGCTTTTTCAGAGAGGGAACGGAGGGTGAAAGTTCCCAGAGCAGAGCGCCGAAGGTCGGTCCCGAGCAGCCGAGCCGAAGCTTCAGTAGGCCGGACGGGAGCTCCCGTTACAGAGCGACGAGTGCCGCGCCTTATGCGCGGAATTCAGGTGGTACCGCGTAATACTGCGCCCTGACATATCAGGGTGCAGTTTTTTTACAAGTAAACGAGGAGGAACAGATATGAAAGAACTGCCGAAGGTATATGACCCCAGCACGGTGGAAAAAAGAATATATGACATGTGGCAGTCGCAGGGCTGCTTCAAGGGTGTCATAGACCCCGACAAAAAACCGTTTTCCATAGTTATGCCGCCCCCCAACGTAACAGGTCAGCTCCACATGGGTCACGCGCTCGACTCGACCCTTCAGGATATCCTGACCCGCTATAAGCGCATGCAGGGCTATGCCGCCCTGTGGCTTCCCGGCACCGATCACGCCGGTATAGCGACCCAGATAAAGGTCGAGGAGGAGCTGCGCACCAAGGAAGGGCTCACGCGCTACGACCTCGGACGCGAGAAGTTTCTTGAGCGTGTCTGGGAGTGGAAGAATAAGTACGGCGACCGCATCGTCGAGCAGCAGAAGGTGCTCGGCGCGTCCTGCGATTGGGACAGAAGCGCCTTTACAATGGACGAGACACGCGCAAAGAGCGTGCGCGAGACCTTCTGCGAGCTGTACGAAAAGGGCCTTATCTACAAGGGCAGCCGCATCATAAACTGGTGCCCCAAGTGCCGCACGGCGCTTTCCGATGCCGAGGTAGAATACAAGGACATGCCGGGCTCGTTCTGGTATGTAAGATATCCCGTTGAGGACTCAGACGAGGAGTTTATAATCGCCACCACCCGCCCCGAGACCATGCTCGGCGACTCCGGCGTTGCAGTCCACCCCGACGATGAGCGCTATAAGCACCTCGTCGGCAAAAACGCCATCCTGCCGCTGGTAGGCAGAAAGCTCCCCATCGTCGCCGATGAATACGTTGAGCTCGGCTTCGGCACAGGCGCCGTCAAGATGACGCCCTGCCACGACCCGAACGACTATGAGGTCGGCCTGCGGCACGGCCTTGAGCAGATACTCTGCATCGACGAGGATGCCAAGATCATAAACGGCGGCAGGTACAACGGCATGGATCGCTATGAGGCGCGCAAGGCCATCGTCGCCGACCTCGAGGAGCAGGGCTATCTCGTGAAGGTCGAGCCGTATAACCACAACGTCGGCTGCTGCTACCGCTGCGGCACTGTCGTCGAGCCGCTCACGAGCCCCCAGTGGTTTGTCAAGATGAAGCCTCTTGCCGAGGCCGCCATTGAGGTCGTGAAGGACGGCAGAATAAAATTCGTTCCCGAGCGCTTTACAAAGACCTATATGAACTGGATGGAGAATGTCCACGACTGGTGCATCTCCCGCCAGCTCTGGTGGGGTCACAGAATACCGGCATGGTACTGCGACGACTGCGGAAAGATCACCGTTTCCCGCACGGATGTCTGTCAGTGCTCGCACTGCGGCAGCAAAAACGTGCATCAGGAGGAGGATGTTCTCGACACATGGTTCTCCTCCGCGCTCTGGCCGTTCTCGACCATGGGCTGGCCGGAAAAAACGCCGGAGCTTGACTACTGGTACCCGACCTCGGTCATGGTAACGGGCTATGATATCATCTTCTTCTGGGTCGCAAGAATGATCTTCTCCGGCATGGAGCAGATGAAAAAGGAGCCCTTCCACACGGTGTTTATCCACGGCCTTGTGCGCGACAGTCAGGGCAGAAAAATGTCCAAGAGCCTCGGCAACGGCATAGACCCGCTGGAGATGGCCGAAAAGTACGGTGCGGACGCACTGCGCTTTAACCTCATAACCGGCAACAGCCCCGGCAACGACATGCGCTTTTACGTTGAAAAGTGCGAGGCCATGCGCAACTTCTGCAATAAGATATGGAACGCGTCGCGCTTTGTCATGATGAACCTCAGCGTAGAGGATAACCGCCTGCCCGATACCCTCGAGACCGAGGATAAGTGGATCCTTTCAAAGCTCAACCGCCTTATCAAAGAGGTCTGCGATAATATGGACAGCTTTGAGCTCGGCGTTGCTGCGGGCAAGATATACGACTTTATCTGGGACGATTACTGTGACTGGTACATTGAGCTCACAAAGCCGCGTCTTAATGGCGATGACGAGGCGGCAAAGGAGAGCGCCCAGCGCGTGCTGCTGTACGTTCTTGTCGAGATACTCAAGCTTCTGCACCCCTTCATGCCCTTTATCACCGAGGAGATATGGCAGGCGCTGCCGCACGAGGGAGACGCGCTGATGATGCAGTCCTACCCCGAGTACAGCGAGAGCCTCAGCTTCCCCGAGGACGAGGCGAGCTTCGGCATGGTCATGGATGCTATCAAGGCCGTCCGCGCCCGCAGAGCGGAGATGAACGTTCCCCCGTCCAGAAAGAGCCACCTCATCATCGTCACCGACAAGGGCAAGGCATTTACCGGCGGCGAGAAGTTTATCTGCAAGCTTGCATATGCCTCCGGCATTGAGGTGAGAGCGGAGCTTCCCGAGACTACCGACGGCATGGTGTCCGTCATAACCGACAACGCACGCATGTTCATGCCCATGGCGGAGCTCGTCGATCTTGAAAAGGAGCGCACCCGCATGGAAAAGGAGCTTTCAAACGCAAGAAAGCAGCTTGACGGGCAGATAGCGAAGCTTGCAAACGAAAACTTTGTCTCCCGTGCGCCTGAGAAGGTTGTGAACGTCGAGCGCGAGAAGAAGGCAAAGCTCGAGGCGCTTATTGAAAATCTTGAGGAGAGCCTCAAAAATCTCGGATAAGTCCGACGTGTTTCTGCAAAAATTGCATATATAAACATTTAAACTGATGCTGATAATACTCGGCATCAGTTTTTTTATACAGGAGAGTGATGAAAATGAAATTGGCATCGGAATACTCCGACGGCAGGCTCACGGTATATCTGCAGGGCGAGCTTGACCACCACGGCGCAAAAACGGCGGTGAGCGGCATATCCGAGCTCATTGACAGGCATCTTCCGCGTGACCTCGTGCTCGACCTTGCACAGCTGAGCTTTATGGACTCGTCGGGCATAGCGGTCATCGTGCGAAGCCACAGAAAAATGAGAAGCGCCGGAGGGCGGATGTACATTGAAAACGTTCGGCAGCAGCCGCTGCGCGTACTCGATGCCTCCGGCATCGACAGAATGATACCCATTGCCGTGAAAAGGGAGGTGAGAACATGACGGTGACAAACTACATAAAGCTTGAATTTCCGAGCTGCAGCTCGAATGAGAGCTTTGCCCGCGCTGCCGCCGCCGGCTTTGCCGCACAGCTTGACCCCACGCTCGACGAGCTGGGCGATATAAAGACCGCGGTCAGCGAGGCCGTGACCAACTGCATCGTCCACGCATATCCGGACAGCATCGGAATAATAACTATGCGCCTGCGCATAATCGACGGCGAAAGGCTCGAGATCACGATCCGCGACAAGGGGCGCGGCATAGCCGATATCGGGCAGGCAATGCTGCCGATGTACACGACCGGCGGCGAGGAGCGCAGCGGTATGGGCTTTACGATCATGGAAAGCTTCATGGACAGGCTCAAAGTCAAAAGCAGACCCGACAAGGGCACGACCGTTACCATGCTGCGCACGATACGCCGGCGCAGAGAACTTAGATGACCGAGTGCATGCTCAATGACCTCCGTCTTGCGCAGCAGGGAGACAAGTCCGCCGCCGAGCGGCTCGTTGAGGAAAACGCGGGGCTCATATGGAGCGTCGCACGGCGCTTTTTCGGACGCGGCGTTGAGCCGGATGACCTGTATCAGCTCGGCTGCCTCGGCTTTTTGAAGGCTGTTTCCGGCTTTGATACAAGCTTCGGAACGCAGTTTTCGACCTATGCCGTGCCGAAGATATCCGGCGAGATACGCCGCTTCCTGCGCGATGACGGCACTGTCAAGGTCAGCCGCAGCATAAAGGAGCGCTCGCAGCATATAAAAAATGTCCGCCGCGCCCTTGAACAGCGTCTGGGACGCGCAGCGCTCCTGTCGGAGCTTGCCGCCGAGACGGGTCTCACGCCAGAGGAGATAGCCTTTGCCGAGACCGCCACGGGACAGGCCGAGAGCCTGCAGCGCGAAACGGGAGAGGAGGGCTTTACGCTCGAACACGTTCTGTGCGACTGCGGCGGCGAGGAGCGCATGATAGAGCATGTCGCTCTGCGCTGCGCACTGGAGCGTTTGTCCGAAAAGGAGCGCAAAACACTTTATCTGCGCTATTACCACGGCCTCACGCAGGAAAAAACGGCGCGGGTGCTGGGCGTGTCGCAGGTGCAGATATCGCGCCTTGAACGCAGAGCGATAGAACGACTGCGGGAAATATTGAGTTAATCACTGCTCACACGCCAATATAGCGGCGCGTGAGCAATTTTTTGAACTTATATGCTGCACATTGACCAAAACTTATTAACGATTTATTAAATGATGTACAGGGACTTGAATTTTATAAAGTATGCGTTAAAATGTCAGGGTGTTTTGATAATGTGAGGTGTATATATGAATAGAAGAAAAAGAAGCCTTGCAATTGATATGCTCAATGGCTCAATGTGGGATAAAATTCTGCTCTATGCCCTGCCCGTTGCGGCAACCGGCATTCTGGGGCAGCTTTTTAATGCGTCGGACGTTGCCATAGTCGGAAACTTCGCGTCTACAGACCGTGTTGCGGCAGTCGCAGCCGTCGGTGCTAACGGCCCTGTCATAGGACTGATACTGAACCTGTTTATCGGCATCGCACTCGGCGCGAACGTCGTCATTGCAAATGCCATCGGCAGGGGCGATGAGGAAACGGTCTCGCGTGCGGTGCACACATCGGTCGTCGCGTCCTTCCTCGGCGGCATTGCTGTCATGCTCATAGGTCAGGCGCTGGCAAAGGGCGTGCTTTTGATGCTCAACGTGCCCGACGATGTTTTCCCGCTTGCCATGACCTATATGCGCATTTATCTGCTGGGTCTGCCGGTGATATTCCTTTATAATTTCGAGTCTGCGATATTCAGGAGCGCGGGCGACACGAAAACGCCGCTCATTGCGCTTGCAGTGTCGGGTATCCTCAACGTCATACTCAATATATTCTTTGTTACCGTCCTTGACATGACGGTGGACGGCGTTGCCGTTGCAACGGTCATAGCAAATGCCGTCAGCTCAGCTATACTCTGCGTAAAGCTCATGAAGACCGAGCTGTGCATCAGAATCGAGTTCAAGAAGCTGGGCATCGACTGGAGAATACTCGGACGCATACTCAAGATCGGCCTGCCTGCGGGTGTTCAGAGCGCCGTGTTCTCGCTTTCAAACATCATCATCTCCTCGGCGGTAAACAGCCTCGGCAAGGTCACGATGGCGGCATCCTCCGCAGGCTTCAATGTCGAGATCATAGCATATTATATCCTCAACTCCTTCGGACAGGCCTGCACGACCTTCGTCGGTCAGAACTACGGCGCAGCGCAGATAGACCGCTGCCGCAAGACCTTAAAGCTCTGCATCATCGAGGATATCATCGCAACCGGCGTTACCGTCCTTGCCATGCTCCTTGCGGGCAGATTTCTCATCAGCCTGTTCAATAACGACCCCGAGGTCATCGAGATAGGCTTTACGCGCCTGAAGATAGTCTATACCTCGTATATATTCTGCCTTTTGTACGAGGTCATGTCGGCATATATGCGCGGCTACGGCATATCCCTTGTGCCGGCGATACTTACGATGCTCGGCGTGTGCGGAATACGCATCACATGGATATACACCGTTTTCCCAATGAGCCGAACCTTCGAGACGATAATGACCGTTTACCCCATAAGTCTCGCCGCGACATCGGTGCTCATATTCATTGCGCTGCTTATATACCGCCCGTCAAAGCGCTACGATCATGTTGTGCTTGACTCTTGAAACGGAGCACGGTTCGTGGTAAAATAACACGCTATGGATAAGAGTTTTGAAACAAGATATCTCGAAGCGAGAAAAAAGGTAATAGAGACCGATTTTGCCGGGCTTAATCCCATGCAGAGAAAGGCTGTCATGGCGACTGAGGGTGCGCTGCTAATTCTGGCCGGCGCAGGCAGCGGCAAAACAACGGTGCTCATAAACAGGATAGCAAACCTCATGCGCTACGGCAAAGCCTCCGACAGCGATGAGATCCCCGAAAACGCGGGAGTTGAGGATATCGACAAAATGGCGCGGCTGGATGATGAGGCCCGCCGCACGGCGGCCTTCGAGCCCGTGGAGCCATGGCGTATCCTTGCCATAACGTTTACGAATAAAGCCGCCGACGAGCTGAAGTCGCGCCTTTCCAAAATGCTGGGCGAGGCGGGAGCGGATGTGTGGGCATCCACCTTCCATTCGGCCTGCGTGCGCATACTCCGCCGTGATGCCGACCGTTTGGGCTTCAGCTCGAGCTTTACCATTTACGACAGCTCCGACAGTCAGAGCCTTATAAAGCACATACTGCGCGACCTTGACCTTGACGATAAGAAATACCCGCCGCGCATGCTGCTCTCGGAGATAAGCCGCGCAAAGGATGCCTGCTGCTCGCCCGAGCAGTATTATGCCCGCGCAAAGGCGATGGGAGATGCGCGCTCGGTCAAGATAGCGGAGATATACGCCGAATACTCGCGCCGCGCATTTGCCGCCGGTGCAATGGATTTTGACGATCTCATATACTATACCGTAAAGCTCCTCAACGAGAACGAGGATGTCTGCCAATACTGGCAGAAGCGCTTTAAATACATACTCATCGACGAGTATCAGGATACCAACAAGCTTCAGTACATGCTTGCGTCAAAGCTCGCTGAGGGCTGGGGCAATATCTGCGTCGTCGGCGACGATGACCAGAGCATTTATAAATTCCGCGGGGCGACGATAGAGAACATTCTCTCGTTCGAGGATGAGTATAAGGGCTGCCGCGTGATACGCCTTGAGCAGAACTACCGCAGCACGGGGCATATACTCGGCGCTGCAAACTCCGTTATAAAAAACAACCTCGGGCGCAAGGGCAAGGAGCTGTGGACCAAGGGCGATATGGGCGATAAGCCCGAGCTCTACGTTGCCGACAACGAGCACGACGAGGCGAGATTTGTCGCCTCCCAGATCCTCGGACTGTACGGCAAGGGCGCGTGCTGGGGCGATAACGCGGTGCTCTACCGCATGAACGCGCAGTCGCATCAGATCGAGCAGGCCTTCAAGCGCAACGGCATACCGTATAAAATTTTCGGCGGAACGGGCTTTTTTGACCGCGCCGAGATAAAGGATATGCTGGCCTATCTGTGCGTCATAGCCTCACCCGACGACGATCTGCGCCTCGGCAGGATAATAAACAATCCGCCGCGGGGCATCGGAGCAAAGAGCGTCGAGACCGCAGCGGCGATAGCGCATGAAAATAACTGCTCGCTGTTTTCCGTCATCAGCAAGGCAGACCTCTATCCTGAGCTCAGCCGCTCTGCGCCGAGAATGCTGCTGTTTGCCGGAATGATAAACGAGCTCATTGCGCAGAAGGACGAGCTTGCCCCCGACCTGCTGTACGATCAGCTCGTCGAGCGCACGGGATATCTGCGCATGCTCGAGGAAAAGCACACCGTCGAGGACGATGCCCGCGCTCAGAACATAAAGGAGCTAAAATCCAGCATAATAAACTACAAGGGCGAGACTGACACCCCCACCCTCGAGGGCTATCTTGCCGATGTCGCGCTGTACACCGATATGGATAACTACGACGAGAACGCCGACTGCGTCGTCATGATGACTATGCACTCGGCCAAGGGACTTGAGTTCCCGAACGTTTTCGTCGTCGGCTGCGAGGAGGGCATCTTCCCGGGCATAAAGGCCATAGGCGAGGCCGACGAAATGGAGGAGGAACGCAGGCTCTGCTACGTTGCGATAACCAGAGCCAAAAAGCGCCTGTTCCTGTCCTGCGCACGGCAGAGAATGCTCTTTGGCCGCACGACGGCAAACCGCGTCTCGCGCTTTATTGACGAGATACCCGAGGAGCATCTGGAAAAGCGCAATATCCCAAAGGGCTACGGCTACTCCGAGCGCTCGCAGGTGCAGAAGGAATACGCCTTCCGCACACCGCCGCAGCAGGGCTTTAAAAGACCAGTTGCGCCGCCCGCAGCGCCCAAGCCCAAAGCGGCTGAAAAGCCGCAGTTTTCCGTCGGCGACAGAGTGCGCCACAAGGCCTTCGGCGAGGGTAAGCTCATCAAAATGAGCCCGATGGGGAACGACTATCTGATAGAGATCGAATTTGACAGCGGCACGGTCAAAAAGCTCATGC
>CAVDFD010000024.1:0-15008 GCA_963608145.1 Bacteroidaceae bacterium | reverse complement strand
AATGCGCCTCTAAAAAACCGTTTTGCCGTTAAGCTTTTTGCACTCGGCGAGGACGTTGTGGGTATCGAGGAGCTTGAGACCCTTCATGAGGTTGCCCTTGAGCTTTATCTTGCCCGAGGTCAGCGCCTTGGCGGAGCTGAGCTCGCCGGTGATGTTTTTGACGGAAACGTCATAGTCGCCGTCGGAGACGTAGTCCGCATCGGGCGCGCAGGCGCGTCCCGTGCCGCGGGTGATGTCCGTGATCACGCCGTCCTTGAAGGTGTACTTGAACCACACTGTGTCGCCGCCGCACTGAGGCACCTTGTTGTAGCACTCGCAGAGGGTGACTGTGACCTTCGAGGGTGTCTTGCCGGGGGAAAAGGTGTCCTTTGCCAGAGCGATGAACTCCTCGCTCCATTCTTCGGTGAGAAACTTCATTGGTTTAACTCCTTACTGTTTATTTTTTACCATTTATTTGAGACTTTCTCGGCAAAGCCGGGGAAGTCCTTTATTTCAATGACCCTGCCGTCGTCGAGGACGGCCTTGCCGGTGAACAGTCCGAACACCTGATGCTGATCGCTCTTTATCAGCCCGACATCGGTGCAGGATGCGCGGTCGAGCACGGGGCGGAAGTCCATCTCGAACCTGCCGTCATCGGAGGTGAAGGTCCACGGCTGCATGAAGCCCTTTTCGTTGTCGGGGATGTTGAACTTCACCTGACTGAGCTTGTGCGCCCTTCCGTTATAAAACAGCATATTCTCGCTCGCTGCGGAGGTATTGCCGAAGCCGTAGCCTATATTCCAGCCGAAGGGCACGCCGTCAACCGCGCCCGAGGCCGAGCCCCAGTACCATGTGTTTTTGTACGTCCACACGCCGCGTCCCCAGTCGAGCACCGCAAAGCTGTCGGCGGGGTCGAAAACATAGGTCTGTCCGTCATAGACGACCTCGCCGCGGGCGCGCAGGCAGTTTATCTTCTGGTTGTAGTAAAAATGTCCGGGCTTATCGAAGGGCGTGGCAATGACCATGCTCTCCTCGGGCTCGTCAAACAGCTCGACCTTGGCATACAGCGAGCCTGCCGGTCCGAAGCGCTTCATCTGCGCTATAAGCGTGCGCACGCCGGAGCCGTCGTTTTTAAAATAAATGCTGTAGCTTCTGCCGATGGCGGTAGTGTCGCCCGTTTTGCTCGTCTCGGGCAGTCTGCGTCTGCCCAGCGGCATGAAGCACATGGGGCTCGTCGTTATCTCCCAGCCCTCCTCGAAATTTAAAAGGCTTATCGAGTCCAGCCCCATATAGCCGTTATCGTCGATGGTGAGCGCAAGGGCGAAGCGCCCGTTATTTATAAGGTAGTAGTCCCATTCCTTTATGCGCAGGGGGCTTGCCTTTATGTCGGCGCGGCGGTACACCGGCAGCAGCTTCTTTGCATAGCCGGGCTCCGTGAGCTCACCCTGAGCGTTCAGAAGCGGTATCTCGCGTGTTATCTCGTGCTGCATGGCTACATCTCCTTTTTGAGCTGGCGTATATCCGTGCCGACAAAGGGGAGCTTCAGAAACTGCCCGTCTATCCTCGAGCATATCTGCGGTGTGTAGCGCCGCGCAAGCTCCGCGTCGGTGAGATTTGTGCTTATTATCGTCTTTTTGCCCTCTACAAGGCGGGTGTTTATAAGCGTGTACAGCGCCGAAACGCTTATCTGCGTGAGCATCTCGGTACCCAGATCGTCGAGTATCATGAGCTCGCATTCGAGCATACGCTCTGCGCGTGTAGCGGCTTTTTCGGCGGTCTCCGCATCACGGGCAAATTTCCTGAGCTCAAAGGCTTCGAGCGCGGAGGCAGCCGTGTCGTAGCACACCGAGTGGCCGTTCTGCGCGACGACGCGGGCTATGCAGGCCGACAGGAAGGTCTTGCCCAGACCCGTACCGCCCTGAAACAGCAGATTCATCGAGCGCTCGGAAAAGCTCGCGGCGTACTCGCGGCAGGTGTCCAGAACTATGCCCATCGTCTCCCGCGCCTCGCCGTAGAGGGAGAGATCGAAGCTTTCAAAGCGCTCGTCGCTGTTTTTAAGAAGCGTGCTGAGCTCCGCGGTGAGCTGCCTGTTGTACTCCTCCGTGAGGCAGGAGCACAGCTCGCTGCCGATAAAGCCCGTATCCCTGCATTTGGGGCAGGAGTATATATCCTCAAGATAATCGGCGGGATAGCCGTGAGCGAGAAGAAGCTCGCCCTTCTTCGCCTGAAGCGCGAGGCTTTCGTCCTCAAGCGCCTTCAGCGCACCGGCAAGCTCGCCGCTGCGCTTTATCGTAAGCCCGACGAGCTCCGACATCTGCATACGCAGTCTTGCGTCGATGCGGCTTATCTCGGGTATCTGCTCATATATCTTTTCCTGCCTGAGATAGTGCTCGGCGACGTTGTCGGCGTGCCGGTGGCCTATCTTCTCTCTGGCGCGTGCCAGAATTTTTCCGTCCAGTGCCATTGCTTAACCGTTTTTAACCTTTTCGTATATTGAGCGCAGCCGTTCAAGCTCATCGCCGGAGACATTGCTGCGGTGCCTGTTTTCCGCTTTCACGGCAGACGCGGGGCTGCGGCTGTCGCGCTCGGCGACCTCGGCGGCGGTATGTATGCCCTTGGAGTGCCACGAGAGCATGATCTTGTTCATGTATCCCCATTTGAGAGCGCCGGTATTCGTGACCGTGCGGTCGTAGGCTATGAGTATCGCCTCGTTGTCAAAGCCCATGTCGAACCACGAGAGCATGTACTTGCGCTCGGTCGGCGTGAGCACACGCGCACCCAGTCCCATGGCCGTCTTGACCTCGCCGGCACGCGAGCGCCTTTCGGCGGCTGTGCGGATGTATTCGTCGGCCTGCTCAATGGTGATGATCTCTCTGTTTGCCCATGAGTAGGCTTCCTTTTCGATGCTGCGCATGGACGGCAGCCTGCCGGGGCCGTATTTTTCCCTGAACACGTCGATGCAGTAGCCGATGAGCATGAATATCACGTCAGCCGGAAGCGCTAAATAGTCGTATATGCCGAACAGCGTTTTGAGGTCGGCTGTAGACAGCGCTCTTCCGAGCTTGTGCTGCGCCTGTGCGATAACGGCCTGAAAGCCGCTGTCCTCCTTCGAGCGGCGCACGATATCCTCCGAGGTATACTCGGGAAGCTCCTCAGCCGGAGGAAGCTTCGGCTCCGGCGCTTCCGGCGCGTCGGGACGCGCAAGAGACATGCGGCAGAGCTTTTCGTAGGCGTTTTTTATCTCCGCTCCGGTGCGGCAGAGCTCGCGTGCGGCGGCCTCGGCATCGAAGCTGCCCTGCCTGCACAGCCAGATATAAAGCAGCGCAACATCGCCGTCGTGGGCGGCGATAAGCTTGTCCGCGGCAAGGCGCGGTATTAAGTTTTGCTCTGCTGCGGACATGACTGCTCCCCTGTTCATTCAAAGTTTACACAAAGCGCTTTAACAAGTGGGATTATACCATTAAAATTAGCTTGTAGCAATAGCCTTGTTTGTGGTATAATTCATTGATTACAAAGTAAGATGCCAGAGGTATGGATATATGCTAGAGCTGCTTTCACCCGCAGGCTCGCCGGAGGCGGTCATTGCCGCCGTACAGAACGGCGCGGATGCGGTCTATATGGGATTGGGAATATTCAACGCCCGCCGCGGAGCGAAAAACTTCAGCGACGAGGAGTTTGAAAGAGCCGTGCGCTACTGCCGCATACGCGGCTGCAAGGTCTATGTCACGATGAACACCCTCGTGGGCGACCGTGAGATGGAGCAGGCCGCCTCGCTTGCCCGCCGCGTGTCGGAGCTCGGCGCAGACGCGATACTCGTGCAGGATCTCGGCCTTCTGAGCGTCCTGAAAAAGGCCGTGCCGGATGTTCCTCTGCATGCAAGCACTCAGATGAGCATACACAACCTTGCCGGAGTCGAGGCCGCAGCCGAGATGGGGCTGACGCGAGCCGTGCTCGCCCGTGAGCTCAGCTTCGAGCAGATAAAATTCATCACAAAGCACGCGAGCATCGAGACGGAGATCTTCGTCCACGGTGCGCTGTGCTTCTGCCATTCGGGGCAGTGCTACATGTCCTCTCTCATAGGCCGCCGCAGCGGAAACCGCGGCATGTGCGCCCAGCCCTGCCGCATGGAATACAGTCTGGGAGGCCGTCTGGAGGACAGCCACCCGCTGTCGCTGAAGGACAACTGCCTCATAGACCGCCTGCGCGAGATAGAGGACGCGGGCGTTGCCTGCGTGAAGATAGAGGGGCGGATGAAGCGCCCTGAGTACACGGGCATAGTCACCGGCATATATTCAAGGATAATAAAGGAGCGCCGCGAGCCGACGGCGGACGAGATACAGACGCTTACCGGCGCGTTTTCGCGTCAGGGCTTCACTCAGGGCTATTTTAACGGCACGAAGACCGACATGTTCGGCATCAGAGCCGAGACGGACAAGGCCGGCGAAAGGCTGTATTCCGAGGCGCGCAAGGAGTATATAGGCCGCGAGGAGCGCCGCGTTCCCGTGAAGTTTTACACCATCGTAAACGCGGGCGAGGCGGTCAAGGCAGCGGCCATAGACGATCTGGGCAACAAGGTCGTCGCCTTCGGTGCGGAGCCGCAGAAGGCCATACGTCAGGCCATAAGCTCGGAGGTGCTCAGCGACAGGCTCGGCAAGACCGGCGGCACGCCCTACTACTGCACGGAGGTGCAGAGCAGGGTGCAGAACGGTCTGTTTCTGTCAGCCTCCGAGATAAACGAGCTCCGGCGCAAGCTCGTGACCGCGCTCAGCGAGCGCCGCGCAGCGCCGCCGCAGCGCCGCAGTCTGCCGACTCCCCCGCTGCCCGCGGGGCAGAATGCCGTGACAGACCCCGTCATGATCTATCAGGTATGCACGGCAGAGCAGCTCACGGAGGAGCTTGCCGATACCAAGCCCGATTACATCTACGTTCCCGTCAGGGTCATGTACGATAATTTTGAGCTCGTGCAAGTCTTCGCCGGGCGCGGAGCCGTGCCGGTCGCGGTGCTGCCGCGCATCATCCCCGACGATGAGGCGGCGCAGGTGTTCAAAATGCTCAAAGAGCTGTTTGACCGCGGCATAAACGAGGCGCTCGTCGGAAATCTCGGACATATAAAGCTTGCGCGCAAGGCGGGAATGAAGATCCGCGCAGATTTCGGCATGAACGTGTTCAACTCCTACTCGATGGACATGCTGCGTCAGATGGGCTTTCTGTCCGCTACGGCCTCGTTCGAGCTGCGCATTGCGCAGGTGCGCGATATGGCAAAGTGCGTGCCCACCGAGCTCATCGCCTATGGCCGCCTGCCGCTGATGATATCCGAGCAGTGCGTCATAAGTCACAGCCTCGGCTCGTGCAGCTGCCAGACCCCCGCGCTGCTTTCCGACCGCATGGGCTCGACCTTCCCCGTCGTGCGCGAGCCGGAGCACCGCAACGTGATATACAATTCCCGAAAGCTCTTCATGGCCGACAAGAACGACGAGCTCTGCGGCATCGGGCTTTGGGGCATGAGACTGATGTTCACCACCGAGGGCGCACGCGAGTGCGTTCAGGTGGCAAAGCGATACAAGGGCGAGGGCGACTATCAGCCGAACGATCTGACCCGCGGCCTTTACTACAGAGGAGTAGACTGATGCTGACTGATACGGATATCGTGCTTGCCTCCGGCTCGCCGAGGCGGAAGGAGCTGCTGGAGACGCTGGGGCTTGACTTCCGCATTGTTCCCGCAAGGGGCGAGGAGATCCCGCCCGAGGGCGCAGGTCCTGCCGAAACGGTCATGGCTCTGGCAGGAGCCAAGGCTGCGGAGGTCGCGGAAAGCTGCCCCGAGGCGCTTATCATCGCCGCCGACACCATCGTATGGGCAGAGGGCAGGATACTCGGCAAACCCAAGGACGAGGCCGACGCAAAGCGCATGCTGCATATGCTCTCGGACAATGCTCACGAGGTGTATACGGGCGTTGCGCTTATATACAAAGGAAAAAGCGCCGTCGGCGCGGAGAAAACAAAGGTGTTCTTCCGCAGGCTGTCGGACGCTGAGATAGACAGATATGTCGCAGGCGGCGAGCCGATGGACAAAGCCGGAGCCTACGGCATTCAGGGCAGAGCCGCGCTCATGGTCAGGCGGCTCGAGGGCGATTACTTCAACGTCATGGGTCTGCCGCTGTGCAGGCTGGGTCAAATGCTCGAAGAGATCGGGGTGCATCTTTTTTGAATGTGAAAAATTATCTGAAGAAAAACGGAATAAAGCTCGGCGTTATAGTGCTGGTGATAGCGCTCGTCGCCGGAGGCACTTCATATCTTCTCAAGGGCAACGCCGGAGTGGTGCAGAACGTGTCCGGCACGGTGAAGGCGCCCGTGCAGCGCATGGTCAGCTCCGTGGCCGAGTGGCTTGAGAGCATATACGGCTATCTTTACGAATACGACCAGCTCATCGCCGAAAACGAGCGCCTGCGAGCCGAGCTCACAGAGGCTCAGGAGGAGGCGCGAAACGGCGCAGCCGCCATCGAGGAAAACGAGCGCTTCCGCCAGCTGCTGGAGTTCAAGGAAAAGCACAGCGATATGACGCTCGAATCGGCCAAGGTCGTCGCGTGGACGACCTCGAACTGGGCGCACTCGTTCACCATCAGCAAGGGCACGAACGCCGAGCTTGAGGTCGGCGACTGCGTCATCACCGAGTACGGCGTTCTGGTCGGCCAGATCACCGAGGTCGGCTCGACATGGGCGACGGTCGCGACGGTCATCGACCTTAACACCAACATAGGCGCACTCGTCTCCGAAAACGGCGCGTCGGGGCTTCTGGTCGGCGACTTTGCCATGATGCAGGAGGGCTGCGTGAAGCTTTCCTATCTTGCCGACGGCGCACAGGTCTTCTCCGGCGACACGGTCATGACCTCCGGCTCGGGCGGCGCGTTCCCGCAGGGACTCGTCGTCGGAACGATAAGCTCGGTAAAGACCGAGGCCGGCGGTCAGATAGAGTACGGCGAGGTAAAGCCCGGCTGCGACCTCACCTCGCTCGTTCAGGTTTTCGTAATAAAGGATTTTGAAGTGGTGGAGTAATTGCTGAACAGAATTATTCAGGCTCTTGAATGGAAAAAGGTCCGCATGGTCATAAAATATGCGGTCTATATGCTGCTTGTGATGCTGCTGCAAAGCGTGCTGTTTTCGAGGATAAGCATTCTGGGCGCCAAGGGCTTTATCATCCCCGCGGCGGCTGTGGCTGCCGGAATATATCTCGGCGGCGTGCGCGGCGCGGTGTTCGGCATCTTCCTCGGTCTGTTCACGGACATGTCCTTTTCGGAAACGACGGTGCTGTTCACGCTGCTGTTCCCGCTCATCGGCTTCGGCACGGGCTTTGCCTCGGAGTTTTATATAAACAAAAGCTTTCTTGCTTTTATGATACTGAGCACGGCTGCCATACTGCTGTGCAGCGCCTGCCAGCTCATCCTTGCGCTCATAGGCGGCGGAACAGAGCTGCTGCCCGGCCTTATCACGGCGCTTTTGCAGACGCTCTGGTCGATACCGCCTGTCATGCTGCTGTATCTGCCGTTTAAAGACGGCGGCATAATGCGAGACACCTATTAACCCCCCTACTGTTTGAGGATACCCTATGAATATTATCAAAAAAGAAAGACTTATAGCACTCGCTCTGGTTTTTGCGATACTTCTCACCATATATGTGACCGCGCTGTACAAGCTGCAGATCATAGAGGGCGAGGCGTATTACGAGGAGAGCAAGAACAACATGGTGACGACAAGCACCGTTATCGCCGCACGAGGAAAGATACTCGACCGCAACGGCAGGGAGCTTGTCACGAACAAGTCCTGCTATGACCTTATGATAAACACCGACGAGCTCTTCCCGAACGACGGCAGCGTCGATTCAAATGCCGTCATTTTAAAGCTCGTCAACATGATCCGCGATTACGGCGACGATTATATCGACGATCTGCCGATAACGACGAGCCCGCCGTTTGAGTACGAAAACGTCACCGAGCAGGATCAGGCGCGGCTTGATGCCTACATGAAGCAGAACGGCGTTTCCGAAAACGCCAGCGCCGTCGAGGTGCTCTCGAGCATGCGTGAGCGCTATAAGATAGACAGCAACTACACCGCCGAGGAGGCGAGAATAATCGCCGGAGTGCGCTACGCGGTGAACGTGCGCTATCTCATAAACACCTCGGACTATGTTTTCGTCAAGGACGCGGACATGAAGCTCATAGCAACCCTGCGCGAGAACAACGTCGAGGGCATAACCATCAAGGAATCGTACGTCCGCGAGTATTCGACCTCGGCTGCGGCCCACATCCTCGGCTACACGGGCGCTATGAGCGACAGCGACTATGCCAAGTACTCCGAGCAGGGCTACTCCGCCGACACCTATGTCGGCAAGGACGGCGCGGAGCTCGCCTTTGAAAAATACCTGCACGGCACAAACGGCACGGTGCGCACGACCTCGGCCTCCGACGGCACGGTCATCAGCAAGGAATACACCAAGGAGCCCGTGCCCGGCAACAACGTGTATCTGACGATAGACATCGGACTTCAGGAGGCCGCCGAGCTTGCGCTGGAAAACGGCGTGGCCTCCATTCAGGCGAAGATAGACGCAAAGAAGCAGCAGCAGATAGCAAACGGAACGTACACGGAAAAGCAGGATCAGATAGACGGTGCGGCGGTCGTCGTCGTGAACGTCAAGACCGGCGAGCCGCTTGCCATAGCAAACTGGCCGACCTACGATCCGGCGCAGCTGCTTGAAAATTATAACGAGATACTCGAAGCGGCGAACACGCCGCTTTATAACCGTGCGCTGCTGGGCATCTACGCTCCGGGCTCGACCTTCAAGCCCTGCACGGCTATCGCAGCGCTCACCGAGGGCATCATAAGCACCGGCACGACCATCGAGTGCCGCGGTCAGTACACACGCTACGCCCAGTACGGCTACGCGCCCTACTGTTGGATATACACGCAGAACAACCAGAAGCTCACGCACGGCTATCTCAACGTCACCGGCGCTATCCAGAACTCCTGCAATATTTTCTTCTACTCTGCCGGTCACGATCTGGGCATCGACAAGATGGATAAGTACGCGGCGCTGTTCGGCCTCGGCGAGAGCACCGGCATCGAGCTGCCCGAGTCCACCGGCAACATGGCAAACGCCGCAAACCATGAGGAGCTCACGGGAGAATCGTGGTCGATAGGTCATACCATGCAGGCCGCCATCGGCCAGTCCGACAGTCTCTTCACCCCGCTCCAGCTTGCCGAGTACGCCGCAACCATCGCAAACAACGGCGAGCGCCACAGCGCGTCGATACTCAAATCCGTTCGCAGCTACAGCTACGGCGAGAACATGTACGAGCGCGAGGACGAGGTGCTCAGCACGGTCGAGAGCGCCCAGTACAACTGGGACGCGGTCAAGGAGGGCATGCGCCTTGTCGGCAAATCGAGCCTGTCGAGCTACACGATGACCTCCGTCGCCGCCAAGACCGGCACCGCCCAGAAGGGCGATAAGATCGCAAACGACGCTATTTTCATCTGCTATGCGCCCTTTGACGATCCCGAGATCGCAATGGCAATAGTCGTGCAGAAGGGCTCGGCGGGCGCAAACTGCGCGGTCATAGCGCAGGAGATACTCGAGGCCTATTTCAGCCTCAAATCCGCGACCGACACGACCGATGTCGAGGGTGAGCTGCTGCAATGATAAAAAAACGTGTTTTTTTGCTGAAAAGCGTTGAAAGCAGCCGCAGTATTGTATATAATAATATAAATCGCAAACAGAAATGAGGTATCTTATGAATATTGCACTTATGGCACATGATAGAAAAAAAGAATTGATGGTTCAGTTCTGTATAGCTTACTGCGGTATTCTGGCCGAACATTCCGTCTGCGCGACAAATACGACCGGCAAGCTCGTCGCCGAGGCGACCGGCCTTCCCGTAACGCTTTATCTTCACGCCGATCAGGGCGGCTCTCAGCAGATAGGCGCAAGGATCACCTATAACGAGATAGACCTTGTACTGTTTTTCTGCGACCCCGCAAATCCCGGCGGCTTTGACGATGTAAACAAGATCGAGCGCCTGTGCGACCAGTATCAGATACCCTTTGCGACCAACGCCGCCACTGCGGAGGTCCTCGTTCAGGGACTGCGGCGCGGCGACCTCGACTGGCGAAACATCGTAAACCCCAAGCGCAGATGAGCTGACAAAAATTAAACTTCAAATGCTGTTATTGCAGGGCAATAACAGCATTTAGTGATTGAAAGGATATCGGAACATATGGCAAAAGTTGCGCCGAGGACGCTGTCCGGCTTCATGGAGCTGCTTCCGGCAGATCAGATAAAGATGGAAAAGATGATGGAAACGCTCAGAAGGAGCTATTCCGTTTACGGCTTTGCGCCGCTGGACACTCCGGTGATCGAGTCGGCGGAGGTGCTGCTTGCAAAGGGCGGCGGCGAGACCGAAAAGCAGATATACAGATTCAACAAGGGCGACAGCGACCTCGCCCTGCGCTTTGACCTCACCGTGCCGCTGGCAAAGTTCGTCGCGGCAAACTACGGCAGCCTCAGCTTCCCCTTCCGCCGCTATCAGATAGGCAAGGTCTACCGCGGCGAGCGAGCCCAGCGAGGCCGCTTCCGCGAGTTTTATCAGGCCGATATCGACATAATCGGCGACGGAAAGCTCGATATCATAAACGAGGCGGAGATACCTGCGATAATCTACCGCACCTTCACCGCCCTCGGACTCAGGGGCTTTAAGATAAAGGTCAACAACCGCAAGCTCTTAAACGGCTTTTACAGTCTGGCCGGCATGAGCGAAAAGGCCGGAGATATCATGCGCACGGTCGATAAGCTCGACAAGATCGGCGCAAACAAGGTGCGTCAGCTGCTCATGGACGAGCTGCACATGTTCTCGCACAAGGCAGACGATGTCATGGACTTCATGGCCATAAGCGGCACGAACGCCGAGGTCATTGCAGGACTTGAGCGCTATAAGGGCATGGATGCGCTGTTTGACGAGGGGCTTGAGGAGCTCAAGACCGTCACGCGTTATCTCGCCGCCTTCGGCGTTCCGGAGGAAAACTTCGCAATAGACCTCTCGATAGCCCGCGGCCTCGATTATTATACGGGCACCGTTTACGAGACGGAAATGACCGCTCACCCCGAGATAGGCTCTGTCTGCTCGGGCGGCAGGTATGACGATCTTGCAGGCTACTATACGGATAAGAAGCTGCCAGGCGTCGGCATTTCGATCGGCCTTACGCGCCTGTTTTATGTGTTAAACGAGCAGGGCATGCTCTCGGGCGAGACGGTGTCGGCTCCCGCCGACGCGCTGGTCATCCCCATGGCCGAGGATCTCGGCTACGCCATCGCCGCCGCTACTGCTCTGCGCGACGCGGGCGTGAGGACCCAGCTTTACTGCGAGCAGAAGAAGTTCAAGGCAAAAATGAGCTATGCCGACAAGCTCGGCATCCCCTATGTGATCCTCATCGGCGAGGACGAGATCGCGGAAAACGTCGTCGCCGTTAAGAATATGCAAAGCGGACAGCAGGAAAAGCTCAGCTTTTCCGATGCCGCGGCGCTCATAAAGAAAGACATGGATGAACGCGCTCTTGCCGCGGTCATCAAAGAATAAGGGAGGACAAAAAATGACACAGTCAAGAACCCATACCTGCAATCAGCTCCGCATTGAAAACGTCGGAGAAAAGGTCAAGATCGTCGGATGGATGGAGAACGTCCGCGAGGTCGGCCAGAATTTCGCTTTTGTCATCGTCCGCGATTTTTACGGCACCACGCAGGTCGTCGTCGAGACCGAGGATATGATGAAGATCATAAAGGGCATCAATAAGGAGAGCACCATCTCCGTCGAGGGCACGGTGCGCGAGCGCGCAAGCAAGAACCCCAAGATCGCCACCGGTGATATCGAGGTCGTTCCCGAGAAGATCGAGGTGCTCGGACGCTGCCGCTATAACGAGCTGCCGTTTGAGATAAACCGCAGCCGCGAGGCCGACGAGACGATGCGCCTTAAATACCGCTATCTCGACCTGAGAAACCCCGCGGTAAAGCAGAACATCATTCTGCGCTGCAACGTCGTCGCCGCTCTGCGCAAGTCCATGATGGAGCACGATTTTCTTGAGATAACCACGCCCATACTCACCGCCTCCTCCCCCGAGGGTGCGCGTGACTACCTCGTTCCCGCAAGAAAGCACCCGGGCAAGTTCTACGCCCTGCCGCAGGCGCCCCAGCAGTTCAAGCAGCTGCTCATGACCTCCGGCTTTGACCGCTACTTCCAGATAGCGCCCTGCTTCCGCGACGAGGACGCACGCGGCGACCGCTCCCCCGGCGAGTTCTATCAGCTCGACATGGAGATGTCCTTTGCCGGTCAGGAGGATGTTTTCGCGGTCATCGAGGACGTTTTCCCGCCGATATTCGAAAAGTTCGGAACCTACAATATATCCAACAGAGCGCCCTTCCGCCGCATCGGATACAACGAGTCGATGGAAATGTACGGCTCGGATAAGCCCGACCTGCGCATAGACCTCATCGTCGAGGATATCACCGCGCTCGTCTCCGGCAGCGAGTTTGCCCCCTTTGCCGAGGGCAACACCGTCAAGGCCATCGTCGTCACCGACTGCGAGCTCACCCGCAAGCAGATAGACAAGGTCTGCACCGACGTTGAGGTCCAGGCGGGCATGAAGCCCTACTGGTTCAAGGTCGATGAGTCCGGCGAGCTCACCGGCGGCGTTGCAAAGTTTTTGCAGGACAAGAAGGACGCACTCACCGAAGCTCTCGGCCTCAAGGCCGGCTGTCTTGTCGGCGTAACGGCGGGCAAGAAGGGCGAGGCTCAGAAGACCGCAGGCGTTATGCGCAAGATGCTCGGCGCGGCAGTGCCCGGCCATATGGACAAGGAGCGCTACGAGTTCTGCTGGATCGTCGATTTCCCCATGTACGAGATCGGCGAGGAGTCCGGCGAGCTTGAGTTCTGCCACAACCCCTTCTCCATGCCCAACGGCGGCCTCGAGGTCCTTGAAAAGGCCGAGCGCGGCGAGATAGACCCGCTTTCCATAACCGCATTCCAGTACGACCTCGTCTGCAACGGCGTTGAGCTGTCCTCGGGCGCTGTGCGTAACCATGATCCCGAGATCATGATAAAGGCCTTCGAGATGGTTCGCCTCGGCGAGGACGACGTTAAGGCCAAGTTCCCCGCAATGTACAACGCATTCTGCTACGGCGCGCCTCCCCATGCCGGTATCGCCCCGGGCGTTGACCGCATGGTCATGCTGCTTGCCGGCGAGGACTCCATCCGCGAAATAATCCCCTTCCCGATGAACAAGAACGCTCAGGATATCATGATGGGCGCTCCCTCTGCCGTGGAGCAGAAGCAGCTTGACGAGCTGCACATAGCCGTCACCTGCCCTGTCGAGGAATAATAAGACTATAAGGACTGCCCTTGCGACAGTCCTTATTTTTATAGATACGGAGTGGTAAATTATGCTTGCAACGATAAAATCGCTCGGCGTTAAGGGTGTCGGCGGATACGGAGTCTCGGTCGAGGTCTTTGTGTCAAACGGCCTTGTCAACTTCGATATCGTCGGCCTGCCTGATACGGCGGTGAAGGAGGCGCGGGAGAGAGTACGCGCCGCGATAAAATCAAACGGCTTCAAGTTCCCCGTGAGCCGCGTGACGGTAAACCTTGCACCGGCTGACACCAAAAAGGCGGGCACGGTCTACGATCTTCCGATCATGCTGGGCATCCTCGCCGCGACGGGGCTTATACGCCGCCCGAAGCCCGACTGCGCCTTTTTCGGCGAGCTCTCGCTCGACGGAACGCTCAGGCCGGTCAACGGTGCTCTGCCCATGGCTGTCGCCGCAGCGCGGGAGGGCATACACGAGCTGTATGTTCCGGCGGATAACGCGCAGGAGGCCGCCTACGCCGAGGGTGTGACGGTCTACCCCGTTGCCAATGCAGCCGAGCTCATAGCGCATCTGCGCGGCGAGCTGCGCATAGCTCCGGCAGAAGCGCCGGAGTTCGATCCTGCCTCAGTCAGATATCCCGACTTTGCAGATGTCAAGGGTCAGGAGAACGTAAAGCGTGCAATGGAGATAGCCGCCGCGGGCGGGCACAACATACTCATGGTCGGCCCCCCGGGAGCCGGCAAAAGCATGATGAGCAAGCGTCTTCCCGGCATACTGCCGGACATGACACGCGAGGAAATGCTCCGCTCGACGGAGATATACTCCGTTGCGGGGCTCACGGGGAGGGATAATCCCATCATATCCGCCCGCCCCTTCCGCTCGCCGCACCACACCGTGTCGAGCACCGCCATCTCCGGCGGCGGCACGATACCGCGCCCGGGCGAGATAAGCCTTGCGCACAACGGCGTGCTGTTTTTAGACGAGCTGCCGGAGTTCCGCAAGGACGTGCTGGAGGTGCTGCGCCAGCCGCTCGAGGACGGCGAGGTCACCGTCTCCCGTGTCGCGGGAACGGAGACCTTTCCTGCAAACTTCATGCTCGTGTGCGCAATGAACCCCTGCAAATGCGGCTGGTACGGCCACCCCTCGGGGCGCTGCCGCTGCTCGGCAAACGAGGTTCGCGCATACCACAGCCGCATCTCCGGCCCGCTGCTGGACCGCATCGACATCATCGTCGAGGCTCCGGCGCTGGAGTATGAGGAGCTGAAAAACCGCGCCCCGTCAGAGTGCTCGGCGGATATAAAGCGCCGCGTGGACGCAGCGCGGCTCATCCAGCACAAGCGCTTTGAGGGCAGCGGCATCCTCAGCAACGCCGGAATGAGCACGAAGGCATTAAACGCCTACTGCGTCCTCACGCCCGACTGCGAGCAGCTCATGCACGATGCCTTCGACCGCATGGGGCTCACCGCCCGCAGCTACGACCGCATTTTGCGCGTTGCGCGCACCATCGCCGATCTCGAGGGCGAGGAGAGCATCGGCGCGATGCACATCGCCGAGGCGATACAGTACCGCACCTACGATTTCAGGGATAATATCTGAAGGAAACGGCAAAGCCGCTGCGTTATCTCCGCAG
>CAVDFD010000023.1:0-15674 GCA_963608145.1 Bacteroidaceae bacterium | reverse complement strand
GGTAGTCACCTTCCTCTACAGAGCACAGTAAGTCAATAAAAACCAACGCACCGCACGGGTAAGCCCTGCGGTGCGATTTTTGTATATTCAATTTCGGATATGCAGCGGCGCTTCAATACGCGGCCAGCTGGGCGCGCAGGCAGCTTTTATATTCGCAGCAGACGTGCTCGGGCGCTATGATGCGCACGCGCCCGCCGAGCGGGAACAGCCATGCAAACAGCTCGGAGCTCACCTCGGTGCTGACCTCTGCGCGCAGAAGTCCCGACGGCTCGCGGCTGATGGCAGTGCGGTCGCCGAACTGCGACAGAACGCTGCCGAGCATGTCGGTATCAAAGCTGAGCGTTACCGCCTCGCTCACGCTCAGGCACAGCTCAAAGCCGCGCATCGTATACTGCGTGACGCTGTAATCCGGCGGCGCAGGGTCGGAAGGCTCGGCTGTCGGACTTGCCGCACTTATCTTTGAAAAGGGCAGAAGCACAACGCGGCGGTGCGCCGGACTGAAGCACGCGGCGTGATAGCCGCCCTCGTTTCGAACAACAGCGTAGGGGCTGACGGTAAACTCCGCGTCTGCGTCGAGCGTTACAGCAAGCTTTCTGCCTGCCCGTATCGCAGCGGCTATGCTGTCGTATATCTCGGAGTGCGCGAGGACGGGCGGCACAGCGGCAGCGCCGGAGCTGTTTATGTAATAGTGCTCACCCGAAGGAAGTGTGACGCTCTGCACGTCAATGCCGCACTCACGCAGCAGCGCGATATCGTTTTTGAGCGTTGCGCGTGTTATGCACATGCCCTGCTTTTCAAGGCTGCGCAGTATGCTCGACGAGCGCAGCGGCTCGTTCCGCGACGCGCCGTCCGAAAGCAGCTCTATTAGCTTGAGTATTCTCATTTGTGCGCTTGCGCTGCGCTGCATATCTCTCACCTCCGGTCACTTATATTTTACCCCGCATTCTTCACATTAGCCTCACGCCGGCCTCAATTCGGCTTTAATGTAAAAACAGACTGCGTAACAACGCAGCCTGTTTCTCTATTTACCTGTCATTCCTCTTTGACTGTCATCTCTTCTGCAAGCTCGTTTGCCGACTTGATGATCTGCTCACTCTCGGCCTGAGCGGGGGAGGGAGCGGGAGCGGGAATATCAAAATTTTCGTCGTCTGCGGCCTCGAAAGCTGCCGCCTTACGCCGCTCGGCGTTTTTCGCCGCCATTGCAAGCAGCGCGAATATAAACGCAATAACGGTCAGCGCAATGAGCGCCGGAGCCTGAACATGGCTTGAAAACTCGTAGCCTGTGCGCTCACCGCCGGAATACAGCGCAACGGGGTAGATATACGATGTAAAGCTCGTGCTGAAGCCGAATACAAGTGCTGCAAGGCCGAGACCGGCGGTGACCCAGCCGAGCACCATGCCGGAAACTCCGCGGCGGCGTGCACTGAATACGATGCCGAATATGCCGCAGATGATCGCCAGCACGGATACCGCAAGCTCAAATACGCTCACAAGATAGCGGGAAATGACCTCGCGTATGACCGTCTCGCACTGATCGCAGGGCATGGTGATCTCGTGCCCGAGGTGCGTGTAGGTGATTTCACCGTCAGTGTGACCTATGCAGTAGAAAATGCGCTTTATCGTGTCGCCTGTGATGGCAGGATCGCCCTGATAGGCGTTTATGTAGTCCTGCGCGGCGATCGCGGCCTGCTCACAGGCGTCGAGGTCGAGATACTGGCAGCCGTTTTTGACGACGATCTCGCCGTTTTCATCGGTCAGCCAATATGTCCAGTCCTCGCCGTAGCGCTCCTTCAAAATTGACTTTACGCTCGGGCACGCTATCTCGTCGGAAGTGCCCTCGTTAAAATAATAGGTGCCGGTGACGTTTTCCTCCTCAGACAGGAGCGTTTCGATACCGGCAGCTATCTGCGCAGCGCCGTTTTCAAACTCGGCAAGCTTTGCCTTGCCCTCTGCAAGCGCCTGACCGCCGGCTGCAAGATCCGTCTCGCCCTGAGCCAGCTGCTGCTCTGCCGCCGCAAGCTGTGCTTCACCGGCGGCTATGGTCTTTTCGGCCTCGGCAAGCTTTGCTTTACCGGCCTCCAGCGTCGCAAGACCGTCCTCGTACTGCTTGAGCTGCGCCTTGCCGTCGGCTACCATCTGATTGATGTACGCGGGGAAATCGGTCACATCATCGGGTATCTCAAGACCGAGACGGCTTGCGAGAGGCCGCACGACGGTGACAAACCACGCCTGCGCGGTGTCAAAGCCGGGAAGCTTGCCTATCGTGCCGTCGCGCAGCTGGACGTACTGGTTCAGGTACGGCAGCAGCGGCTCGATCTTGGCGAGCTGTTCCTTGCCCTCGTTGTAGGCATCGGTGTTTGCGTCGATCTGTGCCTGACCCTCGGCGAGAGTCTTTTTGCCCGCCTCGTACTCGGCCTTCCCCTCTTCAAGAGCCTTTTTGCCCTCGTAATATGCCGCGTAGCCCGCCGAAAGCGTGCTCTTGCCCTCGGAGTACGAGATAAGTCCGGCCTCGTAGGTGCTCACGCCCTCGGAGTAGGTCGTCTCGTTTGCCCGAAGCTGCTCAATGCCGCCGAGCAGCACGTCCACGGCCTCAAGACCCATCTCCGAGTCCTCAGTTTTGTAATCCTGAAGGTTCTTTGCATCCTTAATTCCCGCAGCGCCGGTGAAAAGCCCGAACAGACCGGCCAGAATGAGGCAGATGCTGCAAACCGTTAGAAGTACACGTTTCATAATTTTCCTCCCATATAAATTCGCGTTCCATGTTCAAACATGGCGTTGTCAAATATATATCATGTGATAGTCAACTGATGTTCACGCGAAAATCAACAGTAGTTGAGGAAATTATGTTTTCTCGAGCTTGTAGCCGATGCCGCGCACGGTGCATATTCGAAGGTCGCGGTTATCGCGCAGACGCGAGCGCAGGCGGCTGATGTGGACATCGACCGTGTGCGTGTCAGCGCAGCTGTCATAGCCCCAGATATCGTCCATGATCTGCTGACGGGTGACTATGCGCCCGGGTGAGGCGCACAGCTTATACAGCAGAAGAAATTCCTTCAGAGGAAGCATCATGCTCCTGCCGCCGCAGCTGACGGTCATAGAGTCATAGTCTATAGTCGTCGAGCCTATGGTGCGGACTCTGTCGCTTACCATTTGTGTGCGGCGCAGCATTGCTCCGATGCGCAGGGTCAGCTCTCCCATGTTCAGAGGCTTGGACATATACTCGTCCGCGCCGGAAACAAAGCTTCGGTGCAGGTATTCATATCCTCCGTTTTCGGATATGAGCATGACGGGGATGCTTATTCCCGCCGCCCGCAGCGAGCGCACGAGCGCAAAGCCGTCAAGCTGCGGCAGCATGACCTCGGCTATCACCGCGTCGAAATATTCCCTTTCCGTGAGGTCGAGCGCGGCCTCGCCGCTGTCTGCCGCCGTCACGCCGTAGCCGCTTTTTACGAGTGCGCGGGATATGCTGCGCCTCAGCTCCGGATCGCTTTCGGCAAGAAGAATTTTGAACATAATGCCTCCTTGTGGGTGCAAAGCCCCAAAGCTCAGGAGACGATTATACCCCTCCATAAGCTTTCAAATGTTTTTACCATTTCGCGGGAAAGCGTTTCCGCGTCCCGACATTCGCCGTAAAGATAGCGCTTTAGATTCTGGATTATACCGCCGACGATGAAGGCTGCTATGGTGTCGGCGCTGCCGAGCAGCTCAGGACGCTCCTCGGTGAGGACATCTACAGTGCAGGCCTTCGTGCTTGCAAAAAGGTGCTCGCCGAGTATATCGAACACCAGCGGCATCGACTGCATCTTAAGACTGCGGCGTATAAGCTCGGGGTGATCGTCCACGAACTTCATGAGCATGCGCCAGGAGTGCTCGAAATGCTCCGCACGGCTTCCGGCGAGCTCGTCGGACTCGCTTTCTATGCGCAGCTGTATCTCATTTAAATAAAAGCGCAGAAAGTCGTACTTGTCCTCAAAATGAGAATAAAAGGTCGGGCGGCGGATCATTGCCCTCTCGCACAGCTCGTTTACGGTTATATCGTCAAACGTCTTTCCGGTCAGCAGCTCCTCGAATGCACGCATGAGCGCCTCGTAGGTTTTCCTGACTCTTAAATCACTCTTCTTTTCCATCGTAACACACCTTTCAAACGACAAATAAAATACCAGAGAAAGATAAATTACAAATCTTCGTTAATTGACATTTGTAATTTATCTTTTTTCAGTTTATCCTCAAACTCGAAAAAAGTCAATCATGAATTTCAGACAATAAGAAGGAAATGACCAATGGCAAAAATGAATACCCCGCTGCACAGGTTCGCTGAATTTGTGGTCAGCAAATACAAGCTGTTCTTTATTATCTTCGGCGCACTGTGCGTTTTCTCGGTCTTTGCGATGGGCTGGACCGAGGTAGAAAACGATGTTGCTCAATATCTCCCCGACTCCTATGAGGCAAAGCAGGGCCTCGATATCATGGATAAGGAGTTCAAGACCTACGGCTCGGCGAAAATACTCCTTGAGGATATCGACGAGGCTCGTGCCGCGGAGATAAACGACGAGATATCCGCCGTTGATGGTGTTGAAAGCTGCGAATACAGCATGAACGACAGCGGCAGTGCTCTGTTCAGTGTCACGCTGAGCTCTCTCGAGGGTGAGGGCGAGGAAACGGTAAACGAGCTGCGCGATATGTTTGACGGTGAGAACGCCTACATATATTCCGCGGAGGGCGACAGCATTTCAGACCAGATAACGGGCGAGGTGAGGGGACTTATCGGAATCGTAGCCGTCATCCTTGTGCTCGTTCTGACCTTTACCTCATCGACCTATGCCGAGGTGCCCATACTGCTGGCGACCTTCCTTGCCGCGGCGATCATAAACAAGGGCACGAACTTCCTGCTCGGCAGGATATCGTTCATATCAGACTCCGTTACGATAATCCTGCAGCTTGCGATGAGCGTTGATTACGCGATAATCTTCTGCAACCGCTATAAGCAGGCGCATAAGACCATGCCCGTGCGCGAGGCGGTCGTCGAGTCGCTCAGCCAGTCTGTTGTAGTCATAAGCTCCTCGAGCCTTACGACCATAGCGGGACTGTTTGCCATGACCTTCATGAAATTCGGCATCGGCCTCGATCTCGGCGTTGCGCTCATAAAGGCCATTATCATAAGCCTGCTGTCGGTGTTCCTGTTCATGCCCGGACTGCTGCTTACAATGGGCGGGCTCATGGACAGAACGCAGCACCGCAGCTTTGTCCCAAAGATATCCGCCGTCGGCTCGTTTGCGTATAAGGCACGGCGCGTCGTGCCGCTGCTGTTCATTGCCGTCCTTGTTTTTGCCTACATGGGTGCGCAGAACGTAAACTACGCCTACAGCGAAACGCAGCTTGAGACGGTGAAGAAAAGCGATAACAAGATAGCCGAAAACGAGATATACGCTCAGTTCGGCGACGAGACTACGCTTGCCGTAGTCATACCGAATGGGGATTACGACAGCGAGGCTGCGCTCATCTCCGCGCTGTCGGAGACAGACGGGGTAAAAAGCGTCACGGGTGTTGCGGGCATAGAGGCCATGAACGGCTATAAGCTCTCCGATAAGGTGACATATTCGCAGTTTGCCTCCATTGCGGGCGTTGACTCTACGAGCGCTCAGGCACTGTTTGCGCTCTATGCCGCCGAAAACGGCGATGCGGAGGCCGCAGCGGGCAGCCTTTCATCTTACGAAGCGCCTATCATAAAGCTGTTTCTGTTTTTAAACGAAAAGATAGACGACGGAACTGTCACGCTCACCGAGGCACAGTCGGAGCTCGTGTCCTCGCTAAGCCGTGAGCTCAGCTTTGCCACCGACCAGCTCGAGGGCGAGAGCTACGACCGCATCGTCCTCACCCTCGGCGTGGTTGACGACAGCGACGAGACCTTTGAGCTGCTCGACCGCATCCATGCCGTCGCCGCACAGTATTACCCCGACGAAAGCTACCTTGTCGGCAACGCTATGACGGCGTACACATTCAAGGAGACCTTCACGCAGGATAACGTTATAATCAGCATGATGAGCATCGTCATGGTCATGCTCGTTCTGCTGTTTACCTTCAGCTCGGTCGGCATGCCGCTGCTGCTCACGCTCGTTATTCAGGGCAGCATATGGATAAACTTCGGCCTGACGGTGCTCACGGGGGAAAGCGTCCTGTTCATGGTCTACCTTATAGCAAGCGCCATTCAGATGGGCTGCAACGTTGACTATGCGATAGTCGTCGCCTCGCACTATAACGAGGAGCGCGCAAAGGGTCTCAAGCCGAGGGAAGCGATGATAAATGCCATGAATCTTGCGTTCCCGACCATCATAACCTCCGGTACGGCGCTCATCTCGGCGGGACTTCTCATCGGTGCGAGGGTGTCGTCCGGCTCGGTCGCGGGCATGGGTCACTTCGTCGGCATCGGCTCGATGATAACTGTCGTGCTCGTGATGTTCGTGCTGCCGGCGATGCTCATCTTCGGTGACGGGCTGATAAGAAAAACGGAGTTTCATATCCGCGCTGCTGAGCCGCACAGGCTCGTGCGCCGTGTGTCGGCATGGGCGCTGGCCGTATCTGTCGCGTTTGCGCTTGTCTCGTCTCCGTGGGTGCTGCTCTCGGGCAAGGCCGATTACGATCAGCGTGTATCCGACGATGAAAGCATCATCCAAAGCGCACGGGAGCTTAAAGAGCTTGCTGTCTCGCTCGGAGCGCAGAAGGAAAAATACGACGAGACAAAGCTCGGCTTTGCCGAGAGCGTCGTCACCGACAATGTCGGTCAGACGCAGCTTGAGCAGGGGCAGGCGCAGTATAACGAGGGAGCTTCTCAGCTCGAAGCAGCCAAGGCTCAATACGCCGAGGGACAGCGGCAGTTAGAGCAGGGCAGGGCAGATTATGCCGACGGGCAGAAAAAGCTCGAAGAGGCCAAGGCGCAGTATGCCGAGGGCGAGGCAAAGCTTGAAAAAATAAAGCCTGTATACAGCATGGTGCAGCCGGCGTATCAGCTTTATCTTGATATGAAGGCACGCTATGACGAGGCTCTTGCCAACGGACGGTATGCGCAAGCAGCGCTCCTGTGGCCGAGCGTCGAGGCTCAGAAGCTTGCCTACGAACATCAGATAGCCGGAACCGGCTACTCGATAGAGAGTATCGTGCAGCAGTACGAGGACGGACAGCGTCAGCTTGCCGAGGGCGCGGCGCAGATAGAGCAGGCCGAGCAGCAGCTTGCCGAGGCCGAGCAGCAGCTTGAGGACGGTCAGCGGCAGCTCGACGAGGCCGCGGCTCAGATAGCCGCAGGTCAGGCGGAGCTTGACGCGGCGGGAGCGCAGCTTGAAAACGGCAAGGCGACCTTAAACAGCAACAGATCAAAGCTGGCAGAACAGCTTGAGGAGCTTGAAAGCTACGGCGATGAGCTCGAGCGTCTCGAGCAGGGCATAGCCATACTCATGCGCAATGACGAGATAGCCTCACGCGCAGGAGACAATGCCTCCTATGCCGATATCTGCTCTGTTGCGGAGGATCACTGCAATAACGATATCAGCCGTGCCGAGCGCGAAAATAAGCTCCGCACCGTCATCTGCGCTCTGACCTTCGCCTCGGCGCTGATAATCACGGCCTGCGCGCTGCTTTATAAGCGGCAGTCTATGGGCATTGCGGTGATCTCGGCGCTGTCTGCGGTCATTTCAGGCGGCTGTGCACTGGCGGCGGCCATACTCGGAACATCTGCGCTCCTGCCGCTGGCAGCGCTGGCGCTGATGCTCACAACGATCCTGTTTGCGGAAATTTATTTGAAAAGGGGTATAGATCATGAGTAAAAAAGCATTGAATGTAAGCATCCTTATCCTGTCGGCGGTGTTCATCATCGTATCGATGCTCGGCTTTTACAGCACCGAGCTTGAGCGCACACGCACGGCTAGCGAAAACCGCTCGTACATCTACTGCGCCGAGCGCACGCTCAGCCTTGCCGATGAAGCCGGAGTCGCCGATGAAAAGCCCGTTTCCCACGCGGCGGATACATCGGGCATGTCAAAAATGCAGGCAGACCTCACATGGCTTGCCGAGTACGACAGCACCCTCAGCCGCCTTGACAGGGCTTATGCCGAGCTGAGCACTTCTCCCGCCGTGAACGGCGAGGCAAGCTATGCCGAAAGCTGCTCGGCAGCCGTGAATCTGCATCAGTCGCAGCTTGACGATGTAAACGCAAGGGCGAACGCCCTCAACGCCGTCTGCGCTGCGCTGCTCATCCTCGGTATTGCCGGAGCCTCATTCTCGGCTCTGCGCCTGACAAAGGAAAAGTAAAGAGTAAAGTGTAAAGCAAAACCGCTCCGATATGCTTTCGGAGCGGTTTTGCTGTTCAAACGCTCAAAAATGTGTTATAATACCCGAATAAAACGTTCGGGAGGGGTTTTATGGACAGAAAAAGAGACCTTGAAATTGCGCAGAGCTGCCGCATGAGCCCTGTTGAGGATATAGCAGAAAAGCTCGGCATAGGCGGGGAGTACCTCGAATGCTACGGCAAATATAAGGCAAAGGTGGATCTGAGCTACCTTGCCGACACGAAAAAGCCGGACGGCAAGCTCATTCTGGTCACGGCCATAACGCCCACTCCGGCGGGTGAGGGCAAAACGACGACCGCCATCGGACTTGCCGACGGGCTGCGCAGGATAGGCAAAAACGCGGCTGCGGCGCTGCGCGAGCCATCGCTCGGACCGGTGTTCGGCATAAAGGGCGGCGCATGCGGAGGCGGCTATGCGCAGATAGTGCCGATGGAGGATATAAACCTGCACTTTACCGGCGATATACACGCCATAGGCGCTGCAAACAATCTGCTTGCCGCGATGATAGATAACCACATCATGCACGGCAACGCCCTCGGTATAGATACGGAAAGAATAACATGGCGGCGCTGCGTCGATATGAACGACAGGCAGCTCAGATACATCCGCGACGGGCTCGGCGGCGAGAAAAACGGCGTTGAGCGCGACGACGGCTTTGATATCACCGTCGCAAGCGAGATAATGGCGATACTCTGCCTCGCGGAGTCTGCTTCCGACTTAAAGGCGCGGCTTGCGAGGATCGTTATCGGCTATGATATAAACGGAAAGCCCGTCACATGCAGTCAGCTTAAAGCACAGGGCGCAATGGCGGCGCTTTTGAAGGACGCTGTAAAGCCGAATCTCGTCCAGACGCTTGAGGGAACTCCGGCCTTTGTCCACGGCGGTCCGTTTGCGAACATCGCCCACGGCTGCAACTCGGTTCTGGCGACGCGCATGGCGCTCAGAGCTGCCGACTACGCCGTCACGGAGGCGGGCTTCGGAGCCGATCTCGGCGCGGAGAAATTTCTGGACATAAAATGCCGCGCATCGGGACTGCGCCCGTCGGCGGTCGTTGTCGTCGCAACGGTCAGGGCGCTGAAAATGCACGGAGGGCTGGATAAGGGTCAGCTTGATAACGAAGACCTCGCGGCGCTCGAGCGGGGCATACCGAACCTGCTGCGCCACGTTTCAAACATAAAAAACGTTTACCGCCTGCCCTGCATAGTTGCGCTCAACCGCTTTCCGAGCGATACCGAGGCAGAGCTCAGACTTGTTGAGGAAAAATGCGCACAGCTTGACACCGATATTGTCCTCTCCGATGTCTGGGCACGCGGCGGCGAGGGTGCGCGCTCTCTTGCAGAGGCCGTCGCCGCGCTCTGCGAGGAGGACAGCTCCGGCTTCCGATACTGCTATGAGGACGGACTCGGTATCGAGGATAAGATAAACGCCGTGGTCAGAAGCATCTACGGCGGCAAGGGCGCAGAGCTCCTGCCGGAGGCAAAGCGGCAGGCAGAGCAGCTCACCGCACTCGGCTTTGACAGGCTGCCCGTGTGCATAGCAAAAACGCAGAGCAGCTTTTCCGACGATCCGAAAAAGCTCGGTGCGCCGGAGGACTTCACCGTCACCGTGCGCAGGATAAAGGTCAGCGCCGGAGCGGGCTTTACGGTAGCTCTCGCGGGAGATATCATGACCATGCCGGGACTTCCGCGCACACCCGCTGCCGAGGGCATAGACATTGACGATAAGGGAAGGATAACTGGACTTTTCTGATGGATCTTAGCAGAATGCTCGCCTACACGAAGGCGCTTAGCGAAAACAACAACAGAGTATGGTTTCACGATAACCATAAGCAATATGAGCAGGCGCAGGAGGACTTCCTCATGCTCCTTGATGTGATGAAGTACGTTCTGGCAAAGGACGCACCCGAGCTTGGCGATCAGCTTCTTTTTGAAAATCCGAAGAATTTCATGTACCGCATACCGCGTGACATGCGCTACAGCAAAAACAAAACGCCGTATAATCCGGCGTTCAGAGCCTATATGTCGCCGCGCAAAAAGGATTTTCTGCCCCTTTCATACTATCTGCACATAAGTCACGAGCGCTGCATCCTCGAAGCGGGCGCGTGGCCGTGGGAGGCAAAGCAGCTTAATCGCCTGCGCGAGCACATCGCCTATAACTATGAGGAGCTTGACGCGATATGCGCCGAAAACGGGCTCGAGGTATGGGGCGAGCAGCTAAAGCGCACGCCGCGTGGCTATGATGCCGATCATCCCGCAGCCGACTGGCTGAAGTATAAGTTCTGGCTCACCGAGTACAGCTTCACGCCCGAAGATATCCGCAACCTCGACAGCTTTGCCGAAGCCGCGGGAGCGGCTGTGCGGCGCTTTGAGCCGTTCCGACAATTTTTGATGGCCGCCTTTGACGAGCGGATATACGAAGACGAATAACAAAACGAGCATCCTTAGAAAAAGGATGCTCGTTTTGTTATGTAAACCTATATTATCAACACGCTGCGGTGTTTCACAGCTCGGCGGCCTGAATATCCTGTGAGATGAGCTCGGCGTACTCTATGACCAGAGAACGTGCTCTGTCATAGGCTCTGTCGTCCATTCTTGCTGTGGGAGCGGAGACGGATATGGCAAACAGGGGCTTGCCGCCGCCGAGATATACGGGTGCGGCCACGCAGCGCAGGCCGGTATTGAAGTCCTGATCGTCCAGCGCGTATCCGTTTTCCCGCGCCTGCCTGAGCAGCTCCAGAAATTCGTCCTGCGTCATGCCTATCTCTCCGGCATTGTTTTCGTACACCCATTTCTGCGCGGCAGTGCTCATATGACTTAAAAAAACGCGGCCTACGCCGGTGCAGTGCGCCGGAAATGGCTTGTGCAGCGGAAAATTGGGGCGCAGGACAAAATGCGTCTCGGCGGTGTAGACATTGCTGATCGTGCCGCCGGAGCAGATGGCAAGGTTCACATTCTCCTGTGTGGCGCGGCACAGCTCGTTGGCATATTTTTCCGCGAGCTTCTGATAGCTGCTGTACCGGCTGCATTTGAGCGAATAGCTGAGCATCTTGCTGCCGAGAGAATATTTCCGCCCTTCTCTGTTCTGTGACAGAAGCCCCTCAAATTCAAGACTCTGCACGATGCGGTGCACCGAGCTCGGCGGCAGACTGACCGCGGCGGCAATTTCGGAAATGCCGAGCTCCTGCCTGTCGTCGTCAAAGCAGTCGAGAATATCAAAGGCTTTAAGAAGCGTGGACATATATAAATTGTTGTTCATGACGCACTCCTGTTATTTATTGCGCTTTGATTATATCATATGAGCTTTTTTAATTCAAGGCAAACATGCCAAAAACGGAATTACAATTTTCCGATACAAATACTTATTAAAACTGAATTGCCGCAATATTTCATTAAAAAATGGGACATTTAGCGGCGAATTTTGAGTTGCAAACGAAAAATAAAAAAATAACATTCCGTATGTCGGAAAAGCAGCTTGAAATGCTTTTTGCTATTTGATATTATGGCCGCACAAAGCAAAGCCATAAATCAAAGCTGAAGACAAAAAGAGGAGGTATTTGTATGACAGAGATCCGCTGGCATGGCCGCGGCGGTCTGGGCGCTTTCACGGCGGCGAGACTGCTGGGCTGTGCTGTGTCCCTGTACGAGGGAAAGTATGCGCTGGCATTTCCGTCCTTCGGGCCGGAGCGCCGCGGTGCGCCGGTGTTCGCATTCACCCGCATCGACACAAAAGCAATAAGCGACCGCAGCGAGGTCGTTGAATGCGACGTTGCAGTGGTTCTGGACGACACGCTCTTTGGGGAGCCTGTCCGCAGAGGACTTAAGCCCGGCGCGACGGTGATCGTGAACACGACGCACGACAAGGCTATGTTCGAGATCAAAGGCTGCAATGTCGTGACCGTTGACGCAACGGGGCTTGCGCTTGAGGTGCTGGGGCGACCCATAACAAATGTTCCGCTGCTCGGCGCGCTGATCGCGGCGACCGGCATCACGAGCGTTGAGGCCGTGGAATCGGCCATAGATGACCAGCTTGCACCGAAGCTGCGCGAGAAAAACAAGAAGCTGCTGAATATGACATACGAGCTTGTAAAGGAGGGACTGTAAATGGAAAGACCCAAGGCCGAACTGGATTATACGGTGGAAAAGCTGCCGCTCGGCCCCGCCTTCGCCTCCGGTCAGCTGCATGACATAAGCTCCGGAATGCGCACCTTCCGTCCTGTCATAGACGCGGAAAAGTGCGTCAGATGCCTGCGCTGCTTCCTGCTGTGCCCCGACGGTGCGGTGGACAAGTCGGGCGAGCGGATGGAGATAGATTATGATTACTGCAAGGGCTGCGGTATCTGCTGCCGCGCATGCAAGCCGGGCGCTATTACAATGGTAAAGGAGACGGAAGTATGAGCCAGAAGCTGTTTGTTTCCGGCGACGAGGCCGTTGCACTGGCCGTGCGTCAGGCGCGGCCGCAGGTCATCGCCGCTTATCCCATCACGCCGCAGACCATCGTGGTCGAGCGGCTGAGCGATTTCGTCGAGGACGGATCGCTGAACAGTCAGTATATGTACGTCGAGTCCGAGCACAGTGCCATGTCCGCCTGCCTCGGCGCAAGCGCCATAGGAGCGCGTACCTTCACCGCGACCTCCAGTCAGGGACTGCTTTACATGGTCGAGGGGCTGCACTATGCCAGCGGCTCACGCATGCCGATAGTCATGATGAACGCCAACCGCTCCATCGCAACTCCGTGGAATATTTACGGCGACCAGCGCGACTCGCTGGCGGAGCTTGAATGCGGCTGGATACAGATGTACGCGGAAAATGCGCAGGACGCATACGACAGCGTGATTCAGGCTTACAGGGTCGCCGAGGACCCCGAGGTCATGCTGCCTGTGATGATCAATCTTGACGGCTTCGTTCTGACACACACCTACGAGCTGATCGAGACAGCCGATCAGGACAAGGTATCTGCGTACATACCCTATCGGAGCTTTGAAAACCGCATGGATATCGATTCTCCAAAGGGCGTCTGCATAACCGCTGGGCCTCCGTACAATATGGAATTCCGCTATCAGCAGCATCAGGCGATGCTGGGGGCTGCCGAGAAGATAAAGGCGGCAGACCGTGAGTTCTTCGAGCTCTTCGGACGCAGCTGCGGCGGCCTTGTCGAGGCCTATGAATGTGCCGATGCCGAGGCAATACTCATAACGCTCGGAAGCGTCGCCGGAACGAGCCGCTGCGTGGTAGATGAGCTTAGAGCTCAGGGCAAAAAGGTCGGTCTGCTGAAAATACGCTGTATGCGCCCGTTTCCCTCTGAGGAGCTGGCGCAGCTCGTCAGGAACGCAGGCTTCATAGGCGTTCTGGAAAAGGATATCAGCTTCGGCTTCGAGGGCGTGGTGTACACCGACGTGTGCTCGGCGCTCAAAAACGCCGGAGTCGGGACTCCCGTGGCCAACTATGTCGGAGGGCTGGGAGGCCGCAGCATTTACAAGACGGATATAGAGAAGATATTTGAGGAGCTTCTGTCCGGCAGCGCAAAGACGGGAGAGGCGAATTTCGTGAATTTGAGGAGGGATATCTGTGGCGCTTAATGCAAAAACTATGCCGAACAAGGAGCTGTTCTATGGCCACAAGGCCTGTCCGGGCTGCGGAGCGGCTCTGGCGATACGACTGGCGCTGAAGGTGCTGGGAGAGCGCACGATAGCGGTCATACCCCCCAACTGCATGTCAACCGTCGCGTTCATCTATCCTCATATGCCGCTGTACGTCAACGGTATGATACCGCCCTTTGCCGGTACAGGCGCTGTCATGAGCGGCATTCTGGCCGGAGCGAAGGCTCAGGGACTTGAGGATTACCGCATCGTCGGCTTTGCAGGCGACGGCGGCACGGCTGATATCGGTCTGCAATCTCTGTCGGGCATGATCGACCGCAACGACAAGGCCATCTTCATCTGCTATGATAACGAGGCATATATGAACACCGGCGTGCAGAAATCCGGCCTGACTCCATATGGTATGAAGACCACCAACACGCCGTCGGGCAAGAACTTCCACGGCAGCCAGAGCAGCAAAAAACGCATGTTCGAGATCGTTGCAGCGCACGGCATACCCTATGCCGCCACAGCGTCTCTGGGCTATCCCGAGGACTACATGGCCAAGGTCGAGAAGGCAATGAACACAGACGGTGCGTCCTACATCCACGTCATGTCTCCCTGTCCGACCGGTTGGGGCACGACAACCGATATGACCATAGATATCGCAAAGCAGGCGGTTGACTGCGGCCTGTGGTATCTGGCGGAGTTTGAGGACGGCAGATTCAGACTCAACCGCGACCCGAAGGAATTTTCCTCTGTCGAGGACTATCTTAAAATGCAGGGGCGTTTTTCGAGCCTTGACGAGAAAGATATTGATCGTGTCATTGCTGAACGCGATGCCACATGGGAGCGCATCCGCAACGACTGGAAAAAGTAGCTGAGGCAGTATGCTTATTAGCTTATTAGCACATAAAAAAACGAAGGAAGCCAAAAGCACTTCCTTCGTTTTGCATTATGTAAACCTATATCATAAACACATCGCCGTAGGGATAGGGACTGCCGGGCTTTTCGAGCGTCCAGCGCTCAAAAGCCTCCTTGTCGCGCACGACCATACCCGAAAGACGCGCTATGCCGAGCGTCTTGAGCTCGGGACACATTGGAGTCGTAGGACCTATGATGATCGTCTTTGCGTTTTTCGACAGCTCCAGCAGGCGCGGAAGCGTTTTGTTTATGGCGGCGCTGGCAGTCATGATGACTATATCGCAGCTTGGCAGAAGATATTCGCAGGCAGAGTCGGGATAGTCGCCGGACTTCGGACTGCGCTCGATTATGTAAACCTCACTTGCGCCCCTCAGAGCATCCGGCTGCAGGCTCATGTGCCCGATGAGGGCAATTTTTTTGCCCTCGGTCTCCATGCCCTTGGTGCAGCTTTTGTCGTAATCGCAGAGTGCGCCGAGCTCCTTCAGACGCTCCGGCGTATTGTAAAAGGCGTTTATCACAGCCATGGCCTCGGATGCCTCGAGCAGATTCCACGAGCGCACCGCGCCCGCCGCCCTGCGCGCAGAAAGACCTGCAAGCGCAGGAAACATACGCTCACGGCTTTGCAGCGTGTCGTGCAGCGCAATGCCGTAGCGTCCGTCGCTGAGCTCCGCCGCGATCCACGACCTGCCGTGAATTATACGCTCAACGTATAGCTCGTCTGAAATTCCGTTTATCAAAATATCGTAATAATCCATAACTTATCCTCCGCAAGTATTATATCACCGCTTGCCATTGCGGCGCAAGTGATGATATAATTGCAGGCACAATGGAGGTGCTGC
>CAVDFD010000022.1:0-15761 GCA_963608145.1 Bacteroidaceae bacterium | reverse complement strand
AGGCGGCTTTTTAAGCTGAGCTTGTCGTTTGAAAATGTGTCTTTTAACATGCTGCGTCTCCTTGAAACAATGTGCAAAAGCCTGCTGCCGCTTTTTGCGGCAGCAGGTAAAATTGCGCTGACTTAGAATGCTCCGTAGAAATTCTGCGGATTTTCGTAAATGAACCTGTGTGTCTGCTCCTGAGATATTCCGGCTTTGTGCATTGCGGGGATAATATGCTCACAGATGTGATACCAATTGCTGTTGACAAGCAGCTTTTCGAGCTCTTCGGGGAACTTGAAGGGGCGCCCCCAGAAATCAAGATTATAGTCGTGAGATAGACATATTTTGTCGCCATATCCCATTGCCGTCAGCGCTGCCACACAGGCTATCCTCCGCTGATCCGAGGGGCAGCCGTAGGCCGTGTCGAGACCAAAGCGGTCGAAATTCATGTATACGCCCTGCTCGGCGACACGCAGAAGATAGTCGATATCCGTGCTGCCCTCGATGTGGCCGATGGCTATCTGTCTGGGATCAACGCCGTTTGAGATAAGCAGCTGTGCCTGCTCCGGACCGCAGGTGCCGTTTTGTGTGTGAGTGATCATGCGGATATCCTTGTCCTTGGACGCAATGTGTGCGGCGACATTGAAAAAGCGCTGCTCATAGGGGTCGATCTCGTTTGCGCCGGAGGAGAGCTTTATAACTCCGGCCTTTATTCCGGTGTCACCGATGCCGTTATACAGCTCTTCATACATGAGCTCTTCGATCTCTTTTTCCACATCGTGTCCCATGCTGCGGAAGTTGAAATATGACGGAGCTCCGCCGCCGGAAAAGTAAAAGCCCGTGGAGCAGATAACATTTATCTCCGCCCGCTCGGAGATCTCCCGAAGCAGAAGGACATCTCGGCCGCATTCGTTGGGGGTCGCGTCTACGATGGTGTTTATACCGAGGTCTTTGACCTTCCTGCAAACCTCCATCCAACGCTTAAGAGTAGCTTCCTTGTCAAAGCGAGCACTTTTGACTGTGTCGCCGTACCAGCCGGGGTAACCGAATATGAAATGTTCATGAGCAAGTACGCCGCCGAGCTGATCGGAATCTACCGGGCCGCATACAGTGTTGACTTTTCTTTTCATAGCGTTTTCCTCCGTTATCTCTTCATGATGTATTCTTTAAACAGCAATGTCATGCCCGGGCCGATAAACTGCTTGCAGTCGGCACCAAGCACCTGACGGGAATCGGGCTGGCTGAAATGGCCGTATTTGAATGCGTTGACATCCCAGTAAAGGATTTCGGTCACGCCGTCCCACTCGGCCTTGCGCCCGACGGGAACCTCGACGACATTGTTCTGAACATAAATACCTGCGCCTATAAGGTGCTTTGCGGCAAGCGGACCGTGTACGGTCTGCCAGTACTTGAAGAAGTCCTGCTGGCTCATGCCCTCACGGCGGCTTATGAGAGTTATGCGCTTGAGCCAAAAGTTCGGCTCACCCTCGGGAGTGTCGACTACGCAGCTTCTGACGACATTTTCTTCGACTCGGTAAACGCAGATGAGGTTTTCATCGTCATAGAGCTTTATGAGCCCGTCTACATCGTCCGTCCAAACCTCGTCAAATGCCTCGAACACATTCTGATCGGAGGGGTATACGCCCCAACCGGCCTTTACAAGCTCATCGCTCGGCTGAGTGCAGACATTTGCGGAATACTTTTCAACGCCGAATGCGAGTACCTTGTCCTTGTGTGCACCGAGATAGCGTGCGTGGAACTGATCGAGGGTCTCATTATCTTTCTTATTTAAAAATGCAAATACTTTTTCCATGCTCAAGCGATCCTTTCCTTTTTCGAGATTTTCTGGAGCAGGTACACAAAAACAACGCCGACGATGGTGAGCACACCGGCAACCGAGAACGCGGAGTTGAAGTTGCCGCTGACCTGGAAGCAGTTTGATGCGACCATCGGGCCGACAAAGGACGCGATCGTGTAGCCGCCGTAGATCATGGCGTAGAGCTCGGTGAAGTAGCGGGAGCCGAGCGCATCGCTCGTGAGGGAGGGCATAAGAGCCATTACGCCGCCAAAGCACGCGCCGACGATGCCGATTGCGATAACGAAGCCGACAAAGCCGGACACCAGCTTGAAGCCGAAGAACATGACGGCTGCGGTGACGACAAGCACGATATACAGGGTGTTATAGCGGCCTATCTTGTCAGAGAGCGAGCCGAAGGCAAAGCGCCCGATGAAGTTGAACAGCGCCATTATACTGACCATCATTGCGCCCTGAGTTGCGGTCATGCCGCAGAGCTGCTGACCGATGCCGGAAACGTTGCCGGTCATCATCATGCCGGAGACGGCGGCTGCTACGAACAGGAGGAAAATGAGGTAGAACTTCGGGGTGCGCAGCGCCTCGCCGAGCTTGTAGTCCTTTGCGGAAACGGCATTGCTGCCTGCGCTCGGTTCCCAGCCCTCGGGCTTCCAGCCGGGCTCGGGAGCCTTGAGCAGAAGCGAGAAGATGAGGTAGCACACGGCGAGGATAACGCCGACGATCTTGAGGGCGAGCACTACGCCGTAGGTCTCGATGAGCCAGTTTGCAAGAGGTGCAAAAATTATAGTCGCACCGCCCATGCAGCCTATGCACAGGCCGTTTGCAAAGCCCTTCTTATCGGGGAACCACTTCGTTGCAGCCGATACCGCGTTGCTGTAAATAAATCCGTCCGAGCCGCCGCACATGAGGCCGAAGTATATGTAAAGCTGCATTGGGGTCTTGGCGGTGCCGACGAGGAACCAGCCGAGGCTGAAGATGAGTCCGGCGACCAAAACGACGGGGCCTGTGGGGAATTTCTTGATAACAAAGCTGTTTATAAAGGCAAACAGGAACACGCCGAGCGTGAACATCGAAAACGCAAGAGTGACCTCGTTGGATGTCCAGCCGTTCATTTCAGCAAGAGGACCCTTGCAGACCGTCCACATGTAAAACGAGCCGGTCACGCCGCCGGTGACAGCCGCGGCAGCGAGGATAAGACCTCGGTTTGTCTTTTTGTTATTCATATATTATATCCTTTTTTACTTGTCGGGGGAAGCTTTCTTCAAGCTTCCCCCATTTTGTTTTTTCGTGTTGTTTTAAGCCGTCTGTCAGCTGAATACATAGCCGCCGTTTACATCGACGAGAGCGCCTGCCATGTAGGAGGCCTTGTCGCTTGCAAGGAAGCAGACCATTTCCGCGACCTCGACGGCCTCGCCGCAGCGGCGCAGCGGCCACGCCTTTTCCTGCTCGGTGTAATCTGCGTCGCCGAGCATCGGGGTTCTGATAACACCGGGGAGAACGGCATTGACGTTAACACCCTTGGGACCGACGGCGCGTGCCCATGTCTTGGTCGCGTTTGCGATAGCGGCCTTGGAAGCACTGTAGCTTACGGACAGGCCGGAGCCGGTGCGGGCGGTGCAGGAGGAGAAGTTGACGACCTTGCCGTAGTGACGCTCCACCATGCCGGGGAGGATAGCCTGACAGAAGAGATACTGGCTGCGGAAGTTGACGTTCATGACGTAGTTGAAGTGCTCGAGAGACTCGGTGTCCCAAGGGGCGTTGTAGGGGGAGTAGCCCGCGTCATTTACAAGAATGTCGATATGAGGCAGAACCTCCTTTGCGTAAGCGACGGTCTTTGCGATATCCTCGGGGACGGAAACATCGCAGATGGAAATGTATGTCTTGCAGCCTGCCGCTTCGCACTCTGCCGCGACAGCCTTTAAACGTTCTTCGTTTCTTGCAACGATGACGAGACCGGCAAGGCCGCGCTTTGCCATGATCCTTGCACTCTCTGCGCCCATACCGGAGCTTGCGCCGGTGATAACTGCATACTTGCCTTCAAAATCTTTGCACATATTAATTTTCTCCTTGATAATTATTTTTATAATGATTTTTTACTTCATGATGTACTCCTCGGCGTACAGGGCGAGGAAGCGATCCATGAAGTGGCTGCCGTCCTCGGCGATGACTGCACGGGAGTCGGGCTTGCTGAAGTGACCGAACTGGAATGCGTCGACATTCCAATAGCACAGGCTCATCGAGCCGTTCCAAACCACGGGAGCGGGCTTTATGCACCTGACAAAGTGGTTCTGGAAATACTTACCCGCGCCAATGTGGTGGTTGAGCGCCTTGGGTGCGTGGATGTGCTCCCAGTACTGGAAGAAATCCTCGGGGCGCTGCTCGTCGAAGCACTTGAGAAGACCCATGCGCTTTACCCAGTGGGACTTAGTGCCGAGAGGCCACTGTGCAACGCAGTCACGCAGGATGACCTGATTGGTCTCGTATGCGCCGATGACGTTGACATCGTCGTACAGGCTCAGGACATCGTCGGTCTCGGTCCAGATCTCGTCGATAGCCAGAACGCCGCTGTCGTCCTTGCCGCCCCAACCCCAGCCTGCGTCGATCATCTCCTGAGTGGGCTCGCATATGATGTTTGCCGTCAGATGCTCAACAGCGGGATTTGCCGCGAGGGGCTTTGCGTGCTTTTCAATGTAGTCTGCCTTGAATTCTTCAGCGGTCTGGCCGGGCTTGAGCCCGAGTAAAAGCATAGTTTTCATTTTTCTTTGTCCTTTCTTGTTTAGTGAAATTTCCGATTTGCAAACGAAATTTTTTGACTTGCTGTGATTTGCTGCTAGCCGGTCGAGCAATTCACTTAAAAACTTTGTCGTTTTTTTGACTGCCACCATCATAAACGTTTGTTACGCATTTGACAACTACGCACTTTCAAGTGCGTAGTTACGTTAAAGTAATGACTAACTTTTCGGTAAGTGCGTACTTAAAAGTGCGTAATTGCTCTTTTTGCGGGACTTTGACATAATAGCATCAAGCCGGTCGAAAACCACAATTTTGGAGGCTATTATGAAGTTAACAAAAGTATTTGAGCCGGGCAGGATAGGAAAGCTTGAGATCAAGAACCGTCTTGTCGTAAGCGCTATGTCAACGCATTTGGGCAATGCCGACGGCACGCCCACCGAGGCTGTTACCTTATATCATGAAAATAAGGCAAAGGGCGGCTGGGGACTTGTTTTCACGGAAGACCTCGGCGTTACCGAGGACGCAGGCTGCGATCCGCATGTCGGCTCGCTGTGGAACGATGCTCAGATAGAGCCGTGGAAGGCATTTGTCGAGCGCATCCACGCAGCAGGCGGACTTATGGGCGCACAGATCTACCACGCAGGCCGTCAGAGAACTCTCAAGGCCTACAACACTCAGCCTATAGCACCCTCTGCGGTAAAGGAGCCCGCAATGGGCTACATTCCCCGTGAGATGAGCATCGACGAAATCCGTGACATGGTCAAGGCCTTCGGCGAATGCGCCCGCAGAGCCAAGGCCTGCGGCTTTGACTGCATCGAGATCCACGGTGCGCACGGCTACCTTATCAATCAGTTCATGTCGACCTTCTCGAATAAGCGCAACGACGCATACGGCGGCACGCTCATAAACCGCATGCGCTTCCCGCTCGAGATAGTCGCCGCAGTCCGTGAGGCGGCAGGGCCGGATATGCCGATAGTTTTCAGAATGAACACCTCCGACTATGTCGAGGGCGGCATTGAGGTTCCCGAAGCAATAGTCATGGCAAAGATGCTCGAGGAAGCGGGCGTTGACGCTATCCACTGCTCGCAGGGCATGTACGCATCCAAGCAGCACATCATCGCTCCGGGCTTTGTTCCCGTGATGCACTATGCCGACAATGTTGCGGCAATCAAGGCTTCGGTAGGTATCCCCATCATCGCCGTCGGCCGTTACAACGATGTTTACATGGCAGAGTCCATGCTGCGTGACGGCAAGGCCGATTTCATCACCATGGCTCGTGCATCTCTCGCCGATCCCGAGCTTCCCAACAAGGCCAAGGCGGGCAATGTTGAGGATATCATCCACTGCATCGGCTGCGATCAGGGCTGCACCGGCGAAGCCGCTGTCGGCGGCAAGGTCAACTGCCTTGTAAATCCCCATACCGCAAAGGAGACCGAGTACGACTTCACTCCCGTTTCCGAGCCCAAGACCGTGTTCATCGCAGGTGCCGGTGTTTCCGGCATGGCGGCGGCTCTCGGTGCGGCAGAGCGTGGCCATAAGGTGACCATATTCGAGGCTTCGCACGAGATCGGCGGTCAGTGGCTCGCAGCCGCAACGCCCCCGGGCAAGACCGAGTACAATGCGCTCATCGTTTACTATCGCCGCCAGTTTGAAAAGTACGGCGTTGAGATAAAGCTCTCGACACCGCTTACCAAGGCGATAGTCGAAGAGAAAAAGCCCGATGCGGTCATCCTCGCTACCGGCGGCACTCCGCTCGTGCTGCCCATCCCCGGCCTTGATAACCATGAGTTCGTCAAGAGTGCGATCGAGATACTGCGCGGCAGAGCTCTGCCCGGAAAGCGTGTTGTCGTTGCCGGCGGCGGCATGACCGGTGCCGAAACCGCAGTGTTCCTCGCCGTAGAGGGCTGCGATGTGACCATGATAGAGATGGCACCCGAGATCATAACCGACGCAGTTTCCCAGCCCAAGGCATGCCTGCTCGAGCACCTGAAAAAGTATGATGTCAAGGTGCACAAGAACACCAAGCTCACCCGTGTCGGCGACGGCGTGGTCTACGCCGAGGAGTACGGAAAGCCCATAGAGTTTGAGCATGTCGATATGCTCGTCAACGCAATGGGCGTAAGAAGCTACAATCCTCTCGAAGCCGAGCTTTCAGGCTGCGGCTGCAAGGTCGTTGTCGTGGGCGACGCAAACAAGACCAAGAACGGATATAAGAACATCCGCGAGGGCTTCACTGCCGGCAACACTATTTGATATTTATCTTTGATGCACGATCGTTCATATAATCCCCCTTCTTCCCCGGTGGGCACAGCTGCATAGCTGTGCCCATTGGCGTAAGGTTGACAAAGAGCCGATGCATAAATTATAATGTTAGCATCTACTTTAAAGGGATGTGAACGCCTTGCTCGAACGCGAGAACGATCTTTTATCGTGCAGTCTTAACTATGCTTTTTATACCATCGGCGGCAAATGGAAGCCGTATATAATTTGGTATCTCAACTGTGCCGAGAATAACACCATGCACTACGGCGAGCTTAAGCGCATCATTCCTTATAAGATATCGCATAAGATGTTTGCCCAGCAGCTCAAGGAGCTTGAGGCGGACGGCCTGATAACCCGTGACGAATATGACGACGGGGTGTCGACCCGTGTTAAATACAGCATCAGCGAAAAGGGCAAGTTCATCGTGCCGGTCATTCTGTATATGCGTGATTGGGGCACGGTCTTCGGCGAGGAGTTCCCCATAAGCTCGCTTGGCCGAACGAAAGGCGACTGGCAGGGCAAAACGATCAGCTACGGATATACCTCTGAGGCCGACCCGAACATCAGTGTCAAAATCGAATTCAATGTAGGAATTGAAAAAGAAGAAAAGTAAAAGCGGAGGCGCAATGCCTCCGCTTGTTCAAAAATATCAACAGTAAGAATAAGGAGAAAATGAAATAATGAAACATAAAGTGAAAGTAACGGTTTTGGATAAAAAGCTGTACCCCGAATTGCAGCAGCAGTATTGTGCCGATCCCAGTTCCGGAGCCTGTCCGTGCTACAATGTCGGCGATGAATTTGTGTTTTACCGTGACGGTGAACGGGACGACTTTTGGCATATGGGGTTGAACACTCTTGTTAAAACTGCCGGCGATGCCGACACTGTTGCGGGCGGGCCGAAAATCCCGTTCTGTTCTGAAGCTTGGGATGCCATTTCCCGTTACATATACACGGGATTACAGGGCGGCTCCATCATGAAGGGGTGGATGAATGCCGAAAACACAATGGTCACCTGCTGCTCTGACGGCACAAGGCCGGTCATATTCAAGATAGAACGGATCGACTATGACTGACGAGCATTCGGCTAGCGAGTAAATGGCAAAAGTTAAAGACTGTCCCGGTTTTGAAACCTTCGGTGCAGATGTAAAAGAAGCACGGAAGGCGAGGAACCTTGCACGAAAAGATTTAGCCGAAAAGGTGAATATTGATACCAGGTATCTTGCCAACATCGAAAACGAGGGCACGATCCCCAGCCTGCCGGTCATCATTCAGCTTGTGAAACTCTGCGGCCTGCCGATGGAGAGATATTTCAACCCAGAGGTCATGCGAGAGGAAAGCGAGCTGCGCCAGCGGGTCGGACAGAAGTTAAAGCTCTGCCCGGAACAATATTTGCCTATCGTGGAGGGTGCCATTGACGGGGCCTTAAAAATTGAAAAGCCGAATGAAGAAACGGAGGGTGTCTGAACATCCTCTGTTTTTCTTATTTTGCGGGCATTTTTGGATTGCCGAAACGCTTTATAAGTAGGGATAAGATACGGTAGCAAGCACAGCAAGCGAGTACCCGCTTGCGAATTTCGTCTTGTTGGGATAGTCCCAAACCCTTATGAAGAACGGAGGCGGCGCATGGCAAACCGAAAGCGGAATATCCAAATGAAATTCTATGTCACGGAGGACGAAAAGCGGCTCATAGACGAGAAAATGAGCCAGCTACCCACACGCAGATATGGCGCCTACCTCCGCAAGATGGCGATTGACGGGTATATCATCTATACGGACACCGCAGATATCAAGGCATTTACCAAAGAGCTTTCTGCCATCGGCCGGAATATCAACCAGATTGCCAAGCGGATCAACGCCGGAGGTCCTGCGTATCAGGCCGACATGGACGAGATACGGGAAAGGCTGGACGAGATATGGCAGTTACAAAGACACATCCTATCAAGCGGGCGCTGAAAGCGGCCATCGACTATATCTGTAACCCGGAAAAGACGGACGGAAAGCTGCTTGTATCCTCATATGGCTGCGCCGCCGAAACTGCAGATATCGAATTTGCCTGGACCCGCCGCCATGCCATCGACAAGGGAACGAACCTGGGCCGTCACCTGATTCAAGCCTTTCAGCCTGGGGAGGTCACGCCGGAGCAGGCCCATGAGATCGGCATGGAACTTGCAAAAGAAATTCTGGGCGGCAAGTATGAATTTGTACTTACCACCCACATAGACAAAGATCATGTTCATAACCACTTGATTTTCAATGCGGTCAGCTTTGCGGATTACAGGCACTACCATTCCAACAAGCGGAGCTATCACTATATCCGCCGAACTTCGGACCGGCTTTGCAAAGAATATGGTCTGTCCGTCATCATCCCCGGACAGGACAAAGGCAAGAGCTATATTGAACATCAGGCCGCGCAGAACGGCACCAGTTATAAGGCGAAACTAAAAGCTGCTATCGACCGGCTCCTGCCAGCCTGTTCCGATTTAGAAGAACTGCTCCGCCGCCTGCAGAGAGAAGGCTATGAGATCAAGCGGGGCAAGTATATCTCCGCCAGAGCGCCGGATCAGGAACGATTCACCCGTCTGAAAACGCTGGGTGTGGACTACACCGAAGAAGCCCTTGCCGCTCGGATCACCGGACGCTCCAGACCTTCCCGCCAGCCGAAACAGCAAAACGGAAAGATCAGCCTGCTCATTGATATTCAGAACAACATCAAGGTGCAGCAGAGTGCAGGCTATCGCCGCTGGGCGACCATCGAAAATCTCAAACGGATCGCAGATACCTCCAACTTTTTGACGGAGCATGGTATCGGCAGCTATGAGGAATTGTTGGATCGGTGCGAGACGGTGTCCGCCTCCGTTGCCCGTCTCAAAGCGGACCTCCGGGATACCGTGGCGAAAGTGGACGAGCTGGCCTTGAAGATGAAGCACGTCGCCACCTACCGCCAGCTCAAACCGATCTATGACCGCTATAAGGTGTCCAGAGATAAGGAAAAGTTTCTGCGAGGGCATGAGAGCGAGATCATCCTTTTTGAAGCCGCCGCCAGGGAGTGCAAGCGGCTGGGCGCGGTTCCGCTGCCTGCCACAGAACGGATGCAGGCGGAAATGGACGAGTTCAACGCAAGGAAAGCCGTGCTGAAAGCTGAATTGCAGAAAGCCCAGCGGGAAGAACAGGACTATGCTGCCATGCGCCGGAATGTGGAGGATTTTCTTTCCCCGCCGCAGCCGGAGCAGGAACGAAAAAAGGATGTGGAGCTGGAATAAATCCGTTTTCTGTGTTTTATCCTGGGCTTTTGTCAGAACATCAAATATAATAACGATATAGACATATTAAAGGAGGCGAGCCCATGACGAGAGGCGAAGCGATAAAGGATTTCTTTTGCAAGACGATCCTGCCCGTGGCGGCGGCCACGCTGATGTACTGCATCTTCCGGTCCGCTTGCGTGAAAAGCGGTGAACTGGACTACCTATGGTTATGGATACTCTGCGGGCTGCCGTTCGGCATCTGGCGGCTGCGTCTCTGGATCATACCGGGCGGCGGGATCGCCCTGTTCGCGCTGAACTTCATCCTGGCCGGAATCATCGGAGGTTTCGTTCTGGTCTGGCGGTTGATCGTGGCGGTGTGGTATGTGCCTCTGACGATATGCCGGCTGATCGTTGGTTGATCTTCTTGCGTCATGGAAATGTGGAAAACTGCCGCTCATGCCGATGGAAAAGTCATTCACAACCTGATGGAAAAAGACAAGCCTTTTTCCACAGGTCTGCAAACAGCTTTCCCACAGCCTCGCAATTCTGGCAGTTTACGCACATTCCCACAACACTTACAGCGGCGACTATCATCCTTTTCTCTCTTAAAGACAAGACATTGCATTTTGAATATCGTGATATCTTTATAAATGATTCAACAAACTTGAATTTTTCGTTCAAGACGTTGATTTTTGTAATGTCGTGTGGTATATTAAATATAGTCATTTATGCTTATAATTGGGTAAGCGATCCACAAACGACCTCAATCGTTAACAATGACGGCGAATATCGCTGTTATTGCGCGGTTGCGGCCTATATCCTGTTCACAACCTGCTTGACAGCGAAAGTCAAGCAGGTTTTTTCGTGGGAGGATGATTATGAATCACATTCTTTTAGGCAACGGTATTGCTCTGTTCGGCGCCGTCCTTATGGCGGCCATCGGTCTTATCAAGCAGCGAAAACACATTCTTGCCGCACAATGCGTCCAGTTTGGAATTATGGGAATTGCAAACCTGATCTTAGGTGGGATCAACGGCTTTGTTTCTGCTCTTGTGAGTATCACCCGTAATTTGATCTGCTTAAAATGGAAACTTACCACACCCATTAAAATCGGCATCATTTCCATTCAAACAGTTCTTGCGCTGAGTATCAATCGTAGTGGTGTTATTGGCATCTTGCCGGGGCTGTCTGCATGTATCTGCACATGGTTCTTGGATACTAAGGATGAAATAAAGCTGAAAGTGGTCATTATCATAGCGCAGGTTTGCTGGCTGATCTATGACCTCTCTATTCTCAACTATGTTTCATTTGCCTTTGACATTATAACGATCCTTGCAAATCTCATTGGCATTGTCACGATTGCAAAACAGCGCAAAACCGTCTAACTTCTGCAAAAGCAAAAAAGCGGGAGTACAGCAGATCGGACGAACCGAAAAGCTGTACTCCCGTTTTGCGTTACAGAAGGTGTTTGAAATTGAGCTTTTTTCTCCATGTGCCAGCAAGCAAACTGGCACATGGGAAATCATAAAGGCTCCCTTTGAAAATACGGATACAGGGAATTATTCTGCGGTTTTTCCACCCTTATCCTCACAGATTTTAGACCGTTTGGAACTGTAATGCGGGCAAGCCATCAGGCATACCCGAAAACTCTGCTTGCAGTCGTGGGCGCATTTCCGGCAGGTGTGGTTATACTGCCGCCTGCCGTTCTCACCCAGGAAGAACGCCCATTCCAGCCGCCATTTCTTGCTTCGGCTCATAGGCAGTCATGGCCCTGCATATCACGGCCGGGCTTCTTGCCCTCCGGGGGCTTATGCTCGGCACACTCCCGCTTCGCGTCCGCCAGCCGCTCACGGATGGAAGGCTTCTCCGGCGTTGCCCGTTCTGCGTACTCCTGGGCCTTTTCCAATTCCTCGCCGCGTCTGCCGTTGTTGATAACGCCGTCGATTATGCCGTAGTCATCCTCCAGCGTCATTTCAGCGGTGCGGAGAGGATTGTCCTTTTCCGGCTGCTCCGCTGCCACGGCAAAGGCCCGTGTGCCATTCCCCATGATAAGATACTTCCCATCATCGGAAATATGGTGGACGCCATAACCGGCTGCCTCCATATGCTCCCGGCTCATGGCGGTCACATAAAAGCTGCCCCTGGGCGTCCGGATGCACTCGCCGGTTTCCAGATCGTCCGGGGTAAGCTCCGGCTGCCGTTCCCGCAAAAACTCCGGCACTTCGGTAAAGCCCACTCTATCGCAGTAATTGGCGGTATCCTTTCCGCCCTGATGCAGCACCACGATATCCGATACGGACAGAGAGTGCCCTGTGAAGTCTGCCGGACGATCCACATTGAACCGGGTATAAATGCTTTCCAGATCATCCTTCACCGTCAGCGGCGCTTCATAGACCAGCTTATAATTTTCCGGCTTCACAGAAAGGCCGTTGCGGTGAATACTGTCCAGCGGCTCGAAACGATAGTCCAGCGTTTCATTGCCGCCCTTGAGCTGATAGATGGAAAAGCTGTTTTCCGCAGCCTGATCCTGAACGGCCCGCGCCTGCGCCACGATATCCGCTGGGGTCTGCACATAGGCGGCTGCCTCCGCCGCATACTCCCGTTCCGCTCTTTCCGCAGCGGCCAGCATTTCATCCACACGGGATTTCGCCGGGTCATTCAAAGCCGCCATGACCTCCGCCATGTCAAAGTCAAGAAATTCTTCATAGCCCGTGGCATCCTTGAATTTTTCAATCTCCGAAGGAAGATAGTCCTCCTGCGTCTGACCCAGCGCCGCCAGCTTTTCATCCAGAGCGGAAATGCGTCCGGCCATCAGGTTTTCGTAAAGTTCTTCCTTTGCGGCGTGTGCCTCCGGGTGCTCCGCCGCATATTGCGGATCGTTCTGCCGGAAAAACTCGTCCATGTCAAAGGCGATATCCATAGCCCACTCGGATTTTTCTTCTTCGGGAAGATCATCCTGAAAGGCCATCACCCGGTATTCGTCGGGGATACTGTCGCGCTCACCGTCATAATACTCATGGAAGCTGTCACCCGTATCACGAACATAGCCCTGATCCGTGAAGGTGCCGTTTTCATTCATCGCCACATCTCGACCGTAGGCTTCATAGTCTATGTAGTTCTGCAGGTGCTCCGGCACCTGCATGACCTCCAGCTCATCAATATAATAGCGGCCCAGATCGTCATAATCATGGATATCGGGATAAACCTCATAGCAATCCAGATTCTCGGTGAGGTTGATGATCTCCTGCAGGCTGCCGCAATGGTCGCCCATCTCCATGCCCGCCCGGAACTGGTCGTACTCATAGTCCCGCATTTCCTCCAGCTTGGATGCCAGATAGTTGAGCTCGTCCAGGCTCTCGTATTCTCCCAGCTTGTCGTAGAGGCCGTCCACATAGCAGTCGTAGTCGGTGATGAACCACTCCTCATAGGGCTGGCCGAACTCATCCTTTTGGCCGATCCCGATACGCTTAAACACTTCTTTCAGTTCCTCGGCGGTGGTGGGAAACTTCACCCACTCGCCCACAAGTTCGCCCTCGTTGTACTTTCCAAGGTTGGCGACAAAGGCGGCGAAGGGATAGTCCTTGTCGTGATCGTAATACGGCATATCAGCACCTCCAGTCATGTCGTTATTTTCGGAAATTCCAGCTTGAAATTGATATACTTGCCGCCCGTGTCATCCAGGATCACCGCAGCGTCATAAGTAGCCTGTTTTTTTTCAGACCACATTCCCTTGACATTGGTACGGCCCTTTTTCAGAAGGTCCGCCGCCATCTTCTTTGTCAGCTCCTTCTTGCGGCTCGTCCAGAAGCGGTCATTTTTCCAGAGGACAAAACCGCAGGACCGATCCGAACACGCAAAGTTCTTCTTGCCCTCATAGACTGGCTGGCCGCAGCGGGGGCAGGTGCCGATCACTTCCTTCTCCGGGGCAAACAGCTTTTTGCCGTCCTCAGAAATGCAGGAATAGGTAGAAACGATCTCCTGAACCATCGTGCGGATACCGTCCATGAAGATATCCGGGTCAGAATCGCCCTTTGCAATCTCCGTCAATTTCTGTTCCCACTCCGCTGTCAGCATGGGAGAGGTCAACGGTTCCGGCAGGACCGTAACAAGGTTGATACCGGCTTTTGTGGGGATCAGGCTCTTGCCCTTGCGCTCCACAAAACCGGCTGCCACCAGCTTTTCGATGATAGCCGCCCTGGTCGCAGGTGTGCCAAGTCCTTTTCGTTCCGCCTCGTCGGGGATATCGTCCTTGCCCGCGTTTTCCATAGCGGACAGGAGGGTATCTTCGGTGTAGGGCTTCGGCGGCTGGGTGAAATGCTCGGTAACAGCAACCTCCGCACCGTCAAAAGTCTGCCCTTCGGTGAAGTCCGGGAGCGTGCCGCCGTCCCCATCCGCAGGCTTTTCTTTCAGGGAAGTACGGGAAATGCGGTCGATCTCTCGCCAGCCTTCGGAGAAGATACGCTTGTCTTTTGCGGTGAAGGAATGACCGCAGCAGTCAAAGGTGGCTGTGACCGTCTCATACACAGACGGCTCCGCCGATGCACACAGCAGCTTGCAGAAGACCAGCAGGAACAAATTGCGCTCGCCCAGGGGCAGAGCTTTGATATCCGCTTTTTCAACCTCCATCGTGGGGATAATGGCGTGGTGGTCAGATACATCCTTGTTGGAGATCATGGTCTCCAACAGCGGGAAGAAGTTACTGCAGCTATCAAAGGGCGGCAGCTTTGCCACCAGGTGGATTACGCAGGAAGCCGTTTCCGCCATGTCGGAGGTCAGATACCGGCTGTCCGTGCGGGGATAGGTCAGCAGCTTCTTTTCGTAGAGGCTCTGGGCGTAGTCAAGGGTCTGCTTTGCCGTGTATCCGAACAGGCGGTTTGCCTCACGCTGTAAGGTGGTGAGGTCATAGAGTTTTGGAGGCTGTTCTTTCTTCTGCTCCTTCGTGACAGAAGTACAGGTGACGGCTGAACCCTTGCACGCCGCCGCTGCCTGTTCCGCCTCCGCCGAATCGGGAAATTTCTCCGACACCGCCTCGGCTCCGTCCAGCGTCAGGCGCAGCAGATGATATTTTTCTTTGTGGAACAGCGTAATATTCGCGTCACGCTCCGCCAGCATTGCCAGCGTGGGCGTCTGGACACGGCCCACGTTCAAGGTGCGGTGATAGAGAACGGAGAAAAGGCGGGTGGCGTTGATCCCCACCAGCCAATCCGCTTTCTGTCGGCAGAGGGCAGATTGATACAGGGCTTCATAATCGGCGCCGGGGCGCAGATCAGAAAAGCCCTCCCGGATAGCTCTGTCCTCCATCGAGGAAATCCAGAGGCGAAGGACCGGCTTGCGGCATCCGGCCATTTCATACACCAGACGGAAGATCAGCTCGCCTTCCCGCCCGGCGTCACAGGCATTGACAATGGTATCCACGTCGGGGCGGTCCATCAGGGCACGGAGATTTTCAAAAGCGTCCTCCTTGCCTGGTGCCAGCACATAGCGGAACGGTTCCGGCAGAATGGGAAGATCATCATAGCGCCATTTCTTGAAACGCTCGTCATAGCCGCTTGCATCCATCGGGGATACCAGGTGCCCCACGCACCAGGATACAAGAAGGCCGGTCTCGCCTGCCGGCTCGGTCGGTGCTTCTGAATGCCGTTGGCATCCAGAGGTCGCCACCGGCGACCCGCACCCCTCATAAAAGCCATCGGCCCTGGATGAAGCACCCAGGGCCGACGCAATCGATT
>CAVDFD010000021.1:0-15777 GCA_963608145.1 Bacteroidaceae bacterium | reverse complement strand
CCCGCGCTCAAACAGATCAAGCCATCAAAATAGCCAGTGTCATCAATGCTTTGCGGCATTTTGACACTGGCTATTTATCATTTTGTCAGGCGGCGATCGGTCAATCCTCGATGAGATCCTCAGCCTCGACATACTCGCTCATGTTGAGCAGATCGATGCCGAGCTTATCCTTTACCCAGGCAATGCAGCTCGTGCTGGCGATGTTTATCTCGCAGGTGAGGCTGGTATAATGGAAATCGCCTGTATTATCGTTGCGCTCTGCAAGCTCCATCGTTATGGTTGCAAGATAGCCTGTGCCTGATATGCTTGATGCGATATAGCGTCCGGCCATGATGTCCGGAACGAGTGCGTTATGGTAAAAATCCGCGGCCTGCTCGGACGTGAGCGGGAAACTCCCTATCTCATAATCCGGCGTAATGAACTCGGAGTAGGTGCAGTGCTCGGCATCGACGGGGATGCTCGGCGTGAAGCGCTCGAGCGTGAATACGGGGGAATTGAGCAGCTCGTAGTATTTTTCATAGTTTTCGTCGCCGGTGAGGACGGTATACTCCCTTATGATCTGCCGGCCGTTCTTGAGCGTATATACGAAGTAGAAAGTCTCGGTGTCCTTGTAAAAAATATCGGGATCGGTGTATTTGTCCCTGTCCTTTAAGATGCTCTCATGCAGCGCACGGAATTCGGAGATGCCATCCTTGCTGCGGATCTCGCCGCTTTCGGACACGCTCATGCACTCGATGCTGCTCTCGTCGGGGATGTAGCGGCCAATGCCGAACACATCAAGATCGCAGCCGAGCGTGAACACCGCGCACAGGCAGCACACGACTATGATGCCGACCCAGCCGTCGTGGAAGACGTGGAAGCTCTTTTCAAGCAGCATCCTTGCGCCGAAGTAGCCGACGAGGGCGAAGATTATAAGGCTCGGTATCATTATGACGACCGACAGCGAGGGATTGTTGAATATCGCGTACAGCAGAGTGTACAGCAGCATACCGCCGCACAGAGCCGAGCATGCCGTGACACCGTATTTGAAAACGGGTCTGAGGCAGCGCACGGCGATAACGTCTCCGGCGGCTTCCATCCTGCGCCTTCTGAAGATCAGCAGCGCCGCTGCGGAGAGAAGAAGTCCCACAGCGCAGTAGATGACCGTTGCCGTCCAGCCGCTGTAGGTGACGGAGACAAGCGTGTGCACGTCGCTGAGCTGATTATAATCATAGTAAATGTCAAGCTGGAAGTTCCCGAGCATGTAGTCGACGGGGGAGAGGAAGTCGAGCACGCTGTCAAACGAGAAATTTGCCATGCCCCAGATGAGGCAGGAAAAATGCATTCTTACGATGTACTCCATGACGACTGCAAAGACGTTGAAGATTATAAACAGCACGGGGAGCACGACGATGCTGCCGGTCATGACGGCGGTTATCGCTGCTATGCCGAAAAAGAGCAGGAACTGCATCGAGTACACGCTGAACCATATCATAACGGCCTTGAACGCGAACGCCGTATCCGATACAGCGCCGAGCGAGAACACGAAGGAAAGCAGCGCGATAACAAGGTTTGCGCCGATAACGGCGGCCACACCGCCGAGCCATACAGAGCCGAACACCGTCTCGCGGCGCAGCGGCAGTGAGGCTACGAGCCCCGTGCTGCGGGCGTTGTACATGAAGCTGAACACGGCCATCGCGGTTATTATCGCCATCAGGCATGAGATGATGGGCGAGGCGAATACGGCGCTGTGCACTATATCGAACAGGAAATCCTTTGACCTGTTCTGCCCCATGCTGTTAAAGAGCGTCAGCACCGGCATGAACAGGAACCAGCCGCCGAAGTGGATAAACCACAGCGGCCAGAAGCGCCGGAGCGTGCTTTTGAAAAGCCCTGCGTTAAAGAACGATATCTTTGACTTCATAGTCTGCACCTCCCAGCTCGTAAATAAATATCTCCTCAAGCGTAAGCGGAATAAAGTCCATAAACAGCGGCTTGCATACAGCGAACTTCTCTTCAAGCTCCGCCGTCGTGCCGTGCAGTATCATCGTCTGAAGCCTGCCGGTGGACGAGATGTGCAGAATGTCGAGCCCATCGGGGAGCTCCGCGCCGTCCGGCAGCGCAAGCTGCATCTTGACGATGCCCTCCTGAAGCTCGCTCAGGCTGCGCTCTATCATTATCCTGCCCTTGTTCATTATGCCGACGTGGTCGCACACGTCCTCCAGCTCCCGCAGATTGTGCGAGGAAACGAGCACCGTGGTTTCGTTTTCCGCAACGTCCGCCATGACGATGCTCCATATCTGGCGGCGCATCACGGGGTCGAGCCCGTCCACCGGCTCGTCGAGCACGAGGATATCGGGTCTGAGCGCCATCATCATCCAGAACGCGGCCTGCTTCTGCATGCCCTTTGACAGCTTGCGCATCTGCCGCTTGCGATCAAGGCCGAACACCTCGCCGAGCTTATCAAAGCGCTCGTTGTCAAACTGCGGATAAATGCTGCGGTAGAAGCTCGCCATCTCGCCGATGCTCGCGTTTGCAAAGAAGAATATATCGTCGGGGATATAAGCTATTCGGTTTTTGACCGGCGGATTTTCAAACACCGGCTGCCCGTCAACGAGCACCTCGCCGGAGTCCTGCTTATATATGCCGGTCAGATGGCGGATTATCGTGCTTTTTCCCGCGCCGTTGGGTCCCACAAGGCCGTACACCGAGCCCTTTGGGACGCTCATGCTCAGCTCGTCGAGTGCGCGGAAGCCGTCAAACTCCTTGACGACATTTTTGATCTCAATCATGGTCAAGCTCTCCTTTCAGGCGCTGCGAAAGCATCTGCTTTGTAACGCCGACATAGCCAAGCTCCGTGACGAGCTCGTCAAATTTGCCGATGAGCTCTGCGCGGCGCAAAGCCTCGGCCTCGTCATTGGAGCAGACGAAGCTGCCCTTTCCGGGCACGGAACAGATGTAGCCCTCGGCCTCCAGCTCACGATAAGCGCGCTGGATCGTGCTGGGGTTGATGGCAAGTCCGGTGGCCATCTCGCGCACGGAGCTTATCTTGCTGCCGGCAGGCAGCGCTCCTGACACGATCAGGCGGCGCATCCCGTCCTTTATCTGTTCATATATAGGACGCGGATCCCGGAAGTTTATGCTGATCACTGTTCGATCCCTCCATAGTAACTGTGTGGTTCGTTCTCATACACTTAATATACACACGATGTTAAGACTTGTCAAGAGCTTTTCGAAAATATAACTAAAAATTCATATGTATGCAGCTGCGAAATTGTGAACGGTTTTTTCTTGCTTATGCAGCGGAAAAATGCTAAAATACAATGATATAATTTATAATGGGTCAGGTATGTTTATGTGGATATCGGATAAATGGCAGGACTTTGAGCTGATCGACTGCTCAAAGGGTGAAAAGCTTGAGCGCTGGGGCAGGTTTTACCTTGTTCGCCCCGACCCGCAGGCCATATGGGACACGCCGCGCAGCGACGCAAGATGGAGCATGCGCGATGCGCGCTATCGCAGAAGTCAGACCGGCGGCGGCGCGTGGGACAAGGGCGGACTTCCGGCCAGCTGGAGGATAAGCTACGGAGAGCTCAGCTTCAACGTAAAGCCCATGAACTTCAAGCACACCGGCCTTTTTCCCGAGCAGGCCTGCAACTGGGACTATGCCATGCAGAAGATACGCTCTGCCGGCAGGCCGATAAGCGTCCTGAACCTTTTTGCGTACACGGGCGCTGCCACCGTTGCTTGTGCGAAGGCGGGCGCGAGCGTGTGCCATGTGGACGCTGCCAAGGGCATGGTCGCATGGGGCAAGGAAAACGCCGCGGCCTCGGGGCTGTCGGATGCGCCGATACGCTGGATAGTCGATGACTGCGCCAAGTTTGTCGAGCGCGAGATACGCAGAGGCAGGCGCTACGACGCTATCATCATGGATCCTCCATCCTACGGACGCGGACCGGGCGGCGAGGTGTGGAAGCTTGAGCAGAATCTATGGCCCTTTGTGTCGCTGTGCGCGGGCGTTCTGTCCGACGATCCGCTGTTTGTGATAATAAATTCCTACACCACGGGTCTGTCACCCTCGGTGCTGTCGTATGTCACCGAGAGCATATTTACCAAAAAATTCGGCGGTCGCTCGGAAAGCCGTGAGCTTGGACTGCCCGTCACCGATTCCGGCCTCGTGCTGCCCTGCGGCGCGACCTGCCGGTGGGAAAGGGACTGAAATGAGCAGTATAATCAGCATAAAAAACCTGCACTACACATACCCGGGCGACGAGCTTGAGAGCCTGTGCGGTGTATCGCTTGAGATAGAAAAGGGAAGCTTCGTCGCGGTGCTGGGGCATAACGGCTCGGGCAAGAGCACTCTTGCAAAGCATCTGAACGCCATCCTCACGCCCTCCGAGGGCGAGGTGCTCGTTAACGGCATGAGCACCGCCGATGAGGACAGGCTTCTCGATATCCGCAGCACGGTCGGCATGGTGTTCCAAAACCCCGATAATCAGATAGTTGCGAATGTCGTCGAGGACGATGTTGCCTTCGCACCCGAAAATCTCGGCGTTGCGCCGGAGGAGATACGCCGGCGCGTTGATAACGCCCTGCGTCAGGTGGATATGTACGAGTTCCGGCTCCATGCGCCGCATCTGCTGTCCGGAGGACAGAAGCAGCGCGTTGCGATAGCGGGAGTTATTGCAATGCAGCCCGAGGTCATCGTGCTCGACGAGCCGACGGCTATGCTCGATCCGAAGGGCAGGGCGGAGGTAATAGATACCGTAACCAAGCTCTGCCGCGAAAAGGGCATAACGGTGGTGCTCATAACGCATCATATGTCCGAGTGCATAGGAGCCGACCGCGTCATCGTCATGTCAAACGGCCACGTCATCGCCGATGACAGTCCGGAGGCGGTGTTTTCGCAGGTCGAGCTCATGAAAAGCGAGGGACTCACCGTGCCCGCGACGACCGAGCTCATGTATGAGCTCAATAAAAACGGCTTTGACCTGCCGCTGACGGCGCTCGGAGTTTCCGAATGCGCAAAGGAAATCGCAAAGGAATTAAAATAGTATGTCAGATATAAAAGTAAGCAGTCTGAGCCATGTTTACAGCGCGGACACGCCCTTTGAAAAGATAGCGATAAACGACGTTAATGTCGAGATACCGCACGGCCAGCTCGTCGGTCTTATCGGTCACACGGGCTCGGGCAAGAGCACCTTTATTCAGCATTTAAACGGTCTGCTTGTACCGTCGGGCGGTACAGTGCATGTTGACGGAGTTGATATAAACGGCGATAAGTCCGCCTCTCGTGATGTGAGATTCAAGGTCGGCCTTGTGTTTCAGTATCCCGAGTACCAGCTTTTTGAGGAAACGGTGTACGCGGACATTGCCTTCGGGCCTAAGAACATGAAGCTCTCCGAAGACGAGATAGATGAGCGTGTGCGCGAGGCCGCGGCTCTCGTCGGCGTGGATGAGGGACTTTTCGAGCGCTCGCCGCTGGAGCTCTCCGGCGGACAGAAGCGCAGGGTAGCCATAGCGGGAGTTATTGCAATGCGCCCGGGCGTTCTCATCCTCGATGAGCCGACGGCGGGACTCGATCCGGCAGGCTGCCGGAGAATACTTGAGACCATCTGCGACTACCGCGAGAAAACGGGCTCTACCGTCGTTATAGTCAGCCACAGCATGGACGATGTTGCAAAGATAGCCGACAGGCTCATAGTCTTTAATCACGGCGGGATACGCTTTGACGGAACGCCCGAAGAGGTGTTCTCAAACCCCGAAGAGCTTTCGGATATCGGACTGTCCGTTCCCGCCCCGACGCAGATAGCCGCTGCGCTGCGTGAGCAGGGGCTTATGATAAAAGGCTCTATCTACACAAACGAGCAGCTTCTGGCAGAGCTCCTGAAGCTTAAAAAGGAGGCCGGACGCCATGCTTAAAGACATAACTCTCGGCCAGTACTTCCCGGGAGACACCGTCGCACACAGGCTCGACCCCAGAACGAAGCTGCTGCTTGTCGCAATATATATAGTCGGGCTTTTTAACTGCACGGGCTTTGCGGGCTATGCCTTTGTGATCCTCGTAACGGCGCTGAGTATGGCAGTGGCTAAGATAAAGCCAAAGGCGGCGCTCAAGGGACTAAAGCCCGTTATCATAATCATCATCCTGACGGCGCTGCTCAATATCTTCTACACCGGCGGTACGCCGATAATTGAGGGCTGGATAATAACCTGGGAGGGCATTGAGCGTGCGGTCATGATGTCGCTGCGCATAATCCTTCTTATCGTCGGAACGTTCATGCTGACGTATACGACAAGTCCCATCGCGCTCACCGACGGGCTTGAGATAATGATGAACCCGCTCAAGAAGATAAAGATACCCGTGCACGAGATGAGCATGATGATGAGCATGGCGCTCAGATTTATCCCGACGCTCATCGAGGAGACCGACAAGATCATGTCCGCGCAGAAGGCACGCGGCGCGGATTTTGACAGCGGCAGCCTGTTTCAGCGTGCAAAGGCGCTGCTGCCGATACTCGTCCCGCTGTTCGTCTCGGCCTTCCGCCGTGCTGACGAGCTGGCCGTTGCCATGGAAAGCCGCTGCTATCACGGCGGCAAGGGCAGAACGAGGATGAAGCAGCTCAGGATGCAGGGCATCGACGCTGCGGCGCTGCTGCTCGGCGCGGTATTCCTCGCGGCGGTATTTGTCATGAAGCACTTCGGGCTTTGAGGGCGGAGCGATGAGAAACATTGCCTTGCGCCTTCGCTATGACGGCAGCCGCTATCACGGCTGGCAGGTGCAGAAAAACGACGTTTCCGTGTGCAGCACGGTGCAGGATGCGCTCTCAAAGATATGTGAGCACCCCGTAAAGCTCACCGGCTGCGGACGCACGGATGCCGGAGTGCACGCTCTGCGCTACTGTGCGAACCTGCGCACCGACTGCCGCATACCGATAGACCGCTTTCCGCTGGCGGCAAATTCGCGTCTGCCGGATGATATCGCAGTCGTGGATGCCGTTGAGGTGGACGAGCGCTTTAACGCCATTTCCTCCTGCGTGAAAAAAGAGTATATTTATAAGATACACAATTCAAACATCCGCGATCCATTTCTTGAAAAGCGTGCCTGCTTTTACCCGCAGGAGCTGGACATGGAAAGAATGCAGGCGGCGGCGAGCGCCTTTGAGGGCACGCATGATTTTGCCGCCGTGCGCTCGCTCGGTACACAGACTAAGACCACCGTTCGCACGGTCTACAGCTGCACAGCCGAGAAAACGGATGATCTCATCACGGTTTCCGTCTGCGCCAACGGCTTTTTGTACAACATGTGCCGCGCTATAGTCGGAACGCTGGTGTACGCGTCCTACGGGAAGATAGAACCCGAGGATATCCCCAAGCTTCTCGAACTCGGCGACAGGAGGCTCACAGGGCCGACGATGCCGCCGCAGGGCTTGTATTTAAACAGAGTGTGGTATGAAGGTCCGGCCGGTATCATGATGCTGAAGGACTGAATATCTGATGAAAAAAACGCTGATCTCAGCCATTGTTATTTGCCTTGCACTGTGCGCCTGTACCCCAAAAGCGCAGCTTTCCGGCTCATTTATCTGCGGAGAGGCGGATGCTGCCGCCCTGTGCGATGCAGGGCTGTTCACAGTGAGGCGCTGCGCTGTCAAATGCTTTGACGGCACAGGAGAGCTCATTTTTGAGCGCACACTGGAGCCCGACACCGCCCGCATAACGAAAAGCAGCCGGCTTGCCGCAGCCTATACCGAGGGCGGACAAAGCTTAGTATTCTCCGACGGAGAGCTCATAAGCACTTCTAGAGGCATCATAAGCGCCGCACTTTCCGAAACGGGATACATTGCCCTGTGTACAGATGAGTCGGGCTACATGGGCAGCGTAACTGTGTATTCGCCGGATAAAAAAGCACTGTACAAATGGTACAGCGCGCATCAGGCTCTTGTCTCCGCCGCCGTCTCGCCCGACGGAACGAGGCTTGCAGTGCTCACGGATAAGGCCGTGCGCCTTTTCAGGCTTGACAGCGAAGCAGAGTGCGGCTCGTTTGAATGTGCCGGTCTGCGCGATATCGTCTGGCTCGGCGAGCGGGTCTGCTGCATAGGCGGGGACAGCTTGTACGTCTGCAATGACGAGGGCAGCTTCAAGGGAAAACGCGGTTTTTCCGGCAAAATGACGGGTAAATTCGGGGTACTTGACAGGAAGCTCATAATAGAGGTGAGTGGAAATACCGGAGACGAAAAAACCGACGTGTATATCCTTGACGACAGCCTCGATATAAAAAACAGGATATCTGCCGGCGGCGAGCTCTGGTATCTCGACTGCCGGAACGATAAGATGGCGCTGCTCACGCAGAACGAGGTGAGCGTGTACAGCGATGAAGGAAAGCTCCTGCGCTCGGAGGATGCGTCGGGAGCAAGTATGGTGCTGCTTTCGGACGACGGTGATATACTTGCCATCGGCGGTGGGAGTGTGGAAATGAAGAACTCATGAGATTTGTAATTGAACTGAGTCTGCTGCTAATACTATTTTATTGTACATGGCGCGGATACAGGCGCGGAGCGATAAACGCGGCAATAAGCCTTGCCGCCGTGCTCATCAGCGTTTCCGCCGCGCTGCTGATCGCCTCGAGCGCAGCGCCGTCAATGGCGTATCCGCTGCGCCCGCTGCTCGCGGGATATATAGATTCGCAGCTTGAGGAAGAGGCTGCGCGTCACGCCGGAATCGACGAAACGCGCATCGAGGAGAGCATAAGCCGGTCGCCGGAGCTCTTAGCGCCATACACGGAAAGCTGCCTTGAAAGCCTCGGCTTTAGCGGGCAGCGTGCCGCAAGCTACTGTGGCAACGCGCAGCGGGTATACTCCGAATATGATATAGACGCGACAACGGCGGCGGCTCACGCGGGAAGCGAGGCGCTTGCCTATGCGATATGCTCGCTGATATTTTTTCCGCTTATAATGCTCTTTATATCGCTTATAAAGCAGATTTTCGCACTGCGCTTCCGTATACGCGATAACGATGAGCTTGATCTCTACGGGGGTGCCGCATTCGGCTTCCTGCGCGGCTTTGCATACTGCATATGCCTGTGCTGGCTTTTGAGCTTCTGCGGCAATATTATCGGTAAAACGACATTGGACGACGGCCTGTTCAGCAGATTTTTCCTCGCGCTGGGCAATGTGGCCGACAAAATATTTTAGTAATTGGGGGATAAACAATGCAAGCAAAAATGTGTTCACGCTGCGGCCAAAACGTCGCTGTCGTGTTTATTACGAAGCTTGAGAACGGAACGCAGAAAAACGAGGGGCTGTGCCTTAAATGTGCAAAAGAGCTTCATATAAAGCCCGTTGACGATATGATCGAAAAAATGGGCATATCCGACGAGGATCTCGATAACCTCAGCGGTGAAATGATGAATGCCTTAAACGGCGTTGAAAGCCTTATGGACATGAGCTCCGATCCCGATGGCGGCGAGGACTCGGAGGGGGACGACGACGGCAAGACCGCGACCTTCCCGTTTCTGAACAGGCTTTTCGGCAACGGCGGCAATGTCCCTGCCGAGAACAGCGGCAGCACCGGCAGCTCTGCGGCTCAGCAGCCGCAGAAGGAGGGCGCAAAGCCTCCCAAGCGCAAGTTTCTGGATAATTACTGCATAAATCTCACAGACCGAGCCAGAGCGGGTAAGCTTGACAACATGATAGGCCGCGCCGAGGAGCTTGAGCGCGTTATTCAGATCCTCAACCGCCGCCAGAAGAACAATCCATGTCTCATCGGCGAGCCCGGTGTCGGCAAAACAGCCGTCGCGGAGGGGCTTGCCCAGCGCATTGCTCAGGGTGAGGTGCCGTATAAGCTGCGCGGCAAGGAGGTGTATCTTCTCGACCTGACGGCTCTTGTCGCCGGAACGCAGTTCAGGGGACAGTTTGAAAGCCGCATGAAGGGTCTTATCGATGAAGTGCGCAAGCAGGGGAATATAATCCTCGTCATCGACGAGGTGCACAATATCGTCGGCGCGGGCGACGCGGAGGGCAGCATGAACGCGGCCAATATCTTAAAGCCGGCGCTTTCACGCGGCGAGATACAGGTCATCGGTGCGACTACCTTCACCGAGTACCGCAAGCATATCGAAAAGGACTCCGCGCTCGAGCGCAGATTCCAGCCCGTCACGATAAACGAGCCCTCGGTCGCCGACAGCATCGAGATACTCAAGGGCATCAGAAAATACTATGAGGACTACCACGGTGTCAGGATAAGCGACGAGATGTGCGCCGAGGCCGTCAAAATGTCCGAGCGCTATATAACAGACCGCTTCCTGCCGGATAAGGCGATAGACCTTATCGACGAGGCCTGCTCTGACGTAAACCTCAAGGATAGAAACATCGTCCGCCGCGCCGAGCTCCAGAAGGATCTTGACGACCTGCGCTACGAGCGCGAGGCGCTTATGAACGCCGACGCGCCAGATGGCGAGGAGCTCACGGATGAGGCGCTTGACAAGCGCTACGAGCGCATAGCCGAGCTTCGCAGCAAGGAGATGCAGCGTGAGCAGGAGCTGGCCTCGATAGAACTCGAGGGCGTTCCCGAGCTTACGGTCGATAACCTTGCCCGCATAATCGAGCTGTGGACGAAGATACCGGCCTCGTCGATACGCGAGGACGAGTTCGAGCGCCTTGCGCAGCTCGATAAGCGCCTGAAGGAGCATATCGTCGGTCAGGACGAGGCGGTAGCCGCCGTGTGCGCCGCGATAAAGCGCTCGCGCATAGGCCTCAAGGCAAAGCGCAAGCCGACGAGCTTCATCTTTGTCGGCGGCACGGGTGTCGGCAAAACGGAGCTCGTAAAGCGTCTGGCAGCCGATCTATTCGACTCACCCGAGTCGCTCATACGCCTCGACATGTCCGAGTTTATGGAAAAATTCAGCGTCTCGCGCATCATCGGCTCGCCTCCCGGCTACGTCGGCTACGACGAGGCAGGTCAGCTCACCGAGAAGATACGCCGCAAGCCCTATTCGGTCGTGCTGTTTGACGAGATAGAAAAGGCGCATCCCGACGTTCTGAACATCCTTCTGCAGATCCTCGACGACGGCAGAATAACCGACGCGCAGGGCAGGACGGTCAATTTTGAAAACACAGTCATCGTCATGACGACGAACGCAGGCTCCAACACCAAGGGCGGCGCCGTGGGCTTCGGCGGTACGCTCAGCGATATGGGGAAGGAGCGTTCGCTCAAGGCGCTCAACGACTTCCTGCGCCCCGAGTTTATAAACCGCGTTGACGAGATAGTTTATTTCAACAGCCTATCCGAGGATAACTTCCGCAGCATAGCCGTACTCATGCTCGGAGAAACACGCGATGCCATCGCAGAGCGCGGCATAAGCATGAGCTGGAGCACGGAGCTTGTAGACTATCTGGTCAAGAAAAGCTATTCGGCTGTATACGGTGCGCGCAATCTGCGCCGCACGATACAGAAGGACGTTGAGGATGCCATAGCGCAGAAGATCATCGACTGCCGCGGCGAGAACGCCCGAAGAATATATCTCAGTGCCGATGACAGCGGAGTTACGGTGGAGGTAAGCGAATGATAAGATTTGAAAGCGACTATCTCGAGGGAGCCGTGCCCGAGATCATGAGCAGGCTCATAGAGACAAATTACGAGCAGACGGCAGGCTACGGCACGGATCCCTACTGCCGCGCCGCCCGCGAGAAGATAAGGCTCGAATGCAATGCCTTTGACGCGGACGTTCATTTCCTCGTCGGCGGAACTCAGGCAAACCTCACGGTCATTTCCGCTGCGCTGCGCCCGCATCAGGGCGTTGTGGCCGCCGAGACCGCGCACATAGAGGTGCACGAAACCGGCGCGATCGAGGCAGCCGGACACAAGGTAATAACGCTTCCGACCGTTGACGGCAAGATAAACGCCGCCGATGTCCGCGACTGCGTGCTGCGCCACAGAGCCGACGAATCGTTTGAGCACATAGTTCAGCCCGCGATGGTGTATATCTCGCAGCCGACGGAAACGGGCACGGTGTATACGCTGCAGGAGCTTGAGGAAATGAGCGGTGTCTGCCGTGAGCTGGGCGTGCTGCTGTTTGTTGACGGTGCGCGTATGTCCTGCGCACTGGCCTGCGAGGGCACGCCCACGCTGCCTGACCTTGCAAGGCTGTGCGATGTGTTCTACATCGGCGGAACAAAGCACGGCGCACTCTTCGGCGAGGCGGTCGTCATAAAAAACGAGGCGATAAAAAAGGACTTCCGCTATATCATAAAGCAGCGCGGCGGCATGTTCGCCAAGGGCAGACTGCTCGGACTGCAATTTGACACGCTCTTCACCGACGGCCTGTACTACAGGATAGGCCGCCGCGAGGTGGCGCAGGCAGCCCGCCTCGGCGCGGCGTTTGCGGCAAAGGGCATAGAGTTTGCCTATCCCTCGCCGACAAATCAGATATTTCCGATACTCAGCAAGCCGCAGCTGGACGCGCTGAGCGAAAAGTACAGCTTTTCCGTACAGTCGCCGCTGCCCGACGGCGGTGCGGTCACGCGCTTCTGCACGAGCTGGGCAAGCAAGGAGAGCGACATTGACGCGCTCATCTCCGATATAAATAACTTTTGAGGTGCGATATGGCTAAGATAGAGATAATTCAGGGAGATATAACAAAGCAGGAGGTCGATGCCATCGTCAATGCCGCAAACTGCTCGCTTCTCGGCGGCGGCGGAGTTGACGGCGCAATACACCGTGCGGCAGGTCCCGAGCTTCTGGCCGAGTGCCGCACGCTGAACGGCTGCAAAACGGGAGAGGCAAAGATCACCCGCGGCTATAAGCTTCCGGCAAAATACGTTATCCATACGCCCGGCCCCGTCTGGAACGGCGGCAATAACGGCGAGGCGGACAAGCTCCGCTCCTGCTATCGCAATTGCCTCGTGCTCGCGTCGGAAAACGGCTGCAGGACCGTGGACTTTCCGTCCATATCCACAGGCGTTTATCATTTCCCGCTCTCCAAAGCGTCGGAGATAGCGATAAAAACGATCTCCGAGTACCTGTTTGAGCATCCGGAGATCGAGCGCGTGCGCATGGTATGCTTTGACGAGCGTACGAAGGAGTATTACGAAAAGGCGCTGGAGAAGCTTAAATGAAAAGACTGTTCCGACTGCAATATAACGCCCCCGTGACGCTGACCTTTGCACTCGTATCGCTTATTGCGCTGCTGCTCGGCAGAGTCACCGACGGCTGGACGGACACATATCTTTTCAGCGTATGGCACTCGTCGCTGTCTGATATCCTTACATATCCGCGCTTTTTCCTGCATGTTCTGGGGCATGTTGACTATGACCATTACATAGGCAATATGATGATGATCCTCGTCGTCGGTCCGGGGCTTGAGGAAAAGTACGGCAGCGGAAGCCTTCTGAGTGCAATAGTCATAACGGCTCTTGTATCCGGCCTCGTGTACTGGTTCTTGTTTCCGGGCTCGATGCTCATGGGTGCGTCGGGCATCGTGTTCATGATGATCGTCATGGCATCCCTCGCCGGAATGCGCAACGGCTGCATTCCCATAACGCTCATACTCGTGCTGGTGCTCTACCTCGGCAATGAGGTCGTAAACGGCGTTATGCTCAAGGATAACGTGTCGCAGCTTACGCATATCATAGGCGGCGTGTGCGGCGCTGTACTGGGGCTGAGAAGACGATGAAGGATAAGGTCATAATATCCGCCTGCTTGTTGGGTCTTGACTGCAAATATGACGGCGGCAATAACCGCCTGCCGGAGGAAAAGCTCAGAATGCTCACGGAAAAATACGAGCTGATCCCCGTGTGCCCCGAGTGCTACGGAGGACTGACAACGCCGCGCACGCCGTCCGAGCGACTGGGAGACAGGGTAGTATCGAAAACCGGCGCGGACGTTACGGAACAGTTTTACAAGGGCGCTGAGGCTGCGCTGTACCTTGCACGGTTTTTCGGCGCAGGACTTGCCATACTCAAGGCAAACAGCCCCTCCTGCGGCAGCGGAACGGTCTACGACGGAAGCTTCACGGGAACGCTAGTTACCGGCGACGGCGTTACCGCAGAGCTGCTGAAGTCTCACGGAATTAAAGTTATAAACGAAAATGCACTCTGACAGTCAAACGAGAGCCGCTTTGCTGGGCTCTCGTTTGAAAAGACTGCGGCTCGCCGCAGCGCACTCGCTGAGCACCAAAGGCGCACAGCTCGCACGTTTGCGAGCCGAGAAGTATTTTCTCCGACGTACACGCCGCCGGAGAAAATAAATTGAATTTTATTTGCGCCTGCGGGCGCAAACTCTGCGAGGCTTTTTCAACACACTATGCTCTCTGAAATGAGAGCATTTTTTGTGCCCGTACCTCATATGCTTGTACAAAAAAGGGGGACTGCACATGGCATATGATGAAAAGCTGCCGCCGGCGGCAAAGGCACACGGTATAAGCCTTGAGGACAGAAGAAAGCTCGATGTCACCGGCGTTGAGGATGTCGAGAGCTTTGATGAGAATCTTATCGTCATGAACACGGGCAGCGGCGATCTCATCGTGCGGGGCAGCGGACTGCACATCGAAAAGATAAGTCTCGATATCGGACAGCTGAGCGTTGAGGGCAGCATAAGCGAGCTCAGCTACGAGGACAAAGCGCCTTCAGGCGGCTTCTGGCAGAAGCTGTTCGGATAGATGCAGCTTGCGGTATCGCTCCAGCTTGCGCAGCTGGCGGCCTCCGTGCTGACCGGCTTTGCCCTCGGCGCGGCTTACGATATCCTGCGGGCGCTGCGCCGTGAGCTGCGAAGGGACACTGCGCTCGATGCGCTGTTCTGCGCACTGCTGCTGTTTGCGCTGTTTACCCTCGGCATGACTGCGGGGCAGGGGAGGCTGCATATATTCATGCTCTGCGCGGTGTTCGTTGGATTTGCTGCGTATATGGCGCTTTTGAGCCCCCTTGCACTGCCCGTTTTTTTACATCTTTTGCGCTTTGTAAAGCTGATTTTTGCTCCTGCCGAAAAAATTATAAAAAAACTTTGCGATTACAGCAAAAAATGCTTTTCAAAAGCCTTTAGCTGGTTTACAATGAAAAAAAGCAGCAAAAGGAGAAATGAGAAGCAGAATGAAAAAATCGACGACGATCATCGGTCTGGCATTGACGATGCTTGCCGTATATGCTATGCTGAACCTGGTAAGCCTCAAGCGCGACCTCGCGGAGGCGATAGAGCAGTCAAGGGCTTTGCAGGCGGAAATTCAGCAGGCGCAGGAGGACGGCGCGTATCTTGAAGCCCGGCTTGAGGATATTGATACCGACGACGGTATAGAAAGTCTGGCAAAATACCGGCTGAGGCTTATCGGCTCGGACGAAAAGATATTTAGAGATATAAGGGGATAAAATATGCAGCCTGAAGTGGGAGCGGTACTGGAAGGCAAGGTAAGCGGCGTAACGAAGTTCGGCGCTTTTGTGAGCCTGCCCGGAGGCAAGAGCGGTCTTGTGCATATTTCCGAGATCGCAAACACCTTTGTAAGCGACGTTGCGCAGTTTGTCAGCGTCGGTCAGACTGTAAAGGTCAAGGTCATCGGCATAAACGGGGATAAGATCAATCTTTCGATAAAGCGTGCCGAGGAAGCGGATAATACGCAGCGAAAGCGCGCCCCGCAGCAGCCGCGTCCTGCCGCGCAAAAACAGCAGCAGACACGGCAGCCGAGCGGTCAGGTCGCAGCGCCCACCGACGATCAGGCATTCGAGGATAAGCTCAAGCAGTTCATGAAGGACTCCGACAGCCGCATCGCGGATAACCGCATGTATGCCGACCGAGGCCGCTCACGCAGAAGAAAAT
>CAVDFD010000020.1:0-16132 GCA_963608145.1 Bacteroidaceae bacterium | reverse complement strand
TCATCGACAAGCTTTATGCGCTTCATTACCATCTCGCCGATATCGACGGTGCTGATCTCACGCTCGAGGGCGCTTTGCAGCTCCTGCTCGATCTCGTCGGCGATCTTCTCAAGCTGGGAGAGCGTAACTGGGCGCTTTTCGCAGGCTCTTACCATGCCGTTTATGAGCTTTACCCTGTCAAACTGCTGGCGCGAGCCGTCACGCTTTACAACGACGAGCGGCAGATGCTCTATCGTCTCATAGGTCGTGAAGCGCTTCTGGCATGCAAGGCACTCTCTGCGGCGGCGGATAGTTGTGCCCTCCTCTGCCGGTCTGGAATCAATGACCTTACTCTCAAGGAATCCGCAAAACGGACATTTCATATATTTATCCTCCGAATAATCGTTTACTCTAATTACTTATTATAACACAACATATTGTATATTGCCAATGTTTTTAAAACGAACGCGAAAGGAAGTCCTCACGGCTCATGAGCGCGTTGAGCACCGGCAGAAAAGCCTGCGCGGTCATTTTTCGCGGAAGGGACATGGACTCAAGCAGCTCTGCCCGTTTTGCGGCGCTGTCCGGCTTTCCGGCAAGGCCGGCGGCATACATGTCCGCCATGCTTATACCGCCGGAGGGCTGCGCCTGTTCCCCGTCGATCGTAGCTCCGCAGCGGCGCAGCGCCTGCATGATGATATCCGCGCTCATGCCCTCGACACCAAGCTTTCCCTCCTTTGAGGCTCTGCTCTTTCTGCGCTCCTTGCCGAATATCTCCGGCATATAGGCGTGCTTTAAAAGGCTTGGGTCTACGCAGCTTTTCACAAAGTTTCGGATAACGAGCCCCGCGCCGTCGGGGTCCGTCATCACTATAAGGCCGCGCTTTTCGGCAAGCGTGCGCAGAAGCTGCTGCTTTTCCTTGTTATTGAACACTCCGAAGCCGCTCGTTTCGATTATTACCGCGTCCACGACCTGAGAGAGCGTGTTTTTATCGTATCTGCCCTCGACTACGATGACCTCGGAAACTCTATGCATCCGTATCACCTGCCGCAATGCGCATGACGCATTCCTTCAGAAGCTCCACAGGCTCGGTCTTGCTGCTTTTCATGGCATAGTCCGTGTCTGCGCACAGCTCGACGGCGCTGCGTATCTGCTCCGTCGAAAAGCGCCTTGACGCAGCAAGCAGTCGGTTTGCGATAAAATCATAGCGCAGTCCGAGCGTTTTCATGAGATAATCCTTCGTCAGGCCGTTATCTATGGCGACCCTCGCGGCGTACATCTTCCGCATCTGTCCTCCGACTATTGCAAGTATCATTGTCGGCTCGTTATTCTTATCGGCAAGCAGCTCGCCCAGAAGACGCATTGCGGCGTTATTTTCGCCCTTTGCCAGCGCCTCGGTCATGTCAAACACGACGGCCTCGGGTATATGGTGCGCTACAGCGTCAACGTCGGCCTCGGTGACCCTGTCGCCCTTGGTATACGACGCGACCTTGTTTATTTCAGGTATTAGTCCGTTCATCAGATCGCCGCTGACGTTTATAAGACGCTGCACTGCGTTGAGCTCTATACCCTTCCCCTCGGCTGCAAAGCGGCGGATGATCCATTTTATGAGTATATCTCCGCTCTGCGCGGTGACGCATATCTCTCTGCCGCATTTCTGTATGGTCTTGTACAGCTTCAGACGCTTATCCGGCTCAAAGCCTATCGGTGCCATAAAAACGACCGTGCAGTAATCCGGAATATCTGTAAGAATGCCGCATATCTCCTCCGACTCCCTCAGCTTGTTTATATCAATGCCGCGCACCTCGACAAGGCTGCGCTCGGATAAAAACGGCACGCTGTCGATGGCCTCTTTGAGCGTAAGAGCGGAAAAATCACGCTCAGACAGCCTGCGGTAGCTGAAATCGTCGGCCTCGCTTGTTATACACAGCTTTTTTATCTCGTCAAAAAACCTGTCGGCGAGATAATCCTCGGGTCCCCAGATGAGATACAGCCCTGCCGGTCCTTCGGCGCGCAGCGCGCTTACGCTTGCGTTATAATTGAATTTTTCGTCACGTTTCGTTTTCTTTGCCATTTAATCACCTGCCGCAATATGCAGCACTATCCTGCCGAGCTCGTCCGTCCGCAGGACATTTACATCATATTTTTCGAGTATATCCAGCGTCTCCTGCGTCGGGTGCCCGTAGCTGTTGTAGCCTGTGGATATGACAGCCGTTTCGGGTCTGAGCGCCGAGAGGAGCTCACTGCTCGTTGAGTACCTCGAGCCGTGGTGTGGAACGATAAGAAGCTCCGTGCCGGAAAGCTCGTGCTTTGCCGCGAGCTCGCGCTCGACGGCCTTTTCAACGTCACCGGTAACGAGCATATCATAATCATTTATGCTGAGCTTTGCCATTATGCCGCTTTCGTCACGGCTTCCGAGCTCCGAGCTTTCAAATACTGAAAGCCTTATCATACCGGCGGTAAAGTCCGTGTCTTGCGTTATGTAAACTAATTTCGCATCGTTTTCACCGGCAGCCTCGATTATGCTCTCAAGCATACCGTCGCCGCTGGTATCCTCGGCATTATCCGGCAGTATGACTGTTTTTACGTTCATGAGGTTTAAAAGCCGCACAACGCCGGAGGCATGATCCGTGTGCAGGTGCGTGAGCATGAGATAGTCTATATCATACCTTCCGTTTGCACGAAGATATGACGCGAGCATGCTCCCCGCGTTCTGCGTTATGCCGTAGCCGCCGCAGTCGATGACAACGGTGTTCTCCCCCTCCGTTACGGCGATACACTGACCGTTTCCGACGTTCATGACGCTTATGGTTCCCGTATCCGAGCGCATATCGCGCTCCGTGAGAAGAAACACGCCGCAGAGCATGACAAGGCACGCTGCCGACGGAATGAGAACGCTGAGCTTTTTATACCGCCGCAGGATAAAATATGCGATAAACAGCACATACGAGGCAACTAGCCACGGCACTGCGTAAGCGTTTTCCGTATACAGCGCCGTCACCGGCATTTTCGCTGAGTATTCTACCACATATGCTATGTAGCGCACAAGATAGGACAGCAGTCCCGCGAGCCACGATGCGGGCACTGGCAGCACAAGCCCCAGCGCACACAGCGCAAAGCCTCCGGCAAACAGCGCCGATATCGCCCAGAGGCAGAGAATATTCATAAGGGGCGCGAGCAGCGTAACATAGCCGAAATGCGCAGCAAGCAGCGGAAATGTAAATACCGTCACGGCAAGAGAGCTCGAGAGCGTTGCGATCATATAGTTTACGGGTGTTCTCAGCAGCTTCGGAGGTGTGAGCTTCGATGCAAAATATTCATATACCGGCTGCGAAAACAGGAACATTCCCGCCACAGCTCCGAACGACAGCTGCAATGCAACGCTTCCGGCGGAAAACGGATTGGATATAAGTATCGCCGCAAGAGCAAACGACAGCGTCGTAGCGCGGTCGTTTATCCTGCCGAGCACCGGCGCGAGCATTAATATACTTATCATAATACCGGCTCTGACCGCCGAAAGCGGCGAGCCGACCATGACGACGAAAAGCCACACGAGCACTATGCAGACAAGCGACGATCTGCGGTTTCTGCCCAAAATGCTCTGCAGCACGCCGACAAGGAAGGCAACGTGCATGCCCGATACCGCGACGACGTGCGCAAGCCCCGCGACGTTCATCGAGGCATAGAGCTTATCGTTTTGGTAATAATCGTCCTTATATCCGGCAAGCAGCGCCTTCATAAATGGCGCGGTATCGTCGGGGAAAAGCCTGCCTATCTCGTTGTGCAGGGCATTTCCCAAAAGCTTCGGAAAATATAAAAGCGAGCCCTGCCGGCTGCCTGTCTTTTCAATGCTCTCGGAGGTGTAGCCGTTGAGATACAAGCCCTTGGATATGTTCGAGTCCGTCTCCTCGCCGTAGCGCTCTGTAACGCTGCGGAGCCTGAGCTTCACCCTTATCTCGTCGCCTGGTAGAAAGTCCGGCTCCTCGCCTGAGTAGTCGATAACAAGTGCGTTTACATCAGGAAGCTCATCGCCTGTGATTTTGACAGTCAGCAGAGTGCATCTGTCACGCTCGTCGGGATAGTCCATTATCCGCGCCGTCGTCGTTATCTCCCTGTCTGCAAACACCTCGCATTTTGACACCGTCTGCTCATAGTGCAGCCAGTAGTGGCAAAAGCCGAGAGCCATTGCAGCCGCGGCTATTATGAGCCGTGTGCGCATCCTGCCGCGAAACAGCAGCGCAGTGAGCGCAGCTATGGCAGGCAGCATCAGCACTGCCGACAAGCTCTCGCCGAACAGCAGATAATGCGACAGGAACACCGCCGCGCAGTATCCTGTTGAAGCTGTGCACAGTATGCGTACCGACTTCATGGCTCACCTCTTGTCTGCAAAAAAAGCAGCTGTAAGGCTGCTTTTTTCATTATATGTCTATATTCAGGCCATGCCCTCGGGGAGCTTTTTGCCGCCGAGGACGTGAAAATGCAGGTGCTTTACGGTCTGGCCGCCGTCCTCGCCGCAGTTGTTTACGACGCGGTAGCCATTAGTCAAGCCCTCGCTTTTTGCTATCTTGGCAACAGCCTCAAAGCACTTGCCGACAAGTGCCGAGTTCTCCGCATTTATCTCGTCTGTGCAGCAGATATGCTCCTTGGGCAGCACCAGCACATGCACCGGCGCCTGCGGATTGATATCGCGGAACGCAAACACGCTTTCGTCCTCATAAACCTTGGTCGAGGGTATCTCACCCGCGATTATCTTGCAGAATAAGCAGTCGTTCATTGTTATTCCTCCTATTAAAGTCCGAGCTTTTCAGCAACGAGATCATCAACAATTGCAAGGGCGTTATCCATCTTCAGCACCTCCGTGCCGCCGCCCATCGCGGAGTCCGGCTTGCCGCCGCCCTTGCCTCCGGCAACTGCGGAAACTGCCCTGACTATATCTCCAGCCTTGATACCGGCCGCTACAGCGTCCTTGCCGCAGCAGGCTGTAAAGGTCACCTTGGATTCGTTGGCCGTTGCAAGCACCGCAACGATCTTCGGATCCTTATCGCGCAGGAAGTCGCCGATCTTTCTGAGGTCGTTTGCGTCAAGATCGGTGCGCGTTGCGGTCAGGACGTTGAAGTCGCCGATCTTCTTTGCCGCAAACAGGAAGCGCTCAACATCGCTTGCAAGGATCTTGTCCTTCATCCTTTCGACCTTCTGACGCAGGCTCTTGACCTCGGATACAAAGCCCTCGGCCTTGCTCAGAAGCTCGCTCGGCTTTGCCTTAAGACTCTCGGCTGCGCGTGCCACCGTCAGGTAGGAGCGCTTTGACATTTCAAGATATTTTCTGCCCGTCACGGCCTCGATGCGGCGAACACCGCTTGCAACCGAGTACTCGCTCGTTATATGGAACATGCCGACCTTTGCGGTGTTGTCCAGGTGAGTGCCGCCGCAAAGCTCCGTGCTGTAGCCGTCCATTTTCACGACGCGGACCACATCGCCGTACTTTTCGCCGAACAGCGCCGTAGCGCCGCTGTTTTTTGCGTCCTCAAGGCTCATCTCACGAACGGAGATATCCGCACCGTCGAGGATAGCATCGTTTACGGCATCCTCTACCGCCGCGACCTCCTTCGGACTCATTGCCTCAAAATGCGTGAAGTCAAAGCGCAGATAGTCGGCATCGACAAGAGAGCCGGCCTGATGCACATGCTCGCCCAATGTCTTACGCAGCGCCGCATGCAGCAGATGCGTTGCCGAATGTGCGCGTGAGACCGCTCTGCGGCGCTCCGGATCGACGGAGGCCACGACCTCCTCGCCGACGGATATTGCGCCGGATACGCACACGCCGTAGTGCAGATATTTGCTGCCCTTATCCTTTTTGACGTTGTTTACGACAAATTTTGTAAACTGCCCGTTTTCAACGTCCTCAAGGCTGAAGCCTATCTCGCCCTTATCGGCAAGCTGGCCGCCCATCTCGGCGTAAAACGGAGTCTTGTCCAGAACAAGAATGCCCTCGCAGCCCTCGCTGATCTCGCCGGCCAGCTCATCGCCGTTTACGATAGCAAGAACGGTAGCCGTATCGGTGAGCTTATCGTAGCCAGTAAACTCCGTCGGAGTTGCGTCAAGGCCGAAGTCTATGCCCTCCCAGCCGAGATCGCCGAGAGCCTTTCTCGCCTCGCGTGCGCGGATGCGCTGCTCCTCCATGAGAGCCCTGAACTCGTCCATGTTGAGCGTCATGCCCTCGTCAACGAGCATTTCCGCCGTCATGTCCACGGGGAAGCCGTAGGTGTCGTAGAGCTTGAAGGCATCAGCGCCGGAGAACACGGTTTCGCCCTTTGCCTTGTGCTCGGCGAGCAGGCTGCCGTATATCTGCATGCCTGCGTCGATGGTCTTGGCAAAGCTGTCCTCCTCGCTCTTGACGACGCGGGTTATATACTGCTGCTTTTCGCGCAGCTCGGGATACTGGCACTCGTTTTCGTGTATAACGGTGTCTATAATGCTGTAAAGGAAGGGCTCGTTAACGCCCAGAAGCTTTCCGTGACGCGCAGCTCTTCTCAGAAGTCTGCGCAGAACATAGCCTCGTCCCTCGTTTGACGGCAGTATACCGTCGCAGATCATGAAGGTCGCGCTGCGGATATGGTCGGTGATAACGCGCAGGGATACGTCGCGCTTTTCGCTCTGGCCGTAATGTGCGCCGGTTATGTCCGAGACCTTATGGGTGATATTCATGACAGTATCGACATCAAACAGCGAGTTTACGCCCTGACATACGACGGCAAGACGCTCAAGACCCATGCCGGTGTCGATATTTTTCTGTGAAAGCTCGGTGTAATTACCGTGACCGTCGTTGTCAAACTGCGAGAAAACGTTGTTCCAGACCTCAATATAGCGGTCACAGTCGCAGCCGACGGTGCAGTCGGGCTTGCCGCAGCCGTATTCCTCGCCGCGGTCGTAATATATCTCCGAGCAGGGGCCGCAGGGACCTGCTCCGTGTTCCCAGAAGTTATCCTCCTTGCCGAAGCGGAATATCTTCTCGGCGGGAATGCCTATCTCGTCATGCCAGATATTCCACGCCTCGTCATCGTCGAGATAAACCGAGGGATAGAGCCTGTTCGGGTCGAGGCCGACCCATTCCTCGCTCGTGAGGAACTCCCAGCTCCACGCTATTGCCTCGTGCTTGAAGTAATCGCCGAAGGAGAAGTTTCCGAGCATCTCGAAATAAGTGCCGTGGCGTGCGGTGTGACCGACATTGTCGATATCGCCGGTACGGATGCACTTCTGGCAGGTGCACACGCGCTTGCGCGGCGGTATCTGCTCACCCTTGAACCATGGCTTCATCGGGGTCATGCCGGCGTTTATGAGCAGGATGGATTTGTCGTTCTGCGGAACCAGCGAGAAGCTGGGCAGCCTGAGGTGATCCTTGCTCTCAAAAAAGCTCAGGAACATCTCTCTTAGTTCATTTACTCCGTATGCTTTCATATATCTGTCTCCTTTTTTACTTATCTGTCTTGATACGCCTTAATATCGACAGGCGGCTGCACGGCATGGGCAGCTTCATTTTTATCGTCATCATTGCGTGCGGCGTCGCTTCTATCGCCTCACCGTCGGCGTTTTCCATGTAGCCGACCGTGAATGCCATCGGCTCATGCTCGTTTGTCATAAGCTCGACCGTATCGCCGAGGCAGAAGCGGTTTCGCTGCGTCAGAACGGCGTTTCCGTCTCCGCCGCAGTCCTCAACGACGGCGCAGACCTCCGCGTCCGAGTAATAGCTCGTTTCCGAGTAGTGCTGACCGGGGTCGCCGTAGTAAAAGCCTGTGCAGTACGGGCGGTGACTCAGCTTATCTACCTCGTCACGCCACACCTGCGGAAGCTCCTCTCCTCTGAGCGCAAAGTCTATCGCATGGCGGTAGGCGTTCGTGACGGCGGCGGCGTAGTAGGCAGACTTCATTCTGCCCTCTATCTTGAAGCTCGTGACTCCCGCGGCTATGAGCTCGGGTATATGGTCTATCATGCACATATCACGCGAGTTCATGATAAACGTGCCCTTATCCTCCGTTATATCGAAATACTCGCCAGGGCGCTTTTCCTCCACAAGGCGGTAGCGCCAGCGGCAGGGCTGCGCACAGGCTCCCCTGTTCGCGTCGCGCCCCGTCAGGTAGTTTGACAGCAGGCAGCGTCCCGAAAACGATACGCACATAGCACCGTGGACAAAGGCCTCTATCTCGAGCTCCTTGGGCGTATTAGCCCTGATCTCGAATATATCGCGCATCGGCGTTTCACGCGCAAGCACGACGCGGCTCGCGCCCATATCGTACAAAACCCGCGCCGTCGCGCTGTTTATTACGCCGAGCTGGGTGCTGACGTGGCGCTGCACCTCGGGCGCATATTTCTCGGCGGTCTTCATAACTCCGAGGTCTGCGATTATAAAAGCATCGACACCGGCGTTCTTCGCCTCGCGCAGAAAGTCGGGCAGAGCCCCGAGCTCATCCTCACGCGGCAGCGTATTGCAGGTAAGATGCACCTTTGCGCCCTTTTCATGCGCCTTTTCACAGGCCAAGGCAAGCTCTTCCATAGAGAAATTGCCTGCCGAGGCTCTCATTCCGAAGCGTTTACCGGCGAGGTAAACGGCATCCGCGCCGTAGTGGAGTGCCATCTGAAGGCGCTCGTAATCTCCGGCCGGTGCAAGCAGTTCAGGCCGTCTGTCAGTCATAATTCTGCGTTGCCACAAAAGCGTTGAATGCGTCGCTGCTCGTGAAAAATTCGTGCTGGCCGGTGGCCGTATTGAGCGCGTAGTACATATAATTTGTGCTGCTCGGCTGCAACGCCGCCTTTATCGACGTAAGACCCGGGCTGCATATCGGGGACGGGGGCAGACCCTTGCTTATGCGGGTATTATAGGGGCTGTCCTTTGCCAGCATCTCCGCCGTGGGCGCTCCCTCGTGATCGGGGTACTCGTAGAGCGTTGTGGAGTCTATCTGGAGAGGCCAGTCCTTATTCAGGCGGTTGTAGATAACAGACGCTATGGTGTAGCGCTCGGAATCGTTGGCCGCTTCCTTTTCTATCATAGACGCGATCGTTATGATCTGGCGCATGGTATAGCCGCTTTCCTCCTGCCACTGGAGCATCTCTGCGGTCATCCTGTAATGGAACACCTCAAGGAACTTGTTTATGGCGCTGGCCGCCGGCATTCCCTCGTAAAACTCATAGGTATCAGGGAACAGGAAGCCCTCGAGTCTGCTGGCATCGCCCTTTTCCGTTCCCTCAAGGAAGGAATAGCTGAAGGTGGAGTTTGCGGCGGCATCCATGAGCTCGTCATAGTCGCACACGCCCTCGGCTTCGAGCTTCTTGAATATCTGGTGCATGGTGTAGCCCTCGGGGAAGGTTATCTTCTTAGTCACCATCGCGCCCGAGCCTGAGGTCATTTTCTTTACAAGCGCCTTATAGTCGTAGACCGCCTTGAGCTCGTATGTGCCCGGGTCTATCTTCTCGTCGGCATTGTACACCGAGGCAAAGAGCTTGAACAGCCACTTGTATTTTATAATTCCGTTGTCCTTGAGCTGGTCGGCTACATAGCTCACATCGGCATAATGGACCTTCTTTGTTTTCGTGCTGCCGTCATCGTCCTTGACCTCGACCTCTTTGTATGTAAAGCTGTCCTTATCAAGTGTGATCTGCGCAACTGTATCCGAGGACTTAAAGCCCAGAACATCCGTCGCCGCAGCCCACGCAAGGCAGGCCAGAATAATGCTGACGCTTATAACGAACAGGAAGTACAGCGCACCTCCGGCAAGGCCGCTCCTGTTCTCCTTGGCAGCTGCGGATGCGCTCTGTTTCCTCGGCTGTGCCGGTGCTTTTCGCTGCGCCGGTGCAGCTGGCACTTTTCTGGGCTTCTTATCGGGTTCCTTTTTCCCGAAAAGCTCGTCAAAATCTGTTTTCTTATCAGCCATAAAAATCTCCTTTACGGATCGTAACCTGATTTGCCGCTGCGGCATAATATACAGCAGACGCAGCAAACGCTGCTCTGTATGCTTGATAATTTCGCGTCGTGTATCCGCCGCGCCGGATCGGACTTCGGAATTTTATGCGCGGGGAAAGGGAATATATATGTTCTGCAACAATAATAACAGCTGCATCTGGATAATTCTCATACTCATAATCCTCTTCTTCGGCTGCGGCAACAGCTGCGGCGGAAATTGCGGCTGCGGCAGCAATGACTGCGGCTGCGGCTGCTGAGGACTCAGGGCTCTTTTTAAGAGCCCTTTATATTTTCAATCGGTCAAAACCATTGACACGGCTATATCCGTGCTCTCGGCCGGAAGCTTATCTTCCATGAGAGCTTTTCTGCAAAGGCAGACGCTGAAGCAATCGCAGCCTGCAAGATAGCGGTCGTAATACCCTGCCCCGTGGCCGAGGCGGTGGCCGCTGCCGTCGCAGCACAGCGCCGGAACGATTATAATATCGCTCTTTTCCGGTCTTACGGCCTGCGTTACAGGCGGCTCGGGTATGCCGTATCTCCCCTGACGCAGCTGTGAAAGGCTGTTTAAGGGGTAAAACTCCATAATGCCCTTATTGCCGCTCACGGGGAGCGCTATGCTCCTGCCGTTTTCAATAAGCAGCTCAATGAGCTTTACGGTCGATACCTCGCGGCCTATGCTGTGGTACAGAAAAACCGTACCGGCGCTTTTAAGCTCCTCGAGGCTTAATAGCTTATTTAATATCGCCTCGTCGCTGTTTTTAATATATTCCGCGTCGAGGCCTTCGATCTGTGCGGTCTTTCGGGCGCGCAGATTGCGCTTTTCCTCACAGAGCGGCTTTGATGATGGAATAGATCTCTTCATGCTTTTCTTCAAGCTCGCGCTCGATGCCGTCCTTCGTACACGCTATGCGCGTCCAGCCGTAGTGATCGGCAGCCTTATCGGCAACTCTCAGGCAGTTTTCGAGATAGTGTATATCCTTTTCATGGATATCCGCCGAGGTATGCGTTTTCTCCTGACGGCGCTTCATGCGCCCGAGCGAGGTCTCGATATCGACATCAAGGTAAATGACAAGATCGGGCTTCGGCAGTCCGAGCTTTACATATTCAAAATCGTACAGCCACTCGAAAAATCCGGGCAGCTCCTCATCTGGAAGTTTTGCTCCCTGATGGACGGCGTTTGAGGTCGTATACCTGTCCGACAGGATAAAGCCGCCGGAATTATATATACCGCCCCAGTCTGTTCTGTATGCGGCGAAGCGGTCAACGGCATAAAAGCAGGAAGCGGCATAGGCGTTTACATCGTTCGGGCTTGCCCCGAAGTCTCCGCCGAGGTACATTCTTATCAGTGCACTGCTGTCATTATCATAGCGCGGAAATACGATGTGGTGATAATCTATTCCCTCCGCCTCGAGACGTGCGCATACGCGCTTATAATGCGCGGACTTGCCGCTGCCGTCGATGCCCTCAAATACGATGAGCTTACCCTTTTCCATTGAATAACTTCCTTATCCGTTTTGTCCACGCCTTGACGATAAACAGCGGCAGGCGTGCTATGCGCTTAAAGCGCCACGGCTCCTTTATGCAGCGGTAAAGCCACTCGGCATTCATTTTCTGCCACAGCTTCGGCGCACGCATTACCGTTCCGGCAAACACGTCAAGCGAGCCGCCGAGCCCTGCCATGAGCCCGACATCGAGCCTCGGCGCGTTCTGCGCCATCCAGAGCTCCTGCTTGGGTGCGCCGAGGCAGACCATCAGGAAATCCGGTTTTGCGGCGTTTATCTTCTCGACCACGGGGCCGTCATCCTTAAAATAACCGTCGTTTGTGCCGCAGATGTTTATTCCGGGGAAAAGCCCGCGCATTTTCTCCGCCGCGGCATCGGCCACTCTGGGCTTTGCGCCGAGCAGGAAAACGCTCTTGCCGCCGGCTGCGGCATATTCAAGTATCGCCTCGCCTATCTCAATTCCGGGCAGGCGTTCCTTGAGCGGCGTTCCTATGATCCTTGCCGCCTTCACAACGCCTATGCCGTCGGGTATGACCATATCCGCCTTGCGTATGGCCTCGTGCAGCTCGGGATTATCCCAGGCTGCCATGACTATCTCGGGGTTCGGCGTTACCATATATGCGCTGCGGTGCTCGTCTATGAGCCTTTTGCACATATCTATCGCATCTTCTCTCGTCAGATCGTCAAATCCGACGCCTAAAACATCTATTCTACTCAAAGCTGGCTGAATACCTTTCCGATCTTTTCGTTTATGACAAGGTCTGCCTCGTCGTCATAGGGCGTTTTGCTCAGGTTGACAAGCGCAAGCTTATGCCCCCTGTAATAGTTTATAAGTCCGGCTGCCGGATAAACGTTCAGGCTCGTGCCTCCGATTATGAGCACCTCGGCCTCACTTATGACGCGGACAGCCTCGGTGATAACATCTTCGTCCAGCGGCTCCTCGTACAGCACGATATCCGGACGGATAACTCCGCCGCAGGAGCAGTGAGGAACGCCCTCGCCGTGATTCATCTTATCCGCGGGATACGGCTTGCGGCAGACCGAGCAGTAGCTGCGCAGTATGCTGCCGTGCAGCTCAAGCACTTTTTTGCTTCCGGCTGCCTGATGCAGTCCGTCGATATTCTGAGTGACCACTGCGCGCAGCTTGCCCTTTTGCTCAAGCTCGGCAAGCTTCAGATGCGCGGCGTTGGGCTTCACGCCGTCTATGACGAGCTTTTCCCTGTGAAAGCGGTAATACTCCTCGGGATACCGGACAAAAAACGAATGGCTCAGTATCGTCTCGGGCGGATACTTCCACTTCTGATTATACAGGCCGTCCACGCTGCGGAAATCGGGTATACCGCTTTCCGTAGAAACTCCCGCACCGCCGAAGAACACGACATTGTCGCTGTCGTCTATCCATTTTTTAAGCTGCATTATTTTTTCGTCCATAGCGCTCACTCCAAAAGTCAGACTATCAGTTTATTATACTATATTATTTTTATCTAATCAAGCAAATATTGTTCAATTATATCCGCAACGCCGTCGCTGTCGCAATCGGGCGCAATAATGTCTGCAATGGACTTGACGCTGTCGCTGCCGTTTGCCATTGCGACCTTGAGCCCCGCAGCTCTGAGCATTTCCTCATCGTTCTGCGCGTCGCCTACGGCTATGCACTCGGAGATATCCACGCCAAGCGCATCGCATAGTGCCCGCAGGCCGCCGGCCTTGCTCACGCCGCTTGCGTTTATCTCAAGGCAGTGCGGCGCATGGCAGGTGAAGCTCACGGGCAGAGTCTTTATCTGCTCGTATACGGCATCGGCCTCGCCGTCCTCGGCGAAGAACAGATTGAGCTTTTCAACGGGCTTGGGGTCTGCCATGAACATTGCAAACACGTCGTCCACGAGATTCATGCCCTGCCGGTATATCGGCTCATAGGCGCTCAGTCCGAAGTCGGCGCAGTTATCGACGCACCATGAGCTGCTGTAGGTCTTATCGTCGATGAAAAATATCGGCATGACGTAGCCCGCGGCGCGGGCGGCTATGTATTTTACCGTCTCGGGATCCATGGTTTTATATAATATCTTTTTGTTCGTATATGTGTCAATGACCGAGGCACCCGCGCCCGTCACGGCGTAGCGCATGCCGCGCACCATGTCGATATACGGCTGCACGAGGCTTATGCTGCGCCCCGTTGAAAATGCAACGGTTTTCCCCTGCTCTATCGCTTTTTCCATGGCGGCCACGGTTCTCGGCGTGAGCTCCTTTTTTGAGTTTAAGGACGTTGAGTCCATATCGGCTGCTATGAGCTTGTATTTCATTTTTCATTCCCCCTGCTTCTTGCGTAATAAAAGATATACTGCTGGGCAAGTCCCGCGTATCGTCCGAGCGACTCGGGCTTAAAATCCGGCGGGAAGTTTTCCTTCAGCGCACGCTTCATCCAGACATCTATCGGGAAGGCCTCCGTATGCCACAGGCCGAACAGCACGACGCAGTTTGCGACCTTTTCGCCCACGCCGCGCACGGTGCGCAGAGCCTTTATCGCCTGCCTGTAATCGCATTGCCGGAGCGCTTCGAGGTCTATATCGCCGTTTACGACGGCGCGGGCGGCGCAGACGATGTATTCCGCCCTGTAGCCTGCGCGTATGCTGGCAAGCTCCTCCGGCTCAAGGGCGGCAAGGCGCTCGGCGCTCGGAAAGGAATAGTACAGCTTATCGCCAATGCGTATCTCGTCGCCGAAGCCCTCGCACAGGCGCTCGACGATGCCCTTTATGCGGCCTATGTTATTGCACTGGGATATGATAAACGAGCACAGCGCCTCCCAGGCGTCCTGCCGCAGGATGCGTATGCCGCTGCCGTAGCGGACGCAGTCTTCAAGATACTGCCCCGTGAATGCGCGGCTCACCTCGGCATAGTCGGTTTCGAGGTCAAAATAGCGCGGCCAGATATCCTCCGGCGCGTCTGATGTTATGTAAACCTCTCCGTCCTTCACCGAGACCTCGGCGTAATGCCCGTCCACAACGCCGCGGTAAACGCCGTCGCCGCCGCGGTTCCAGCGGAAGCACTGGCCGCATTCAAAGGTCTTCACGGTATCAAGTTCCCCTGTGCTGCAAAGCCTCATATCCGCACCTCGAAAAAATGATTAATTATTATATACCTTGCATTGCATTTTTACAAGTTGCGCAGGCGATGAAAATATGCGATAATGGCAGCATCATTGCAGTTATAAGAGGTACAACAAAATGCAAACATCAAAGCTTTACGAGGGCAGACCCGAGGACTGCTCCGAGCGCCTGCCGAAGGAGCAGCGCTGCTATGACATGCTCGACAGGCTGGGCATAGGCTACAGCCGCGTCGATCACGAGCACGCCGACACGATAGAGGTCTGCCACGAGATAGAAAAAACGCTGGGCGCACAGATATGCAAGAACCTGTTTCTCACGAACCGGCAGCAGACGGAGTTTTATCTGCTGCTCATGCCCGGGGACAAGCCCTTCAAGACGAAGCTGCTTTCAAAGCAGATAGGCACGGCGCGGCTATCGTTTGCCTCGCCCGAGCACATGCAGGAGCTGCTGGACATAAGCCCGGGCTCTGTCAGCGTTTTAGGGCTCATGAACGACGGCGGGCGCGTCCATCTTGTCATAGACGGGGATCTTCTGAAGGATGAATACATCGGCTGCCATCCCTGCATAAACACGTCAACGCTCAGGATAAGGACTGCCGATATTATCGAAAGGTTCCTGCCTGAGGTCGGGCACGAATACAGCATTGTTGCATTACCGTGGGAGGTCGAGGAATGAAGATAGGTATACTGTGCGCCTGTGCGCCGGAATTTGAGCCGTATAAGGCCGCGCTCGGCGGCAAGGCAGTCATGCTGCACGGAATGCAGCGCTCTGACGGCATTTTGTGCGGGCACGAGGTCTCGGCTCTGTTCTGCGGTCTGGGCAAGGTAAACGCCGCGCTCGGCGCAATGACGCTTATCCGCGACTGCGGCGCGGACAGAGTTATAATGTCCGGCGTTGCCGGAGCGATAAAGGGCGGAGTTCACATCGGGCAGTGCATCATGATAACAGACTGCGTGTATCACGACCTTGCGCCGCAGCTTATCATCGACTACCACCCGAGCGCCATCGACCCCGACTTTTACTGCGCGGAGGACATTGTCGGCATAGGCCGAGCGCTGGGGCTTGTGTGCGGCAGAACGGTGACGGGCGACGTTTTCGTCGAAAGCGACGGGCGCGAGAGCATCATTGAGCGCTTTGACCCCGTCTGCTGCGACATGGAAAGCGCCGCGGCAGCGCATGTGTGCAGCGCGATGAACGCTCCGTTCAACTGCCTGCGCGCCATATCCGACACCGAGGACGAGGCGGGGCTCGGAAGCTTTGAAAAAAACGTCGTCTTTGCGGCGGGCAAAGCCTTTGACGCGGTCTGCGCCGTGCTCGACAGAATTTAGATTTTCTTAAAAAATTCTTAAATATCAAGTGTTTTTTCGTGCCGGCAAAGCCCGTCATTACAAAAGTTGAGGAAATGTTGAACTTTCTATTGATTTTTTGTAAACGTTTTGTTATTATAGTGTCAGAAAAGTCGCATAACGGTATCTTTTTGTAATTATGCGGCAAAAACTTTTTTCATTTTATGGAGGTAAAGCATGAAGAAACACACATTGAAGCGTTATCTCGCTTCGCTGCTTGCCGTACTGATGCTGATATCAGTCGCAGGC
>CAVDFD010000019.1:0-16570 GCA_963608145.1 Bacteroidaceae bacterium | reverse complement strand
CTTTGCAGCGTAAAAGGATCGCCAAAAATCATGTGCGCACACGGCTGATTTTTGCTGCATACGATGATAACGGGCGAGAGCTTGAAAATTCCCGAGGAAACAGCCAAAAGCTTTGCTTCAAGTACCTTCGGGTTGAAACGTGCCGCCGGCACGTTTCCAAGAGCCCTCGGGTTCAAATCCCATTATAATGCAGATTTTTTGCCGCTTGCAAAAATGCTTCTGCTGCGTTGCTGAACACCGCATAGCGTTTCCAAACCAGCGCATAGCGGATCTCCACCGGCGGTTCTAGAGGACAAAAGTTAAAAGTAATACTGTTATCGTTTTGATTTTTCTCATTGTAATTCGCCTTATCCCTCAACACTAAATGTAAACGGCTTAATATCTTCATCGTAATTTTCAGAACTTGCATCAATTATTACACCAAATGCGCCGCTGTTTAATTTTGGAAACGAAATTATGCCTTCAGTAGAGTTTCCAACAAGCAAGTCGCTTTGAATTTCGGGATATTCAGCATCCCAATTATCTTGTTCGCCAAATTGCTTTCCTGCTTGTGTGATTTTCGCATTAAAACTATATACATAAAATGTGTCGGAGCCTTGATTATCTATCTTTAAGTATACCCTTGTTTCTTTTTCGGCAAATTCTACTTTTTGTAAAGTAACAGAGTAACCATATTGAGTTTGAGTTTGGTTAACCTCAATATTTTTTAAGGTAGGACTAAGAGCATCTTGATAGCTTAAAACCTCATATTCTCTTGCAGTAATGATTGGAGCAGACACAGTACCACCAAAGGCATTCTCGCCCTCAAATACATCACCTACTATTCCTACAATGCGGATATAATCGTCTTGCTTTACATCAAAATCTTTATCCCCAATATATACAATCGTATTATTTTCGCTATTCTCAATGTCTGCCCACATTTGAAGGTATACGCCATCCTCATCAAATTCGGGAGCAGCAAATACTTGCCCAATGATTTCTACATAGTGGTTTTTGAATTTTTCTGGAGTAGTATATAAAGATTTGATTTCATTTCCTTTCATTGGAACTATGACATCATCTTTATATGTGCCAATCTCCATTGTTCCGTTTTCCCAAGTTGTTTTACCTTCGCCATCAAAATGGCCGTTTTTAAATTTTCCTTCATAAGTCCATTTTTCGCCTTCTAAGTTGGTTGAAGTGAATTTGCCTTGTCCGTGTGGTAATCCTTGTTCATTTACATCACCGGAATATGTACCTGTTCTATCTCCGTATGACAAATTAAGAGTCATTTCTTCGCCGCATCCTGCCAAAGAAAAAACAAGGCAACACGCTAATATAACTGCAAAAATTTTTTTCATTTTCTTTCAGCTCCTTCATAAACTTTACTTGCTTCTCTTAACAAACCATATAATTGCTCGACAACACTATCGGGAGAGAATTTCCGCACGATTGCCGAAGCTAATTATCCAAGATAAAAAGTTTAGACTAACACAGTCGTCTTCACCATTTGCCGCAGCAACATCGGAGAGTGCTTTCAGCAGTATCATCATAGTGGCTAGGCACTGCTGCCCGTTGATGACAGTATAGGTTTGCAGCGAAAAGCTATGCTCCTTTGTGGAAATAAAAACAATGGAGCCAAAAAATGCTTCTCGCCGGTATCTATTATGGTTTTGACATCATCCAAAAAGGCGGTTGCAATTTGCCTCTGACCAGCCATAGTTGCGTTGGTGAACTGGGATATGGAAAAGAACTTTGTTTGTTCCGATAAATTTGTGCAGCACCCATAAATTACCTGCATCCATATTCCAATTTCCTCATTTTTTCTTCCAAGTTATTTAAGATGTTATTTATAACGGAGTTCTCAAGAAATCCCCAATATATTTTTGCTTGTGTTTTATACTGTATCATAAAAATCAGCTTGTTACAACATGTATTGCATGCAATTAATGTGCACTATGCTCCTGATGCTTCGAATAGTAATGTTTATCCTAAGTAAGTCAACGATTATACTTGAAACCAATGCTTACGAAACTAACATATATAAAACAACTTGATAAAAGCAAAAATACCTACTCCTGAAGGAACTCAGAGGCAGGCACAATTCGTAAAAAGTCCTGAAATCAAAGGATTTAGGCACAGAAAAAGTTCACCGTAATTCTATCAGAATTACGGTGGACTTATGGCGGAGAAGGAGGGATTTGAACCCTCGAACACCTTATGGGTGTTACACGATTTCCAATCGTGCGCGCTCGGCCGGACTACGCGACTTCTCCGAGTACAAAACAATATTAAAATGTTCAGCTTGTGTATTATAATGCAATTTCGCGCTAAAGTCAAGAACTTTCTTTTTGCATATGCGCTTGCGGACGAAATTCAAAATATGCTGCCTGAAACGGCACAACAGGTGTCATGCCGTTTCAGCATTTGCATTTTTAAATTTCACTCAGATATAAAACACACGTCCGTCACGCACGGGGGGAGCGGACGGATGCTCACAGTCTGCATAGCCGAGAACGCAGTGACCGATGCCAATATATTCGTCGCCGATGCCCTTTTCGCGCAGCATCTCACGCGCCTCGGGCATCTCAAAGACCTCACGGGCTCTGTTTATCCAGCATGAGCCGAGGCCGAGCGCCTGCGCCGCGTTCAGGAGATTTCCGAGTACGAGAGTGCCGTCCTCAATGTATGTGGGAACTCTGCGGTCAGACAGCACGACGATGACTGTGGGCGCTCCGTAAAACGGGTCAATGTCCTTGCCCATAACGGCTGCGTTGAGCGCGGAGAGCTTTTTTATCGTCTCTTTATCCTGAACGACCAGCAGCACCGTAGGCTGACGGTTTATCGCCGAGGGAGCGGCAAGACCGGCACTGAGAACGCTCTGGAGCTCCACGTCTGTTATCTGCTCGGGCTTGTAGGCTCTGACGCTTCTGCGCTCAAGAAGCACGTTCAATGCCTCATTCATGCTCGTCACCGTCCTCAATGTCGTAAAACTCGGCGTACTCGCCGCCGTTTTTTCCGGCCTCGACAGCGGCCTTTGCCGCCTCCAGCTCCTCGCGCATCGTCTCGATACGCTCGTCCATAGCTCTGAGCTCCTCGAACAGCGGCGCATAGCGCTCGTCGGGATCATCGCGCATCTGGTCGTAGCACAGTCTGCCGATCTCGATAAAGACCTTGTTCTGCTCCTCAAGCTCACCGTTTATCTGAAGCGTGAGCTTTGCTATGTTGGCGTAGCAGCGCGCTGCGGTGCTGCCCTTGTCGTATGCGTCCTTCAGGCCGCCGCTTTCAACGTAGTCCTTTGCCTTTTTGGTCACGCTGTTGAGCGTTCCCTTGAGAATGCTTTTGTAATCTGCCATGATATTAGCTCCTTTCCTGCCCGTCGGCTTCCTCGTTTTGCCTGTTTACGAAAAGCTCGTCGGGCGAATGTTTTTTTCTTGCGTTTATTATAAGTATCACCGCCGCCGCAAGGGCGCTTACGATTGCCAGCAGCTGCGATACGCGGATATCGCTTGTGCCTATGTAAAGGCTGTCGGTGCGCAGACCCTCGACCCATGCTCTGCCCAGACCGTACCAGAGAACGTACAGCCATGTAAACTGGCCGTCGTATTTCCTCGCGCCCTTTCGCAGGAGTATGTACAGGATGATAAGCCCCGTGAAGTTCCACAGACTTTCATAGAGAAAGGTCGGGTGAACATACACCGTTGCTCCGTCTGAGGTCGTGAGTCCCATGCGGCAGAAGATGTCCGTTTCCACGCCGAAGGCCTCGCGGTTTATGAAGTTGCCCCAGCGTCCGATGGCCTGACCGATCAGCAGCCCGAACGCGGCCAGATCGCCCAGCGCGAGCACGGGTATCTTTTTCCGCTTACAGACAAGTATGCCGGTTATAACTCCCGCGATTATGCCGCCGTAGATGGCCAGGCCGCCGTCGCGCACGGCGAATATCTCCGAGGGATTCGCGGCGAAATAATCGAGCTTGAACAGAACGTAGTACAGCCTCGCACCGATTATGCAGCTCGGGATCAGCCATATGACGAAGTCGAAAAGATCGTCGGACGTAAGCCCGAACCTGGCAGCCTGCCTCGCGCAGAACAGCGCGGCCAGTATGAAGCCGGCTGCGATTATCGCGCCGTAAAAGTATATCTCGAAGCCGAAAACCGTGAAGCTGTAGGGTGGGTCGATGCTCCAGTCCCCGAGCAGGGGAAAGCTTATCGCTGCGTCGCGCAGCATGGTTGCAGTGAGAAAATTCATGGGTATATCACGCCTTTACAGGATTAATGACGCTCATTACGAGCCTGTCGGGAGTCATGAAGGTCTTGAGAAAGTCCTCGCACTCTGCTTTTGTTACGCTCTCGAGCACTTCGTATGCGTCAAGTGCGCAGTAGCCGCCGAAAACTCCGTCAACGAGGGACAGGCACAGACTGTCGAAGCTCTCAAGCCCGCGCAGACGCGAGCCGAAGGACGCACGCTTTGCAGCCTCAAAAGCACCTGCGTCAATGCCGTTTTTGAATACGCCTTCAAGCTCCGAGTTGAGCTGCGCGAGTACCTTCTGCGGACAAGCGCTCTCGCCGCCGAGCATGATCGCTGCCGTTCCTGCGCTGTAGTCCGTCTCATAGTCATAGTCGCGGTTGAGCGTGCCCTCGGCGTACAGTCGGCTGTAAAATTCCGACGACGCTCCGAACACCGTGCGCAGCGCAAGCTGCGCGGCTATCTTCTGACGCAGCAGGCCTTCGCCGCCGGACGCGGGAGTGACCCTTGCGCCGATGAGAAACTGCGGAGCGGACACCTCCATATGCTCCTCATTATAGCTCTTTGAAGGAAGCTCTGCCTCCGATTGCCCCATGTCGGCTCTTGGAAGCTCGGCTCTTTCGTGCGGCAGCAGCTCGGCGGCAAGCTCAAATATCTTCTCCGGATCGCAGTCGCCGGCAACGCACAGCGCCATGTTTGACGGGGCGTAAAATGCCTTGTGGCAGTTATACAGCGTCTCGGCGGTGATCTCCGCGATGCTCTCTATGCTTCCGGCAACCTGATCGCGGATGGGGTGGTGCTCATACAGCATGCGCATGAGCCGGTTATATACGACATAGCCCGGGTTATCCTCGACCATGCATATCTCCTGAGCTATGATGCCCTGCTCCTTATCCACGGTCTCCTGCGTGAAATACGGAGTGGAGACAAATTTTAAAAGCATGCGCAGGTTTTCCTCAAAGCCGGAGGTGCAGTCGAAGAAGTAAGCCGTCATGCCGCTTGATGTAAAGGCGTTCGGCTGCGCACCGTTTGCCGACAGGGCGCTGAGCGCATTGCCGCCGTCAGGCATGTCAAACATCTTGTGCTCAAGAAAATGCGCGACTCCGGCGGGCGTGTCGTGCATCTGGCCGCCGAGGGAAAAGCGCCTGTGCGCACCGCCGTAATTTGCCGCAAAAACCGCGTAGGAGAGCCGGAAGCCGGGCTTCGTGACGACATTCACCGTAAGACCGTTTTTAAGCTGTCCCGAGTACAGCCCCTCACCGATCCTGTCATATCTTTTATGCTTCATTCTCGTCCTCCTCGCCGCTTCCGCGCAGACAATACACGGCATCGGGCACAATGCTGTTTGCTATATCGACGACCGCGTCGAGCTCGACGCATTCGACCGCCGCTGCAAGCTCCTCGGGCTCAAACTCCAAGCCGTCGAGGGTGTTTGAAAGATAAAAGCCCTCAAGACTGTACTGCGAATCCGATATCGAGCGGAGCTCGGAGGCGACGCTCTGCTTTGCCGCTCTTAATTCGCCGTCACTTACCTCGCCGCGCCTTATGGCCTCAAGCTGGGCGCTTATCTCTGCCCTTGCCGCGTCAAATTTGTCAAAATCCACGCCGGAGGAGACTATCATCAGCCCCTTGTGCAGGTCGATAAGCGAGCTTGCGTAGTAGCACAGCGAGAGCCTTTCGCGCACGTTCATGAAAAGCTTCGAGGTCACGCAGCCGCCGAACACGGCGTTAAAGACATGCATCGCCGCAATATCGGGATCGTCCATGCAGTCTCCGAGGCGGTAGCCCATGACGAGCTTGCCCTGTGTGACGGCGAGCTCATCGGAAAATTCGCGCACGCCCTCCTCAACGGAATTCATGCGGATATCCGTTCCGATCTCGTAATCTATCTCGCCCCGCGGCATGCCGCTGAGCGCGTCCGAGAGCTTGTCGGCGACCGTATCCGCGCCGAGGCTGCCGCAGTAGAATATCTCGACGGGGGCGCTCATTATGAGATTGCGGTAGTGCTTTGTGAGCTTCTGATAGTGGATATTCTCCGCCGCATCCTCGGTGCCGAGGCGCGAAACGGCGAAGGCCTCGTAGCAGCACATCTGCTCCGTAAGGCGCTGGAGCGCCCAGGAGCGCTTGTCGTTGAGTCTGCCTCTTATGCTGTCAAGCAGCTTTTCCTTTTCACTCTCAACATAGTCGGGCAGCAGGAGCCCGCCCTTTGTGCAGGGCGTGAGCAGCAGCTCGCCGCAGAGGTTTGCAGCGCTTTCAAAAACTCCGCTGCCGTCGGGCAGGTATCTGTCATCTGCGAAGCTCGCCAGAAATCCGATACACTGGATCTCGCCGATCTTGCGCACAACGGGCTCGATGCAGCTGCCGTAAAGCCCGTCAAGCTCGAGCGCAAGCGAGCGCATATCCGTGTGATATCTGCTGCCGCGCCGCAGAACGTAGGGTATGAGCGCGTTCTGCGAAGCTGTGTCCCTGTCGAGCTGAGTGAGCAGATTGATGCTCAGACAGCCGGTCTTGAATTTGCCGCTTTCGAGCGCGGTGAGCCATACGCCCGGGAGTATCTCCCGTCTGACGGTCTCCATGGCATGACCTCCTTCGGATTTATAATAAATCAGTATAACACACTTTTCAGATATATGGTATACCCTTTCCGTCATAAATTGCGCCGTCGAGCAGTATTCCTCCGTGTCCTATCACGATATCGTGCGTTTTTCCGGCTCTTGTCGTGAGCCTGACGCGGCAGTCGGGGAAATTATCCGGCAGGCAGGGGCGGATATATATCATGCCGTGCCATGGCTTGAGACCGAGAAGCTCCTCGGTGAAAACGCGGAAATACCAGCCGGAGGAGCCGGTGTACCATGTCCAGCCCGCCTCGCCGATGTGTCCGGGGCAGCTGTAGACATCGGCGGGGATGACGAACGGCTCTGCCATATAGCGGTTTGCATCGTGCTCCTCGGGCAGAATGCTGCGCAGTATCTCCCAGCCGTCATTTGCCCTGCCGCGTCTGAAGCAGGCCTGCGCGAGCCATATCGCCGCGTGCGTGTACTGTCCTCCGTTTTCTCTGAAGCCGGGGCCGTAGCTGCGGATATAGCCGGGGTCGCGCCCGCTGCCGCAAAACGGCGGAGCGAATAGCCGGACTATCCCGTTTTCGCGGTCAAACAGCTTCTCCAGCGCACTGTCGAGCGCACGCTCGGCCTTTGAGTTCGCAGCCTCAGCGCAGAAGCATGCCCAGCTCTGCGCTATCGAATCTATCCGGCAGCATTCGCTCTGCGACGAGCCGAGCTCCGTGCCGTCGGGCCAGTAGCCGCGCAGATACCAGTTTCCGTTCCACGCTCTGTCTGCGGCTCTGCCCGCTGCGGCGGCAAGTGCGCGGTATCTGTCCGCACCGGAGCAGCCGAGCTCCGCGAGAAGCTCTGCAAAGCGCCTTACGCAGCAGGAGAAAAACCAGCTCAGCCACACGCTCTCGCCGAAAACGCCGTTCATGCCGTCGTTCCAGTCACCGCTGCCGAAGCGCAGCAGCCCGTGGCTGCCCGTTCCGCGTCCTACGCAGCAGTCGATTGCACGGCGGGCATGGCTCAGTACGCTCTCCGAGCAGTCCGATCTCAGCGGCGTTTCATATCGGTCGGTCTCGGCGGCATCGAGAGGCTTTGAGTTTACATAATATTCGAGCTTGCCGCATATTGACTTGTCGCCGGTCTTTTCAACGTATTCGCACAGCGCCCAGACGAGCCAGAGCAGATCATCCGAGCAGCGTGTGCGCACGCCCTTGTCCGCTCCGCCTGTGCCGTGCCACCAGTGCATCACGTCGCCCTCAAGATACTGATGGCGGCAGCAGGCCAGTATCTGCTGCTTTGCAAGCTCGGGGTCGAGCAGAATGAGGTTCACCGCATCCTGAAGCTGGTCGCGGAAGCCGAACGCGCCGCCGCTCTGATACACCGAGCACCTGCCCATCAGGCGGCAGGCAAGCGTCTGATACACCGCCCAGCCGCTCATGAAGCGGCCTGCGCTGCCGCAGCCTATGACGCTTACGCGCCTGCATAGCCTTGCCCAGTGCGCCTTTGTTTTTTCGAGCGCAGCAAATGCCTTGTCAGGTTTACATAATTTTAAAAGTATATCCTCTTCCACGCAGCCGCAGACAAGAACAGTTACGTCACTCGGCTCGTATTGCGCGGCGAAAACCGGCCAGCTGAGCTCGCTTGTGCGCTCGTCAAATTCGCCGTGCATCCAGGATAAACCGTCGCAGGTCCAGCCAAGCGGCGGCGCGGAGCACGCAGCACGCAGATGCAGCCCGCGCAGAGGTGAGCGCGTGCTCGATGCAGTGAACGCTGAGTTTACATAAGTGCACGACACGGCGGGCTGATCGTTATCGCTGTCAGACATAAGGAGCTCGCATTTCCAGTCGAGCCTGCCGCTCAGCTCACCGAAAAACTCGATAATGAAAACTCTTGCATCCGTATCGGGAGGCACGAAGGCCGTGCAGCGCGAGGCGCAGCTGCCGAAGCTCTTTTCCCAGACGGCAAAGCCGTGACCGAAGGTCACCCGGCATTGAGCGCCGTCCTCACCGGCGAAGAGGCTCCATCTCTGCGTGCCGCGTACAAATTCAAGGCTCTCCGCGCCGTCAATGGCCAGAGGGTCGTTTAACCACGGCGTCAGACGCAGCTCGTGAGCATTTTTCAGCCACATGTTTCCCATGCCGCTGTCGGCGGCAATATAGCCGAAGCTGCCGTTTGTGAGAGGGCAGCTCCAGACGCGCTGGGGCAGACTGCGGTTTACATAAAACATAAAGCTGCCGTCGCTGCCGTATTCATATTTCGGCGCCTTGACGCTTTTGCGGCGGAGCTTTTTTGCTTTGGGGACAGCAGTAAACAGGCGCTTTTCGCGCTCCGCGCCGATGATGAAGGCCGCCGCACTTTCAATTAGCTGCCGCTCCTCGGTGGGCAGTATGCGCACTCCGGCGTGCGTGCCGATGAGCGCGTCAAGCCCGTAGGAGGCCAGCGTATCGCGCACCTTGGAGTACAGCGGCCTGCGGTATTCGCCGCCCTCGTCCGTGAGAAACACAAGATCGGCGTATATGCCGCAGCTGCGCAGAAGGCAGAACTGCTTTGTCACGCTCTCTGCCTCCTGCGCGTCATTGCAGCATATGATAGGCAGCTCGCCGGAAAGGCCACAGCGCCACAGGCTGCTTTTTGGCGGAAACGGTGTTTTCGAGCTCACAAAGCGAAGGCTTTGCAGCATGCTCATCGCGCTCTCCAGCTCGCGCAGCGTCATGTGCGTGACGCTTGCACAGGCCGAGACCATCGCGCCGTATTCCGCAGGGCCGATGACAAGCATATGCTGTGCGCCGCTGTAGGCTTTGTCCGGCGCTGCGGCAAGGCACAGGGCAAAGCGGAGCTCAAGCTGTTCACCGCTCTTGAGCGAAACGCTGACCGAGGCATCCACCGACGGATAGGATAAGAACCCGTCCTCGATCGAGCCGCCGGCCTTTGCTGTCATGGGCTTATCACAGGCAAGGCAGAGCCAGAGCTCCTCCTGCCTGCCGCGAGGAAGCCTGTGCAGCAGAAGGCAGTTTCCGTCGCGTCTTGCCTCGATGCCGAGCCGCCAGTAGGCAGGGTGGTTAACATAATCTAATGCATCGGCCATGACCGCATCAAAGGAGAAAATAAGCTCGGCGCTCTCGATATCGCGCTTTGCGCAGAGCGAGATGCTGCGTATCTCGCCGTTTTCCGCTCCTGCCGAGGCTATGCCGCAGCGCGCCGTAAAATCGTCAAAAACGCAGGAATACGCCGCGCTTATCTCGGAAAACTCCCACATATATGCCGCGTCTTCGCTCGGGGAGGGCAGGAGAGAAAGCTCCCTTGTGCCGAGCAGCAGCCGAAGCTCCGCACCGTGTCCCTCGCCGAGCTGCCGGAAGGGAGTGCGGTAGACGAGCGTATCGCCGCAGCTTGCCGAGGCTATGCCGCTTTCGGTTAACATAACATTATATGCACCGTTTGACAGCAGGCAGCACTGCGGCTGCGCATAATTTACGCTGCCGCCTCGCTTTTCCCAGCGGCGGCATTTGAGAGGGCTTTCCCTTCCGCTCTCAGCCTCGCTTAAATGCAGCACGGGAGCGCCGAGCGGCACACGCTCGGCCAATAGCTGCCGGTATGCCGCCATGTCCGGCGAGAGCATGAACATGCGCTGAACGAAGCTGTGGTCAAGGCAGTTTGCAATGGCCAGCATGCTCATGCCGAGATGGTGCGCCATAAAGCAGCGGACGATCTCACCGCCAGAGGCGCGGCAGCGCGAGGGCGTGAAGTCGGCAGCCTCAAAAAAGCCGCAGCCTGAGCGCATGCCGAGCCCTTCGAGCCTGCGGAGATTTCTTATCGCCGCCTCAGGCTCGATACAGAGAGCGAGAAAGCTTGCATACGGCGCAATTACAAGCTCCGTGTCCTGCCCGCGCCGGAGCGCAAGACGGGCGCAACCGTGCGCCTTGTAGCGATAGTTAAGAGCAGCGTCCAGAGAGTAAAACGCGCTTTCGGATATGCCCCACACACCGTCCGGCGAGCGCCGCTTTTTCTGAACGTATACGCAGAATTTTGCCGTTTCATACAGCAGGCTGTCTCTTTCAAGCGGCAGGAAGAGCTCCGGCATGAGATACTCGAACATTGTGCCCGTCCAGCTTGCCATACCGCGATAGCCGTGAAAGGAGCGCATCACGCGGGACAGCCTGCGCCAGTGACGGCGCGGAACGTCGCCCTTTGCAACGGCGGTGTAGCTCGTGAGCCTAGCCTCGCTTGCCATGAGATCGTAAAGCCCCGGCGATGCCGTGCCCTTTTCAAGGTCGATGCCTATGTGCATCAGGCCGCGCCGGAAGCTGTAGAATATCGAAAGATCCATATCGGATATGAGCGACTGCACCCGTCCTGAAAGCTCCGCGAGCCCCTTGACGTGCAGCCAGCCGCGCAGAGCGATAAGACAGGCACAGAGATTCCCGCAGTCAACGGCGGACAGATACCTCGGCTCAAGCGGGCGAAGGGTGCGCGTGTCGTACCAGTTGCACAGATGCCCGCCGTATCTCGGCAGCTTCTCGATCGTGCAGAGCATACGCGATATGAAGCCCTCTGCACTTTCAAGGCTTATTATACCGAGCTGCTGTGCGCACATGGCAGAGCACAGCGCAAGACCGATATTCGTCGGCGAGGTGCGGTGAGCTATGCCGGACGGCGGCTGCTCCTGAAAATTATCCGGCGGCAGGAAATTGTCCTGCTCGGTGCAGAAGCTGTCAAAATAGCTCCACATATCCTTCGCACAGCCGAGAAGATAGCTCCGCTCGTCCGGTGAGGGCTCTTTTTCTTTGCTTGATGGCAGCGCGAGGGCAAGCGCGGCAATGGGCGCAAGGCACCACAAAAGCCCTGCGGCTTTGGCGAATACTCCGGCGGAAAACAGAATAAGACACAGACCCGATACCGGCGCGAGCCACATGTTTTTGTAATATCCGAGCATGCAGGTTCGTTTGCTGCCGCTCTGCGCGGCAGTTTCCCATTCAAGCAGGTTTCTGCCGCTTACGAGCATACGCCACAGCGCGGTGATGATCGCCGAGAGGGCCGTCCACGCTTCGTATGGCAGAAGCCACAGCCTGAACGCAGTTCCGACGATGCTTGCGCCGAATCTGCCGAATACGCGGCTGTGATATCTTGCCCGCAGTGCCTCCGGCCTGTCCGAGGCAAGCTCCGCAAGAGAAATGAGCAGACCTGCCGCGAGTGAAATGAGCGCAGCCCATGCCGCAAGCAGCAGCCCGTGCCGGTCAAGAAGCAGTCCCGCGAACACCGCCGTGAAGCTTGCCGGTGCCGTAAGACTGCGCCGCAGCGAGTCAAACAGCTTCCAGCGCTCGATATCCGGCAGCTCAGAGCTTTTTTTGAATATCCAGCCGATGTTCTGCCAGTCGCCGCGTATCCAGCGGTGACTGCGCCTGAAATATGCCAACGGCGAGGTGGGGAAGGAGTCGGAGAACTCAACGTCGCTCATATACCCGCCGTGCAGATACGCACCCTCAAGCGCGTCGTGTGACAGGACCCTGCCGCTGGGGATGTGCTTTTCGGAGCAGACGAGCAGCGCCTGCGCGTCGATTATGCCCTTGCCGGAAAAGCCGCCGCAGCCGAATAGATCCATGCCTACCTCACCGCAGAGAGCACCGTATGGCTCAAGCCCTCCGCCGCCAGAGAAAATACGCGCAAAATCCGTCGCACAGGCCGAGCGCAGGCAGGTACACATGCGGGGATGTATGATGCCGTGGCCGGAGACGACGCTCCCGCGCTCGCTGTCGAGCACCGGCGCGTTCATCGGATGCAGCATCGCGCCGATGAGCTCGATGACAGAGCCGGGCGAGGGCACGGTGTCGCTGTCGAGCGTGAGAATATAGGGAGCGCCGTGCAAAGCGCCGCCGTCGCCGGATACGATGCGCAGCTCGCTTTTCCTGCCGCACAGAAGCCGCGCAAGCTCAAGGATCGCGCCGCGCTTGCGCTCAAAGCCCGTGTACGTTCCGCGTCCCGAGTCGAGCCTGCGCCCGCGGGTGAAAAGATAAAAGCCGCCGCCGTATTTCTCGTTGAGCCTGTCTATCGCCTGCGCAGCGGCGGAGATGATTAGCTCATCGTCAGAAGCCGTTTCCGTGTCCGATTCGCGCAGGTCGGCGAGTATGCCCATCAGGAGATTATCGCCGCAGCCGCGGTTTGCAAGGCGGTATTGCTCCAAAAGCGCGGCGAAGCGAGCGCCGCTTTCCTCATCGCTCAGCAGAGCCGATATAAGGCATATTGTGCGCCCTGAGTCGGGCACTCCGGCGCTGAGCTCAAGCCTCGGCAGTCTGCGCGGCGGAACGATGAGCAGAATGATGTAGTCAAGCAGGCTTTTTGTCAGCTCCGACAGCGGCAGCAGAAGCAGCGCCGCAGCGGCAGCGCTGCGCGATAAAAAGCCGCACAGCAGCGTTAAAAACAGCGTCACGATAATATTTGCGCCGATGTACAGTGCTGCACGGCGCTGCACATTCGGCCTTTTGCACAGCCAATAGCCGACGTGCTGCTCGATACCGTCTCTGAAGCGGCATTTCTCGACGAGCTTTTTTGCAAATGCGTGCTCCTCAAGCCCCTCACGGGCTGCAAGGCGGGTGACAGCCTCGCGGTACCGTGCACGGCTTTGCTCGTCCATGTGCGGATATATGCCCGCGGGGTCTGCCATCAGCGCCTTATCCACGCAGTCAACGCGCCGCAGGAGAGCGCTTATATCAAGCTCTGACACGAGCCGCAGCGAGCCGAAGAGCGCAGCAAAGCGCTCAGCAAGCGCCTCTGGCTCAGAGCTTTTTTCAAGCTGTCCGCAGGCCGCTGCAAGGGCGGCGGTTAGCTGCACGGTGAGCACCGCCGGAAGGAGATACAGCTCCCTCTGCGGCAGCGGAGCTGCGCTTTGAAAGCCGCGCAGATATTCGAGCAGGAGCTTTTCGTCGAGGCTGCCCCCGCAGACGTTCAGCATATCGCGGCACGCGGCGGATATGACTATGCCCTCGCTTCCAGCGCGCAGCCTGCGCCGCCCTCTGAGCTCACAGAGCGCAGCCCTTGCCTCGCGCACGGCAAGGTAGCGGTTGTCCAGAAGCCAGCGGCAGCTGTCCGGCATGGAGGCCTTGCCATCAAAGCGGCGCTCGACGAGCCCGTAGACCGCGTTTATCTCCCTGCAGCTTCGCCGCAGCAGCGCCTTCAGCTCACTTACTGGAGCGGAGAAGCTGCATTTGTTGAGCCTTGCGCAGCTTGCCGCGTGTTCAAAAACGGTGCCTTTATCCATGTAAACCTCCATTTTTGCTTTATTTTTGCTCTTTTACATTAAGTATAAGTTTTGCCGCAAAGGGTGAAATATATTCAGAGCAAATGACAAGTAAAAATGCTTGACAGGGGCAGAGACAAGTGCTATACTCTGTAAAGCAAAAATCATTTACATGGGAGGGAGCGCCGTGGAAAACAGTGCAGTCATGCGTTCGATGCTGTTTGATTTTTACGGCGAGCTGCTCACGGATAAGCAGCGTGAGTATTTCGACCTCCGCTACAACGAGGATCTGTCGCTCGGCGAGATAGCCGAGCAGAGCGGCATATCGCGTCAGGGCGTTTGGGATATCATCCGCAGAGCCGAGGCCGCGATGACCGAGATAGAAGCAAAAACGGGGCTGATAAAGCGCTTTCTGGAGCGCAACGCCCAGATAGACGAGCTGATACGCGAGCTCAGCGGCAAGGGAGCGGACGCGCACATAATAGCTCAGCTCGAGAACCTTAAGATTTAGGAGGCAGAGAGAATGGCATTTGAATCATTGTCCGACAAGCTTTCCGCTGCCTTTAAGAAGCTGCGCGGCAAGGGAAGACTGACCGCAGCCGACGTCAAGGAAGCCATGAAGGAAGTGCGCATGGCGCTTCTGGAGGCTGATGTCAGCTACAAGGTCGTAAAGGACTTTACAAAAAGCGTTACCGAGCGTGCCTCGGGTGCGGATGTGCTCGAAGCACTTTCACCTGCTCAGCAGGTCATAAAGATAGTCAATGAAGAGCTCGTCAAGCTCATGGGCAGCGAAAATCAGCGCCTGAGCATCGGCTCTAAGTCGCCGAGCGTCGTCATGCTCGTCGGACTTCAGGGCGCGGGCAAAACGACAAACGGTGCAAAGCTTGCGGCATATATGCGCAAGCAGGGCAAGCGGCCTCTGCTGGTCGCCTGTGACATCTACCGTCCGGCGGCCATAAAGCAGCTGGAAACTGTCGGCAAGCAGCTGGATATCCCCGTGTTCCAGATGGGCACTACAAACCCCGTCGATATTGCAAAGGCCGCCATCGAGCATGCCAAAAAGCACGGCAACGACCTCGTGTTCCTCGACACGGCGGGACGGCTTCACATCGACGAGGAGCTTATGCAGGAGCTCAAAAACATCCGCGACGAGCTTGAGCCGAGCGAGATACTGCTCGTTGTCGATGCAATGACCGGTCAGGACGCGGTGAATGCGGCAAATGCGTTCAACGACGCTCTCGGAGTTACCGGCGTTATGCTCACGAAGCTTGACGGCGACGCACGAGGCGGCGCTGCGCTCTCGATAAAGGCAAGCACCGGCAAGCCGATAAAGTTCATCGGTGTCGGCGAAAAGCTCGACCAGATCGAGCCGTTCTACCCCGACCGTATGGCCTCGCGCATCCTCGGCATGGGCGATATGCTCACGCTTATCGAGAAGGCCGAGCAGAGCTTTGACGAGAAAAAGGCTCTGGAAATGGCCGAGAGGATGAAGGCAAACCGCTTCTCGCTTTCCGATTATCTCGATCAGATGCGCTCACTCAAGGGTATGGGCGATATAAACGATCTCGTCGGCATGATCCCGGGGATCGACGCGAAGGCGCTCAAGGGCGCAAAGGTCGATGAAAAGGGCATGGCGCGCATAGAGGCGATAATCCTGTCCATGACTCAGGCAGAGCGCGACGATCCGTCGATACTCAATGCCTCACGCAAAAAGCGCATTGCCGCCGGCAGCGGCACCTCGGTCGTTGACATCAACCGCCTGCTCAAGCAGTTTGACGCGATGCAGGGCATGATGAAGCAGCTCTCCGGCAAGAACATGAAGAAGCTGCAAAAGCGCTTCGGCGGCATGGGCGGAGGCGGCGGCTTCCCCGGCCTCGGCGGATTTAGACTTTGATTGCATACGCTTGTGCGTTTGTAATATATAAATGTGTAATTTGGAGGTGAAAGATAAATGGTAAAGATCAGACTTCGCAGAATGGGCGCAAAGAAGGCTCCTTACTACCGCGTGGTTGTTGCTGACTCCCGCTGCCCCCGTGACGGCCGCTTCATCGAGGAGATAGGCACTTACGATCCCATGGCAGAGGGCGAGAACATCAAGATCGATCTCGAGCGCGCAAAGTACTGGATATCCAACGGCGCTCAGCCCACTGAGACAGTACGCGGCCTGCTTACTAAAGTCGAGGCCTAACAAGGAGAAGCTACCGGCATGAAAGAACTTTTGACCTATATCGTACAGAGCCTCGTGGAGAAACCCGATGAGGTCTCTGTGACCGAGCGCGTTCACGGCGGCGAGACCGTATATGAGGTACGCGTAGCTGACGGGGACATGGGCAAGGTCATTGGCCGGCAGGGCAGGATCGTCAAAGAGATCCGTATACTCATGCGGGCTGTCGCCCAGAGACAGGGCAAAAAGGTTTCAGTCGATATCATGGACTGATATAACTGATATAAAAGCAGAACGGGCACGATCCGTTCTGCTTTTTTTAACGCCGTTTTGCTTGTTAAGCTCCGCACTGTGTGGTATATTATATAATGAGTAAGTTTGGAGGTTTTTTCATGGGAAAAC
>CAVDFD010000018.1:0-16930 GCA_963608145.1 Bacteroidaceae bacterium | reverse complement strand
TCTGGAACTACACCTATGAAAACGACCTCTTCATCGCAAACAGCGATATCTGGAACACTCTCAACGAGGCTACCCGCACTATGCTCACAGAAAAGGCTGTTGAGGCCTGCAACTGGGGTCGTGACCAGATCGAGGCAGAGCAGGAGGAGCTCATAGCCAAGTTCAGAGAGCAGGGGATGCAGGTCGATGTTCTCACCGAAGAGCAGCTTGCACCGTTCCAGGCAGTTGTTGCCGACCTTCGCCAGAGCTTCTTTGAGAAGTACGGAGAAGAGGCCTGCGCCGCCTTCGGCGTTAAGCTGAAATAAGCTTTGGTTAATCTGCGCTTTCATTAGATGCCCTGCGCTTGATTTATCCCTTTATTAAAAATTTGCCGTCGGTCAACAGAAGCACGCCGCCTCTGTCCGCTGACGGTACAGACAGGAGTTTTATTAATGAATAAGATACTTGATAATATTGAAGAGTGGCTTGTCTGTATCTGTCTTGCCGTGATGACGCTTATCACCTTCGTGAACGTTATTGCCAGATGGTTTTCAGCCTCTCTGTCCTTCTCGGAAGAGATCACCACCTATCTGTTTGTTCTGCTGAGCCTTCTCGGCGCAGCCATTGCCGCAAAGCGCGGCGCACATCTGGGTCTGACCCTCATCACAGACCATGTCGGGCCGAAGGCCGCTCACGTTCTTGCAACCATTTCGATGCTCTGCGCGGTCATCTTTTCCGGCATCATATGCTATTACGGCGTATTCATGACCATCAGCCAGTTCAACAAGGGGCAGCTTACCGCAGCTACGCAGCTTCCGGAATGGATATTCGGCTCCTTTGTTCCCATCGGTGCGCTTTTCGTCACCATCAGATTCGGACAGAACCTTGTAAAGCTCCTCAAGGGCAAAGATATTGTGCATGAGGACGTAGTCGCCGACGCGATAGAGGCCGCGACGGTCGAAGAAAACCCAAAGGAGGAGGACTGATCAATGGAGGCTCTTGTACTGCTTATTGTTTTCACGGTGCTCCTTCTCATCGGCGCACCAATTGCCGTATGTCTCGGCATCTCCAGCGTTGCTGCAATGCTCGTGCTCGGCGTAGGCCGTCCGGTATCCATAATCCTCGGCACTGTGCCGCAGCTGGTTTCCGCTGCAACGAGTAAATCCGTTCTGCTTGCTATTCCGTTCTTCATTCTCGGCGGCAACATTATGGAAAAGGCCGGTATCTCCGGTAAGCTCATCGCTCTTGCCGAATCTCTGGTCGGCCACTTGAAGGGCGGCATCGCAATGGTCTGCGTTATCGTCGCCTGCTTCTTCGCAGCCATCTCCGGCTCGGGTCCGGCAACCGTCGCGGCTCTCGGCCTTATCCTCATCCCCGCAATGATCAAGGCAGGATATGACGTTGGCTTCTCTGCGGCGCTCATGGCGACCGCCGGAGCGATCGGCGTTATTATTCCTCCGTCCATAACCTTCGTCGTTTACGGCTCGATCTCCGACACCTCGATCGGCGACCTGTTCATCTCCGGCGTTTTCCCCGGACTGCTCATGGGCGCGGCGCTGATCCTCGTGACGCTCTGGCTTGGCAGAAAGAGCGACCTCAAGCGTCTGCCCAAGGCCAGCGGCAAGCAGCGCTGGGTCGCATTCAAGGAGGCCTTCTGGGGTCTGATGATGCCTGTCATCATCCTCGGCGGCATCTACGGCGGCATTTTCACCCCGACCGAGGCGGCAGCGGTCTCCGCGGTCTACGGCCTGTTCATCGGCATCTTTGTTTACAAGACCCTCAGGCTCAAGGAGCTCAAGAAAATATTCATTGACTCCGCATGCACTACGGCAACGGTCATGTTCATCACCGCAGCCGCGACGCTCTTTGCCTACGTCATCACCCGCGCCAGAGTCGATGTCGCCATCAGCACTCTGCTCACCGATGTCGCAGGCGGCAATCAGATCATATTCCTGATCATCGTAAACATCGTCCTGCTCATAGCGGGCTGCTTCCTCGATTCCACCTCCGCGCTTTACATCTTCACCCCGCTGTTTATCCCCGTTGCGGAGGCTCTCGGCATGAGCATGGTCCACTTCGGCACTATCATGATAGTCAACCTCGCCATCGGCCTTGTTACCCCGCCTGTCGGTGTCAACCTCTATGTCGCCTGCGGCATATCGAACATTGACCTCAAACGGATATCCGTTTCGGTCGTACCGCTGCTGCTCGCGTCGCTTGTTGTCCTTGCGATCGTCACCTATGTGCCGTCAATTTCGCTGGCGCTTCTCGGCGGCTGATGCCGCCGCAGCGTCGGCACGGACTATAGAAAGGTAGAGTTCTATGAAAGATAATTTGAACATTGAGCAGCTGCAAAATAAATGCGTTGATGTAAAAAAGAACATCATATCCATGATATACAAGGCTCAGTCGGGGCATCCGGGCGGTTCGCTGTCCGTTGCGGAGTTTGTCACCGCCTGCTACTGGCACGCTATGGACGTCGATCCTGAAAACCCGCGCTGGGAAGACCGCGACCGCTTCGTGCTCTCCAAGGGTCATACATGTCCCGCGCAGTACGCCGCGCTTGCAATGAAGGGCTTCTTCGACATGAGCGTTCTGGACACTCTGCGCAAGGAGGGCTCGATCCTTCAGGGGCATCCCGATATGAAGAAATGCCCGGGAATAGATATATCCACGGGCTCGCTCGGACAGGGCTTTGCCTGCGCGGCGGGCATGGCTCTCGCCGCAAAGCTTGACGGGAAAAAGTACCGCGTGTTCTGCGCCATCGGCGACGGTGAGTGCAACGAGGGCGAGATCTGGGAGGCTGCCGGAACTGCCTATAAGTACAAGCTCGATAATCTTATCGCCTTCGTTGACTGGAACAATCTCCAGCTTGACGGCACCTGCGAGGAGATAATGCCGCCCGTAGACCTTGCGGCAAAATTCAAGGCCTTCGGCTTCGAGGTCTGGCAGATAGACGGCAATGATATGGCCTCGGTCGTCAAGGCTCTCGATGAGGCAATGGCAGCCGATAACGGACTTCCCAAGTGCATCATCGGCAAGACCGTTAAGGGCAAGGGCGTATCGTACATGGAAAACCAGTGCTCGTGGCATGGCACCGCTCCCAACGAGGAGCAGTACAGGCAGGCAATGTCGGAGCTCGACAAAGCGTATGTCGGGCGCTGAGGAGGGCTGAAAATGAATTTTGGTAAAAATATAGCCACAAGAGACGGCTTCGGCGATGAGATCGTCGAGCTGGGCAGAGAGAATAAAAACATACTCGTCGTGGATGCGGATATAGGCAAATCCTGCAAAACGGGAGCCTTCCGCAAGGCGCTGCCCGAGCAGTATCTTAACGTGGGAATCGCCGAGCAGAACTGCGCAGGCGTTGCGGCAGGGCTTGCCACCTGCGGAAAGATACCCTTCGTCGTGACCTATGCGGCATTCGGCTCGATGCGCATGCTGGAGATGATCCGTCAGGAGATATGCTATCCGCACCTGAACGTCAAGATAGCCTGCTCCCACGGCGGTGTGACCCCCGCAAACGACGGAGCCAGCCATCAGGCGATAGAGGATATGGGCATTCTGCGCACCATTCCGAATATGACGGTCGTCATGCCGGCGGACTACCAGTCGGCAAGAAAGCTGACCCGCGCTGCCGCAGAGCTTGACGGACCTGTGTATCTGCGCTTCACAAGAGACGCTATCCCGAGCATCTACTCTGAGGACGAGAAATTCGAGATAGGCAAGGCAAAGCTTCTGCGCAGCGGCAGCGATGCTGCGATAATCGCCAACGGCGACACCGTGCGTCTTGCGCTGGAGGCAGCCGAGGTGCTTGCTTCCCGCGGCGTTCAGGCGCGTGTGCTCGATATGCATACGATAAAGCCGCTTGACACGGAGGCTGTAGCCGACTGCATAAATTCCATAGGAAGAATAATAACCGTCGAGGATCACAACATCCTCAACGGCCTTGGCAGCGCGGTCTGCGAGCTTGCAGCCGAAGCCGGTAAGGGCAGGGTAAAGCGCATAGGCATTCAGGATCAGTTCGGAATGTCCGCGCCCTATGAGCGCCTGCTTGCAATAAACGGCGTGACTGTTGAAAACATCGTGGCCTCTGCTCTGGAGCTGGTCAAGTAAGGAGAGCGATTATGAAAGTATTTCTGATAGGCGCGGGCGATATTGCCCGTCATCACGGCAGAGCTGTCGTCCGTCTGGGCGGCGAGGTCATAGGCGGCTTCGATATCAGCAAAGCAAACGCCGACCTTCTGGCCGCCGAGTTCGGCTGCCCGATCTGCGGCTACGACGAGATAGAGGACTATGTTGTCAAGTCCGACTATGTAGTAATAAGCACACCGCCCACGAAGCGCCTCGATTATGTCGAAATGGTGCTCAAGCATCATGTTCCGCTTTACATGGAAAAGCCGGTGAGCGCCACATGGGAAGACGCGATGAAGATAAAGCACATGGCTGACGAGTACGATGCAAAAATAATGGTCGGCTTTGCCCACTATTACCGCCCCGCGTACAGAAAGATGCTCGAGCTCGTGCGCAGCGGCATGTTTGGCCGCCCCGTCAATATAGCCTTCTCGCGCCTCAGCCCGGGCTTCGGCTTCCATGCAAAGAACATGGCAGCCTCCTGGCGCACGGATCCGAACCTCGCCTGCGGCATGACCATCGAATCCGTTTCGCACGACTGGAAGCTTATTACCGCAATGGCCGGCTCGTTTGAGACCATAAGCTGCAACTATACCGGAACGCTCGACTCCGTGCCGCGCTTTGATAACCACACATCCATCAGCGCACGGCTCAAAAACGGCGCGATAGCGACGATAGCCGCATCATGGGCCTGCGATATACCCACCTGCTCCCGCGCATACATAGGCGACAAGGGATCTGTTTTCCTCACGGGAGAGGGCATGTTCGAATTTACCGATCTCACATGGAAGACCGAGGATATGCCATACGCCGAAACGCTGCGCTTTAACGATTCCTATGATCACGCAACGGGCGATGTCATATTCTATGCGCACGAGGCGTTTCAGGACTGCCTCAAAAACGGCAAGCCCATCGAAACTCCGCTCAGCGACGGCATCTCCGCGCTGGCCTATTCCCTCGCAGCAAAAAAATCCTCCGAGGAGCAGATAACGGTCCATGTGCCAGAGTGGGGCTCGATAGACGAATAAAAAACGAAATGATCCATAAAAAAGTGTGCAGCGTACTGCACACTTTTTTTACCTTTTTGAGCTGTCGAGGCCGTGATTTTGCGCCTCTGTCGTTAAATTCAACGATGCAGTGAATATAAAGCGAGCTTGCAGCGGTCAATATTAATAAATATTCATATTTCATGAATAAAACCTTGAATCCTGCCGTGCTGCGTTGTATAATTATGCACACAATTCGAGAAGCCCCTGCTTCTCGATAAACAGGAGTATTTAAGCTATGAAAAAAGTGTTTATTGACGGCAGCGCGGGAACGGCAGGACTTCGCATCGCGGAGCGTCTGGCCTCGCGCACTGATCTTGAATTTATCAGCTTGCCCGAGGATCGGCGCAAGGATATCCATGAGCGCGAGGCTGCGCTCAACGAGGCCGATATCGCCATTCTCTGTCTTCCCGACGAGGCATCGCGTGAGGCGGTCTCGCTTATAAAAAATCCAGATACCGTGGTGCTCGACACCTCGACTGCGCACCGCACGGCTCCCGGCTGGGCCTACGGCTTCCCCGAGCTTTCCGAGGCTCACGCGGCAGCGATAAAAACGTCAAAGCGCATTGCCGTGCCCGGCTGCCATGCCAGCGGCTTTATCGCGCTTACAGCGCCGCTGCGTGCTGCCGGTATCATTCCCGACGGAACGCTGCTGTCCTGCTTTTCCCTGACGGGCTACAGCGGCGGCGGCAAGAAGATGATCGCCGAATATGAGGCCGAGTCTGCCCCCGCAGCGCTGCACGCTCCGCGCCAGTATGCCCTCGGTCAGACGCACAAGCACCTGCCCGAGATGTCTGCGCAGAGCGGACTGCCGGCTCCTGTGTTCTGCCCCGTGATCGGAGATTTTTACAGCGGAATGCAGGTCACCGTCCCGCTCTTTGCGTCACAGTGTGCATCCGGCAGCAGCATCGAAAAGATCGCCGATGTATATCGCAGCGTGTACTCAGGTCCCGTCGTCAGCTTCACCGGCGGCGACGACGAAAACGGCATTCTGTCCTCCGCCGCTCTGACGGGGAAGGACTGCATGCACATAAGCGTAGCCGGAAACGACGAGCGCATACTGCTGCTTGCCGTTTATGACAATCTCGGAAAGGGCGCGTCGGGTGCAGCGGTCGAGTGTCTCAATATGGTTCTTGGCGTTGAGCCCACCACAGGGCTTTGCCTGTAAGGAGTAAAGATGAAAACAATAGCAGGCGGCGTTTGCGCCGCGAAAGGATTTTCTGCTGCGGGTGTGCATTGCGGCATCCGCAAGGGCAAAACTAAAAAGGATCTCTCGCTGATATACAGCGAAAAAAAGGCGGCGGCAGCGGCTGTATATACCACCAATCTGGTAAAGGGCGCACCGCTTGCCGTCACGAAAAAGCATCTGACCGACGGATGGGCGCAGGCTGTCATCTGCAACAGCGGCAACGCCAACACCTGCAACGCAAACGGCGTTGAGATCGCGGAAAAGACCTGCGTCCTTCTCGCGGATGCGCTGAGCATCTCCGCGGACGATGTCGTGGTGGCCTCAACGGGCGTTATCGGCCAGCCTCTTGATATTACGCCTATCGCGCAGGGTATCCCCGCGCTCTGCTCGGCGCTCGGCGACAATTCATCGGATGCGGCGCAGGGCATCATGACAACGGATACAAAACTCAAGGAAATCGCAGTGGAGTTTCAGATAGGCGGAGTCAGCTGCCGCCTCGGCGGTATAGCCAAGGGCTCTGGCATGATCCACCCGAACATGGCGACCATGCTGGTGTTTTTGACAACAGACTGCGCCATAAGCCCGAAGATGCTGCAATCAGCGCTCTCCGGCGACGTTTCCGAAACCTTTAATATGATAAGCATAGACGGGGACACCTCAACAAATGATATGGTCACGATCCTTGCAAACGGCGAGGCGGGAAATGCGGAGATCACCGCGCCCGGCGCAGAGCTCGACGAGTTTATGAAGGCGCTCAACACCGTGACAGTTTATCTCTGCCGCTGCATTGCCGGCGACGGCGAGGGCGCGACAAAGCTCATCGAGTGCTCGGTCACGGGAGCTGCGGATAAGGACACCGCCAAGATCGTTGCCAAAAGCGTTGTCTGCTCATCTCTGGTCAAGGCCGCCATGTTCGGCGCGGATGCCAACTGGGGCAGGGTGCTGTGCGCAATAGGCTACAGCGGCGCTGATGTCAATGTCGAAAGGATAGATGTTGCGTTCCGCTCACCGGCGGGTACGGTCGCAGTCTGCAAAAACGGCGCCGGCATACCGTTTTCCGAGGATGAGGCAAAAAAGGTGCTGCTTGAAAGCGAGATCGAGATCCTTGTATGCCTGAACGCGGGGACTGCCGCGTCCACTGCCTGGGGCTGTGATCTTACCTATGATTACGTCAGGATAAACGGCGACTATCGCACATGATGCAGGAGATAAAATGGATATTACAAATGCCAAGCGCGCAGAGGTTCTTGTAAACGCTCTGCCGTACATTCAGGACTATACCGGCAAGATCGTCGTTGTCAAATACGGCGGGAATGCCATGATAAACGAAAAGCTGAAGGATTCCGTGATGAGGGACGTTGTGCTGCTGTCGCTTGTCGGAGTCAAGGTCGTGCTGGTGCACGGCGGCGGGCCTGAGATCACGGATACGCTGAAAAAGCTCGGCAAGGAGAGCGTATTCGTGGACGGTCTGCGCGTCACCGATAAGGAAACTGCGGAGATAGTGCAGATGGTGCTCGCGGGCAAGATAAACAAGAGCCTCGTCGCGCTTATAGAGAATAAGGGCGGCAAGGCCATAGGACTGTCGGGCATGGACGGGCGCATGATCGAAGCCGAGGTAAAGGATCCGCGCCTCGGATTTGTCGGCGAGATAACGAAGGTCAACGTCGCTCCGATCATCGACGTGATAGACAAGGGCTACATCCCCGTAGTCTCGACCGTCGGCTGCGACCGCGAGGGGAATGTGTATAATATAAACGCCGATACCGCGGCGGCAAAGATAGCAGGGGAGCTCGGCGCGGAAAGCCTGATATCCATGACGGATATCGAGGGCATCCTGAGGGATAAAAACGACCCCTCCACGCTGATACCCGTGATCAGCACGTCCGACGCGCCCGAGCTCATCGCAAACGGCACGATCGGCGGAGGTATGCTCCCGAAGGTGGAGTGCTGCATAAACGCCCTGCGCTGGGGCGTTAACCGCGTCTTTATCGTCGATGGCCGCATCCCGCACGCTATTCTTATTGAAATGCTCACCAACGAGGGCATCGGGACCATGTTCACCGAGGCTCTCCCCGAGACAATGCAAGGAGGAACAATATGATGCAGCAAAATATCCGCGATATGGATCAGCACTATGTTGCCGGTACATACGCCCGCTTTCCGCTCGTGCTCAAGCACGGCAAGGGCTCTCTGGTATACGACGAGAACGAAAAGGAATATATAGACCTCTCGACCGGCATTGCGGTAAACGTTTTCGGCCTTGCGGATGAAAAGTGGCAGGCTGCGGTATGCGCACAGCTCGGAGAGCTTCAGCATACCTCGAACCTGTATTATACCGAGCCCTGCGCCGAGCTTGCCTCTATGCTCTGCGAAAAAACCGGAATGAAAAAGGTGTTTTTCTCAAACTCCGGCGCGGAGGCGAACGAGTGCGCCATTAAAGCGGCGCGAAAATACGCGCAGGATAAAAAAGGCAAGGAATATTACCACATCATCACCCTGAAAAACAGCTTCCACGGGCGCACGCTCACGACCCTTGCAGCGACCGGACAGGACGCTTACCATCACGATTTCACGCCCCTGACCGAGGGCTTCCACTACGCCGAGGCAGGTGATATCGAAAGCGTCAAAGCTCTGCTCGATGCCTATCCCACCGCAGCCGTGATGATCGAGGTCGTGCAGGGCGAGGGCGGCGTTATCCCGCTGGATAAGGCGTTTGTCAGCTCTCTTTCGGAGCTGCTGTCTTCGCGTGACGTGCTTCTTATCTGCGACGAGGTGCAGATCGGAAACGGCAGAAGCGGCATGCTTTACGGATATATGAATTACGGCATCGTGCCGGATATATTCAGCACCGCCAAGGGACTCGGCGGAGGGCTTCCTATCGGCGCTACCGTGCTGGGCGAAAAGGTGAAGGACGTGCTGACACCCGGCTCGCACGGCTCTACCTTCGGCGGAAACCCCGTGTGCTGCGCCGGAGCGATATCCATTCTGTCGCGGCTGGACGAGGAAACGCTTGCCGGAGTGCGCGAGCGCTCGGCATACATTGTCAGCGAGCTCAGCGGTGCAGCAGGTATAAGCTCTGTCAGCGGAATGGGTCTGATGCTGGGCGTTGAGACCGAGCTGCCCGCAAAGGACGTAATAAAGCAATGCATGGATAAGGGAGTTCTGGTCATCAGCGCCAAGAACAAGGTTCGGCTGCTGCCTGCGCTTAATATCCCGATGCCGCTGCTCGAGAAGGCGATACAAATTCTGAAAGAGGTCTGCGCCGGCAGCGCGGACGTATGAAAGGCGGAATACACAAAATGTCAGAAAAAAAGGAAAGCTCGCTTAAATTTGCTACCCGCGCCGTTCATGTGGGCAACGAGGTGGATAAGGACAGCGGCGCGATAAAGCGCCCGATCACCATGGCCAACAGCTACGCGCTGCCCTATGACCCCTCGGACATGAACTGGTCCGACGCGGGAGCCAATCTCTATACCCGCAACGGCGGCACGAACCAGAAATATTTGCAGGAGCGCATCGCCTCGCTTGAAGGCGGCGAGGACTGCGTGGTGCTGGCCTCCGGCGTGGCGGCGCTCAGCGGCCTGTTTTTTGCCATGCTGAACAAGGGCGACCATGTCATCTTCTCCAGCGTCACCTACATTGCGGTCTACAGGCTCTTAAACGAGCTGCTCAACAATAAATTCGGCGTGGAGACCACGATCGTGGATACCACCGACCCTGCCAATGTGGAGGCCGCCATCCGCCCGAACACCAAGCTCATCCATATCGAAACGCCGGGCAACCCCACTCTCATGATCTCGGACATCGCCGCCATTGCGGAGATTGCCCACCGTCACGGCGCACTGCTGAGCGTGGACAACACCTTTGCCTCGCCCTTCAATCAGCGCCCCATCGAGCTGGGAGCGGACTTCACTGTCGAGAGTCTTACCAAGTATATAAACGGCCACGGCGATTCCATGGGCGGCGCTATCATCGGCAAAAAGGAGTATCTCGAGCAGATCCGTGCGCAGTCTCAGATAAATCTGGGCGGAACGATCAGCCCGTTCAACGCATGGCTTATCATGCGCGGCTCGGTCACGCTTCCGCTGCGCATGCGCCAGCATAACGAAAATGCGATGGCCGTCGCCAAGTGGCTCGAGCAGCAGCCCTGCGTCAGCTTCGTCGCCTATCCGGGGCTTGAGAGCCATAAGGGACACGAGGTGGCGAAAAAGCAGATGTCGCCCGGCTTCGGCGGCGTAATGTCCTTCGGGCTCAAGGCCGATCACGATACGCACAACAAATTCGTAAGCCATCTTGAGGTCATCACCTCTGCCGTATCTCTCGGCCATGATGAGAGCCTCATCGTGTTCCTCGGCGAGGACGACGAGCGCCAGTACCTCTACCCCGAGGAGTTCCACAACGGCTTTTTCCGCTTCTCCGTCGGCATCGAGGACGCGGAGGATATAATCGGCGATCTGAAGCAGGCAATGGAAAAGACCGGCCTTGCAGTGGCTGAATAAGCAAACGCGAACGGTAAATAAACAAAAATGGAGGGAAAACCCTCCATTTTTTATTTCTCACCTTGCAGCTCTTCCAATATCTCGTCAACAGTAAGCTGCAGCATATTCAGTTTTGTGCCTATACCATCTACAACCTGCGCCGTAAAATCAACATCTGACCGAATATTACGGTATAGCTTATTTACCGTTGACAGCAAAGCCAGCTGCACACATAATATGGCAGCCAATAAAATGCCAAGAACTATAACAGCTTTTTTCTGCATAGCAGCTCACGCTCTCTTTCTCAGTATCAAATTCCATTAAAAATATATCACAAAAAAATAGATGTGTCCACTAAAATTTTCATCACTTTTCAACAAAATGTTGAAATGCCATTCGATTCCGAAAAGTCACAGTCATCGTGGAGAGCGGCGTGCAGTGAGACACACGAAAAAAACACGGTGCAAAGTGCTCAAATTTTCACGACATACAGGACAGAGTTTGGAGAAGCTGCCGAAGTTCGCTGCGGGGATAAGCTTTCGCTTGACAGGGCGGAGGTGCCGTAGTATCATTCAACCAACAAACATAGTATGTTAGTGGAAAGGAGCGGCAGACATGTCATATCAGAGCTTTCGAATGATGATGTATAAATACATGGACATGCCTATGCTGATGCCCATGCGTTCAGTCATGCTCTTTTCCGATAGACCTTCCGAAAAAGCCGAGATGCGATGCCCCGCATAAATGCGGGATGACAACATTGCCTGTAAGCGGGAAGCTCGTCGGAGCCTCCCGTTTATTTTTTTGAAAGGAACAGATAAAATGCAGCAGCTCTTTGAAAGCCTTTTACGGGCAAATTTCCGAAAGGGACGAATGTGACCGCCGATCAATACGGCAACTTATTATTAATTATTAATTTATGAAAGAGGTCATTATTATGAGCAACTATAAATTCGAAACCCTGCAGCTTCATGTCGGACAGGAGCAGCCCGATCCCGCGACGGATTCAAGAGCGGTGCCGATCTATCAGACGACATCCTATGTATTCAGAAATTCGGCTCATGCTGCGGCACGCTTCGGCCTTGCCGACGCGGGCAATATCTACGGCAGGCTCACAAACTCCACTCAGGACGTTCTGGAAAAGCGCGTTGCCGCTCTTGAGGGCGGTGTCGCTGCTCTGGCGCTGGCCTCGGGCGCTGCGGCTGTGACCTACACCATCGAGGCTCTTGCACAGGCGGGAGATCACATCGTGGCACAGAAGACCATTTACGGCGGCAGCTACAATCTGCTTGCGCACACTCTGGCTCAGTTCGGCGTTGAGACCAGCTTTGTCGATGTCCACCGGCTTTCCGAGGTCGAGGCCGCCATCCGCCCGAACACCAAGGCGATATACCTTGAAACGCTCGGCAACCCCAACAGCGACATTCCCGACATTGACGCGATCTCCGAGCTTGCGCACCGCCACGGACTTCCCGTGGTTGTGGACAACACCTTCGGAACGCCGTATCTCATCCGTCCCTTCGAGCACGGCGCGGATATCGTGCTTCACTCCGCAACGAAGTTCCTCGGCGGACACGGCACGACTCTCGGCGGCATCATCGTCGATTCCGGCAAATTTGACTGGAAGGCCTCGGGGAAATACGCGCCCATAGCCGAGCCGAATCCGAGCTATCACGGAGTGTCCTTCGTTGACGCAGCAGGTCCTGCGGCCTTTGTTACCTATGTCCGCGCCATACTTCTCAGAGATACCGGCGCCGCCATTTCACCGTTCAACGCCTTCCTCCTGCTTCAGGGCATAGAGACGCTCTCTCTGCGCCTTGAGCGTCATGCGGAGAACGCCAAAAAGGTAGTCGAATACCTTGCCAGGCACCCGCAGGTCGAAAAGGTCAATCATCCATCTCTGCCGGAGCACCCGCAGCATGAGCTCTATGAGCGCTATTTCCCGAACGGCGGAGCTTCGATCTTCACCTTTGAGATAAAGGGCGGTCAGGAGGAGGCTCATAAATTTATCGACAATCTGGAGATATTCTCCTTGCTCGCGAATGTTGCCGACGTGAAGTCTCTGGTCATCCACCCCGCGACCACGACGCATTCGCAGCTCACAGCCGAGGAGCTTCTCGATCAGGGCATCAAGCCGAACACGATACGCCTGTCGATCGGCACGGAGCATATAGACGATATCATTGCCGACCTTGAAAAGGGCTTTGCAGCTATCAGATAAGAAATAAGACGCTCCGGCGCGGAAGCCTCCGCGCCGGAGATTATTCCGCAAAGAAGAAGGTGCGAAAACACATGCCAATAAAGATTCCGGTCGATCTGCCGGCTGCAAGAACTCTGCTGGAGGAAAACATATTCGTCATGGACGCACAGCGTGCCGTGACGCAGGATATCCGCCCGCTGCATATTCTCATCCTCAATCTGATGCCCACGAAAATAGTGACGGAAACGCAGCTTGCGCGGCTTCTCGGCAACACGCCGCTGCAAATAGAGATAGAGCTGCTTGCCGTCAGCGGCAGAACGCCCCGTCACGTTTCGCCGGAGCACATGCTCTCATTTTACAAGAGCTTTGACGAGGTGCGCGAAAGCTTCTATGACGGGCTTATCATCACCGGCGCTCCGATAGAGCAGCTGCCGTTTGAAGAGACCGACTACTGGCAGGAGCTGTGCCGTATCATGGAGTGGAGCCGCTCGCATGTATACAGCACCCTGCACATCTGCTGGGGAGCGCTGGCGGGGCTGTATTACCATTACGGGATCGACAAGGTCGCGCTGCCGGAAAAGCTTTTCGGCGTTTTCCCGCACAGGGTCACACACAAGGGCTCTATTTTGTTCCGCGGCTTTGACGACGTGTTCTGGGTGCCTCATTCCCGCTATATGGGCATCTCCCGCGAGCAGGTCGGGAAGACCTCCGGCCTCAAGATCCTCGCCGAGAGCGAGGAGGCGGGAGTCTACGCCGTCTCGACCGACGGCGGGCGGCAGATATACATAAGCGGCCATTCCGAATACGATGCGGACACGCTTAAAAACGAATACGAGCGCGATAAGGCCGGCGGCGTGCCCGTTAAGATCCCGAAGAACTATTTTCCCAACGACGACGACACAAAGGAGCCCCTTTGCACATGGCGCTCGGCGGGCAATCTTCTTTTCTCCAACTGGCTTAATTATTTTGTCTATCAGTCAACGCCGTATCTGATTACGAGCATCACGGAAAACACTCAGGCAAGCCCAGCCCCGTCAGCGTATCTTTCCCGCAACTTTGCCGAGCATGTAAGCAGGGATAAATAGAGCGCATATTCAAATGAAAATGCATAGACGGAACATTGCAGCCATGGTATAATGCTTTTACGACGTGTCCGACAGAAAAGCGCAGTCGGCGCATCGGCCTGATTTTTTACAAGTAACGGTGAAGCTATGCCTCTTATCATTGTTCGCAACGATATAACAAAAATGAATGTGGATGCCATAGTCAACGCGGCAAACGAAACGCTGCTTGGCGGCGGCGGAGTGGACGGCTGCATCCATCGTGCGGCAGGACCGGAGCTGCTGGCCGAGTGCCGGACGCTCGGCGGATGCAGAACAGGTGATGCCAAGCTCACCGGAGCCTATCGCCTGCCGTGCAGGTATGTGATCCACACAGTCGGCCCCGTCTGGAGCGGCGGCGGCCACGGCGAGCGGGAACTGCTCGTCTCCTGCTATCGGACGAGTCTTGAGCTTGCCAAAAAGCACGGCTGCGAGACGGTAGCCTTTCCGCTGCTTGCCTCCGGCGTGTTCGGCTATCCCAAGGATCAGGCGCTGCGCGTGGCGGTGGATACTATCGGAGAGTTCCTGCTGCACAACGACATGACGGTGTACATCGTCGTTTTCGACCGAAGGGCTTACCGGATAGGCAGCAAGCTGTTTGCCGACATTGCCGAGTACATCGACGACCACTATGCGGACGCACACACAGACCCCGTATCAGCGCGTCTGAGCAGGATGAATGCCGCCAGAGGCTGGCTTGATGCTGCCTGTAAGTCCGCAGGGCCGCCGCTCATGGATGCCGCCGGAGGACTGGACGAACTGCTGGAGCATCTGGACGCGGGCTTCTCTGAGACATTGCTGAAGCTTATCGACCGCAGCGGCAAAAAGGACTCCGAGGTATATAAAAAGGCTAATGTGGATCGAAAGCTGTTCTCCAAGATCCGCAACAACCCAGACTACAGGCCGTCCAAATCCACGGCCATAGCCTTTGCCGTTGCGCTGGAGCTTGATTTGAACGAGACCCGCGACCTCATTGCCCGTGCGGGCTACGCCCTCAGTCCGAGCAGCAGATTCGATGTTATCATCGAGTATTTTATCAGACAGAAAAAATACGATGTCTTTGAGATCAACGAGGCACTGTTCGCCTTTGACCAAAGCCTGTTAGGAGCGTGAAGCATGATCTTTATTTGTTACCCCAAATGCAGCACCTGCCAAAAGGCACAAAAATGGCTGAATGAAAACAGCATTGCTTATGAAGTACGCGATATCAAGACGGAAAACCCATCTTATGAAGAGCTGGCCGAATGGTATAAGCGCAGCGGTCTGCCAATAAAAAAGTTTTTCAACACCAGCGGCCTGCTGTATAAGTCCATGGGACTGAAGGATAAGCTGCCGGATATGAGCGAGGACGAGATGCTGAGGCTTCTTGCCTCGGACGGTATGCTCGTCAAGCGCCCGCTGCTTGTGACAGACCGGCTTGTCCTCGTAGGCTTTAAGGAAGCCGAGTGGTCGGCGCGGCTGAAAGCAGAATAATATGTCGCTTCCCAAGCGACCAAAACCTCCTTCGTACACGCTACAATGACAGCGTGATCAAACGAAGGAGGTTTTCATTATGACAGAACTGGTTTTTATTCTGGATCGCAGCGGTTCAATGGCCGGACTTGAGCAGGACACTATCGGCGGCTTTAATTCCATGCTTGAAAGACAGAAAAAGGAGGCGGGAGAGGCGCTTGTCTCAACCGTGCTTTTCGACAACGAAAGCGTGGTAATTCATGACCGCCTGCCGCTTGACAGAGTGCAGCCACTGACCGAGTGCGAGTATTTTACCCGCGGCTGCACGGCTCTGCTCGATGCCGTGGGAATGTCCATCCGGCACATCGGCAATGTTCACAGGTATGCACGCCGCGAGGACGTGCCGGAAAAGACGATGTTTATCATCACCACCGATGGCTATGAAAACGCCAGCCGCCGCTATGATTACAGAACGGTGCGCCGTATGATCGAGCACGAAAAGAAAAAATACGGCTGGGAATTTATTTTTCTGGGTGCGAATATCGACGCGGCGAGGGAGGCGGCGCGCTTCGGTATCGGCGCTGACCGTGCGGTGAACTACAAATGCGACAGGCTCGGTACAGCGCTGAACTACGAGGTCATCAGCGATGCTGTGTGCAGTGTCCGCACGGCGGGCTCTCTCAGACCTGACTGGAAGAAGCGCATTGACGAGGATGTAAAGAAGCGCGGGAGGTGATTTTTTGTACGGAGCAATTTTAGGCGATATCATAGGCAGCCCTTACGAATTTGACAGCAACAACTGCAAGACCAAGGACTTTGAGCTGTTTGACAGCGGTTCCTGCTTCACTGATGATACGGTGATGACTCTGGCCGTGGCAAATGCGCTGCTGGAAACGCGGGGACAGGATGATGAGGTCATCAAAGCCGCGCTGGTGCAGCAGATGCAGCGGCTTGGCCGCGCCTATCCCGACAGAGGCTACGGAGCCCGATTTGGCCGTTGGCTGTACGAGAATGATGCGCAGCCCTACGGCAGCTATGGCAACGGCAGCGCCATGCGGGTATCTCCTGCGGCGTGGCTGGCGGAGGATATGACGGAGGCGTTGTATCTGGCGCGGCTCAGCGCGGAGGTGACACACGATCATCCCGAGGGCATCAGGGGCGCACAGGCCGCAGCCGCAGCAATTTTTCTTGCACGCAGCGGTCACGGTAAGGCGGATATCAGGGCGTATACAGAGCGCGAGCACGGCTATGATCTCAGTCGCAGCTGTGATGAGATACGACCCGGCTACCGCCATGCGGAAAGCTGTCAGGAGACTGTGCCGCAGGCCATAACAGCTTTCCTTGAAAGCAGC
>CAVDFD010000017.1:0-16991 GCA_963608145.1 Bacteroidaceae bacterium | reverse complement strand
GGATATCTGCTCCTCGTCGTAGCCGAGGAGCTTTTTCAGTATGAGCTCGGTGTCCTGACCGAGGCTGGGGCCGCCTCGCCAGACAGTGCCCGGAGTTTCGCTCATCTTCGGAGCTATGCCGAAGGCCGTGACCTCCGCGCCGGTAGTCTGGTCAATGAAGCTGACGAAATCACCGCGGCTGAGGTACTGCTCGTTTTTCATACAGGCGCGAGCATCGTTGACTCTTGCGCAGGGTATGCGGCCACGGCGCATGGCGGCTTCTATCTCGTCTGCGGTACGGGACGCGCACCACTCGTTTATGAGCCGGTCGAGCTCCCTGCCCTCCGGTGAGGCGACGGCGGCTCTGTCCTTTGAGGTTTTCTCGTAGGAGTATTTTTCAAGGTCAAGACCCGCGGCGTTCATGAAGCGCTCAAACACGCTTTTGCCCACAGCGCCGATGCTGACGTATACCCCGTCGCTGCTCGTATAAAGATCCCACGGCTGGAAGCCTATGGCCTTTGTTCCGCAGCGCTGCACCTCGGCAAGTCCGAGCGACGACATGGTGAAGGCATCGCGCATGACCCGCGCCATAGACTCGAACTGCGCAACGTCAACGACCTGACCGCGTCCCGTATTTTTTGCGTCGATATAAGCGGCAAGCATACCGAAAAGCGCAAACAGCGCCGTTATATAGTCGCCCAGCGATGGCTTTGCGACAAGCGGCGGCCTGTCCTCATAGCCGTTGAACAGAGCATAGCCGGAGAAAGCCTGCCCCGTCATATCATAGGATGCCTGATCGCAGATCTCAGGCAGTCCTCCGAATTCCTTGTGTCCGTAGCCGGAGATATGGACTATGACGAGCTTCGGGTTGACCTTCATCAGCTCCTCATCCCGAATGCCGAGCTTTTCAAGCCAGACCATATTTTCGATAAAGATATCGCTCTGAGCGATAAGCCTATAAAAGATATCCTTCACATCGGGGTCATTTAAGTCGAGCTCGAGCGTCATTGACAGGCGGTTGCGTGCATCCTGTATCCATGACGAGCTTGCCGTTCCCTGCTCCGTGGTCTTTACGGGCGGGAAGCTGCGGTATGTGTCGCCGATATTGGGTCGCTCTATCTGTATGACCTCGGCACCGAAATCGGCCATCATTGTCACCGCAAACGGCATTGCTATGAGTGAGCCCGCGCCGACGACGCGCAGTCCTCTGAGCGGGCCGAATTCGGGTATGATGAAGTTTCTTTTGTCCATGTTCTCTCCTCGTTGCTAAGTCTGACAATGACGTGCGGATGCACGTCAGAGAGCGTGCAAAAAAGTCTGCGACTTTTTTGCACGCTGAAAAATGACAGATCAGACGTTTTTTGCGCCCCACTGCTCAAGCAGAGCCTTTGCTTCCTCGCGGCTCTTGCCCCAGCTTTCGAGTATCTCGTAGCTGTTCTCGCCTATGCGCGGAGCAAGCTGCGGCTTGCGATCTTCCTCGCTGACATCGGAGAAATCGGCGAAATAGGCGCAGTGCTTGTTGGAGGCCACATCACTGCCCTCCCATTCGGGATACATGGGGAAATTCACCCACCAGCCGAGACGGTTATACTCCTCATCATCCCATGCTTCCTCTGGCGTGAGCACAGGGCAGCAGGGTACGCCGGCGGCATCGAGCTTATCATATGCGTCTCTGGAATCGTCGAAGGTGTTTATCCAGTCGGTGATGATCTGCTCGACGAGGGTATGGTGCTTGCAGCGGTCGGGCATTGTGACAAAGCGCGGATCCTCCTTATACTCGGGGTGCTCCATGCAGTCGCACAGCGCATTCCATGTTGCCGGTGACACAGCGCCGATGACCATGGACATGGTCTTGCCGGTGTAGATACCGTAGGGGCAGAGGTTTGCGTTATGGTTGCCGCTGCGGGACTGGATATGACCCTTGTGGTTGTGTATCTGAAGGGTACTGGAGTTAATGTGCAGGACATTTCGCACGAGCGAGAAATCGACAAACTGGCCGCGGCCAGTTCTGAGCTTGTGAATGTACGCCAGAAGCGTGGAGGCGAACATTCCCTCAGCGCCGCTGGTGTCACCGATAACGGAGCCTATGCGCGTCGGAGCGCCGTCGGCCTCGCCGGTCTGGGCGTTTATTCCGCTCATTGCAACCGCGCATATATCATACGAGGGCTTATTGCTGTACTTGGACGGCTTGCAGCCGAAGGGTGTCAGGGAGGCGTAGATTATTCCCGGATTCTGCTTGCGCATATCCTCATAGCCCAGGCCGAACTTTTCCATGAAGCCCGGCTTATTTGAAACAAGTACGATATCGAAGTTTTTGATCTGTTCAAGAATAAGCTTCTGTGCATCGGGGTCACTGAGCTTCATCTCTATCGACTTCTTGCCGCGGTCCTTGCCGCAGGCATATGTGGACATTCCATTTGCAAAATATGCGAATCTGCGTCCGGCTTCACCGCCGGGCACCTCGACCTTGATGACTTCCGCGCCGTAATCGGTGAAATATGAGCCGACTATCGGCCCTGCCGCATTGGTCGTGAAATCGAGCACTCTTACGCCTTCAAGCATTTTCATGGTGTTATCTCCTTTTTCAGAATTTAAGTTCAAAGCTCACCGGCCGGCCAGCGGCCGGTGAAGGCTATGCTGAGCTGACAGGGATCGAACCCCCGCTGTCTGTCAGATATTGCTTGCACCCCACTTTTCGAGCAGAGCCTTTGCCTCTTCCTCGGACTTGCCCCAGGCTTCGAGCACTTCGTAGTTGTTCTCGCCGACACGGGTTCCCATGTTGGCCGGACGATTCTCGGGATGCTCGTCGATGGTGGAGAAATCGGCGAAGTACGCGCAGTGCTTGTTGGAGATGATATCGGTGCCCTCCCATTCGGGGTACATGGGGAAGTTGACCCACCAGCCGAGGCGGTTGTATTCCTCATCCTCCCAGACCTCCTCAGCGGTCATAACGGGGGCAACCGCAACGCCTGCCTTCTCAAGCATTTCATATGCGTCACGCGTATTGTCGAAGGTCATGAGCCAGTCTGTGATGATCTGCTCGACCTTGAGATGGTTCTTCGATCTCATGGGCAGGGTCGCAAAATCGGGATCGGTCTTGAGATCGGGGCGGTTCATGCAGTCGCACAGGGGATTCCATGTGCTCGGACCGACAGCGCCGATGACGATGGACATGTTCTTGCCGGTGTAGATGCCGTAGGGGGACATATTGGAGTTGTGGTTGCCGGAGCGGTACTGGATGTGACCCTTTTTGTTGTGATACTGGAGAGTATCGTTGATGTGAACGAGATTGCGCACGAGTGAGAAGTCAACAAACTGTCCCTCGCCGGTACGCTGCTTGTGGAACAGAGCGAGCATCAGAGCCGCAAAGAAGCCCTCTGCGCCGATCATGTCGCCGATGACAGAGCCGATGCGGGTAGGATTGCCGTCGCGCTCGCCGGTCTGTGCGTTCAGGCCGCTCATTGCAACTGCACAGATATCGTAGGAGGGCTTGCTGCTGTACTTGTTGGGCTTGTAGCCGAAGGGAGTGAGCGCACCGTAGACGATGCCGGGGTTTACCTTCTTTACGTCCTCATAGCCGAGGCCGAACTTTTCAAGGAAGCCGGGCTTGTTGGAGGAAATGAGCACGTCGAAGTCCTTGACGACATCGAGAAGGAGCTTCTGTGCATCGGGATCGCTGAGCTTGATCTCGACAGACTTCTTGCCGCGGTCCTTGCCGCAGGCGTAGGTGGATATGCCGTTTACATAGAAAGCGAATTTTCTGCCGCCTTCGCCGCCGGGCACCTCGACCTTGACGACTTCCGCGCCATAGTCTGCAAAATAGGTGCCGGCCTTGGGACCTGATGCGTTGGTTGTAAAGTCAAGGACTTTTATGCCTTCGAGCATTTTCATAGGTTTATCTCCTTATAATCATTAATTTATATAACGCCGTTTTTCTCGAGCTCTGCTATCTGCTCATCGCTGTATCCGATCGCTCTGAGATATTCCGCGTTATGCTCGCCCTTTCTGGGCGGGAAGATATCCTTGCGTGCCGGAGTCTCGGACAGCTTGACCGCCGAGCCTATCATTTTTACGCTGCCGTAACAGCCTGCGGGATCGGTCATCTCATATACCATGTCGCGTGCGAGCACCTGCGGGTCGGAGAAGACCTCTTCGAGGTTCTTGACCGGTGCCCAGCAGCAGTCGATCCCAGTGAGTTTTTCTATCCACTCGGCCTGAGTTTTGGACTTGAACATGCTGCGAAGATACGCAAACATCTCGTCCTGCTTTGTCAGATCTCGCTGATAAAGCTTGAACTCCTCCTTGCCGATGGCATCGCAGAAATTTGCCCACAGGTGCGGCTCTATCGCGCCGATGCTGATGTATCTGCCGTCCGCAGTTTCATAGACCTCATAGCAGGCGTTCTGCCCGTTGAGTATGTTCTCGGCTGCCTTGGGCGAAACGCCCTTGACGAAATAATCGTTTGCAAGAACAGGCAGCCATGACACAGCACCGTCGAGCATGGAGGTATCGACATACTGGCCGACACCGCTCTGCTTAACGCCCATGAGCGCTATGAGTATGCCGATGGCGGCATACAGCGCTCCGCCGCCGATATCGGCGATCTGAACGCCCGGAATGGTTGGGGTCTGTCCCTTGCGGGCGGTAAGGCTGAGGATGCCCGCATAACTTATATAGTTGAGATCGTGACCCGCTGTAAGACGGTACGGACCGGTCTGGCCGTAGCCGGACAGAGAGCAGTAAACGATTTTCGGATTTATCGCCTTTATCGTTTCATAGTCCACGCCAAGCTTTTTTACAACGCCCGGACGGTACTGCTCCAGAACGACATCCGCGTCCTTTGCAAGCTTATAGAATATTTCCCTGCCCTCATCGCTTTTTAGGTTGAGGGTGATGCTTTTTTTGTTGCGGTTGACCTGAAAGAAGGCTCCGCCCGTGTCGCCGATCTTGGGAACACCGCCTCGGAAGAGGTCGCCGCCCTTGACAGCTTCGACTTTTATGACCTCAGCGCCGAAGTCGGCGAGGATCATTGAGCAGAACGGGCCGGGGAGCATCGTGCTCAGGTCAAGTACTTTTATGCCTTCAAGCGGTAAAGCCATCAGAGCACCTCCTTGCTCGTATTAAGTCTGCTGCTCACTTTTTCTTCCCGAGGCCGATCGCCTTTGCGATGATGCCGAGCTGCACCTCGGAGGTACCGGCCATCAGGCGGTAGTGGCGGGTATCGACGAACTGACGTGCGATAGCGTTCTCGCGCAGGATGCCGGGGCCGCCCCAGATCTGAACGCCGAGATCGGAGATCTTGTATGCCAGCTCGCTGGTGGCGTACTTTGCGATGGACACCTGAGTGTTGACGCTCTCACCTGCCATGAACAGCAGCGTCAGGTGCTCGACATAGCTTCTTGCCTGATCGAGCTCGGCGGCTGCCTTTGCGATCTCGAACTGCCAGTGCTGGTATGAGCCCAGAGGCTTGCCCGCTACGAGGCGCTCGTTTGCGCGCTGCACGCACAGCTCAAAGGCGTACTCTGCCATGCCGAGAGTTCCCCACGAGCCCATGAGACGCTCTTTTTCAAGATGCTGCATGAGGTAGTAGAAGCCGCGGTTTTCCTCGCCGAGCAGATTCTCCTCGGGAACGACGACATCACGGAAGATGTACTCGGAGGTATCCTGAGAGTTCAGGCCGATCTTGTTGAGCAGCCTGCGCTCAAAGCCCGGTGCGTCGGTGGGGATGATGAGAAGGCTGATGCCCTTATGAGGTTTCTCGGCATTGGGATTTGTGACGACGGCAACGATGGCGTAGTCGGATACCATGCCGTTGGAGATATATATCTTGCCGCCGTTTACGATATAATTGCCCTTGCCGTCCTTGACAGCGCTGGTCTCGATATGAGCAAGGTCCGAGCCGTGGTCGGCCTCGGTCATGCAGATGCAGATGCAGGTGTCGCCGGAGGCAACGCCAGGAAGATACTTTTCCTTCTGCGCCTCGGTGCCGTGGGCATAGATATAGGGGGCGACCGTGTCACTGCTCAGGCGGGTCAGAACACCGTTGAGGCCGCGCTTGTTGAGCTCTTCGCCATACACGATGGAGTAGAGCATATCGAGCTCTCTGCCGCCGTATTTCTTGTCCAGCCACAGGCAGCCGTAGCCTGCGTCGCCGAACTTCTTGAAGGTCTCCTTGCCGACGGAGTGGTTCTTCTCCATGTCCATGTAATACGGGGCTATCTCTCTGTCAAGAAATTCGCCGAACTCCCTGCGGAATGCCTCATGCTCCTCGGTGAAGGGCAGAAGGGACTTTTTGGGTAAGCTTTGCATTTTTGCTCTCCTTTCGATTTTGTATATTTTATTTGTTTCTTTTTTCTCTGTTGAATGCCTTAACGAGCTGCTGATTGCGGTTTTCTATCTTGATGGCAGCGTCAAGGCTGTTTACCGACTCCATCATATTGAGCAGCTGCTTGCTGTATTGCAGCGCCTCCTTCGAGTAGCCTGCGAGTACTCTCGCCTTTTCCATCGCAGCCTTGTCGAGCTCCGAGAGCGGATAGCAGCCGGATGCGTAGCCGAGGCTCATTGCCTCCTGCGCGAGCATATATCTGCCCGTGAGCAGTATATCCCTCGCAGCGCCGTCACCTATCAGACGCGGCAGCATATACGCACATCCGAGGTCTCCGCAGCTCATGCTCATTTTGAGCAGCGGGCAGGAAAACCTGACATCGAAGGAAATAAGACGTATATCGGAGGCCATGGTGAGGAAGAAGCCTCCGCCGACGGCGTAGCCGTGCGCGGCGGTAATGACGATCTGCTTTGCCTCGTGCACCAGAACGATGAGCTCTCTGAGCTCCTCCTGAAAGGCATATGACTTCTCGACGCTGTCGCGGTCGCCTTCGTTCGGGAACAGGCTCGTGAAGTCCGCTCCGGTGCAGAAGGCTCTCTCGCCCTCGCCGCGGATGATGAGCACCTTTGTCTCATCATCCGCTTTGAGAAGCCTGAAGAAGTGCAGCATATCGTTGAATACCTCGCGTGACCACGAGTTGAGCTTTTCGGGTCGGATAAAGCTCATTACCGCTATGCCCGGCTCGGGAAGCTCTACCCTAATATGCTCATAATCGTACATACGATCACAGGAGGCCGAGCGCCATCCAGAGAGGTACGCTGCAGGTCATTGCGACGAGGTTTATGACGCAGTATGCATACGAACCCTTGGAGGCCGTCGCAAAGTCAAGGGAGGGATCGCACATCTTGATAAGACCTGCGGACGCGGGGTTCTGGTAAGCGACGTTCCAGCAGGTGCCGGATACCCATGAGGTGAATACGAGGACAAAGATGTTGATGCCGTGCGCCTCGAGCAGTGAGCCGAAGATAGCTATCATGACCGCCATGCAGCACGACTGGGATACGATGACAAAGCGCAGCAGGTAGGTGATGATGCACAGGCAGGGGATGAATATCCAGGGGCTGCTCATGATGGGGGCGAGGATGGGGCCGAGGATACCGGCCAGCCATGTGCTGACACCGAGGGATGCCATGAGACCGGCAACGGAGAGAACGCCGCCGACGAAGATGGTGATCGTCCACATGCCCTTTGCACCGACCTCGGGAGGAGTGATCAGTCCGCATGCGATAAAGGCAACGTCCGCGAGAATGGCGACCATGCCGGCATCGATCTTGTGGGTGGACTGGGTGAGCCAGAGTATTAAAGCTGCGAGAACGATGATGATCCCCTGCTTTTCCTTGGTGCTGAGTTTGCCGAGAGCCTTATAGGACTCCTTGATAAATTCAACGTTCGCGGCCTTCTGAGTGTCGGTGGGCTTGCAGAAAACAAGGCAGAACACATAGACGAGGACTATGCAGACCACATACCATACGCAGGCGCGGATAAACCACTGGCCCCAGGAAACGCTTTCGCCGACGAAGCCGAGCATGAGCGCAACATAAACCGAGCCGGAGACGAATGCCATGCCGAGCTGGTTGGTGCCCATGAAGTTTGCAAACCACAGGCCGAGGGACTGCTTGGAGTTGCGCTCTGCGCCGGAGGCCTCACATACCTGATTGACAAACGGAGCCATCATGGAGGTCTTTGCGGTGGACGACGGGATGATCGGGCTCATGATAACGCCGGAAAGGAGCATTGCAGTTACCTGCCCCGCGTAGGTTCCCGGGAAGCGGGTCAGCACCCACAGAGCAAGGCGCTTCATAAAGCCGCTGTTGTTGATGCCTATCGACATGATGAACACGCCGATGCACAGCCATACGGTGCTGGATGCAAAGTTGGATGTCACTTCTGCAACGGTCGCGACCTTGAGCGCAACGAGCACAGCCATCGTGCACAATACTGCCGCCCAGTCGGGAACGGCGCGGGAAATGATAAGTACAAGCATGAATACGAAGCAGCCGAGATACTGCCACGCCGCACGGCTCATTGCCTCTGTCTCTGCGGGGAGATATGCTATGAGCACAAGTGCCGCTATTGCGAGCACAAATCCAAGAAGCGTTCTTTTTGTGTTCTTTGACATTTTGATCTTCTCCTTTGTTTATTTATTAATTAACATTCACAGGTTAATAAATACTTAGTTTTTCCGGCCGTCGAACGCATGCTCAAGATACATTCTCTTGACCGTCTTTCTGTCGGGCTTTCTGTTTTTGGTCTTCGGGAGCATGTCCATAATGTAGTACTCTTTCGGAACCTTGAAGCGCGAGAGCTTTTCGCGGCACACCCTCTCTACCTCGTTGAGATCGACCGTCTTGCCGGTGACCGGCTGGACAAATATCGCCGGGACCTCGCCGCGGCGCTCGTTAGGCACGCCGATGGCTATTGCATCCGCAACGTTCTCCGCCGTTATTGCCACGGCCTCGAGCTCGCTGGGAAAGACATTGAAGCCGCCTGTTATGATCAGATCCTTCTTCCTGTCGCAGATTATCAGGAAGCCTTCCTCGTCTATGCGGCCGATATCGCCGGTATAGAGCCAGCCGTTGCGCAGCATTTTTGCCGTTTCCTCGGGATTGTTCCAGTATTCGTGCATGACGCACTCGCCGCGGCATATCACCTCACCCGTCTGCCCGTCCTCGACGACCTCCGTGCCGGTCTCCTGATCGACGATGAGGTATTCGATGTTGGGGTTTACAACGCCGACCGTTCCGACCTTGCGGTGGTCATGTCCGTTTATGGTTATGGTGTTGACCGTTTCTGTCATACCGTAGCCCTCGGTGATGACGGCTCCCGTGAGCTCCTCGACGCGCTTTATGACATCGACCGGCAGCGGTGCAGAGCCGCAGGTTATGACCTTGAGCGAGCTGATATCATACTTCTGATACTCCTCGTGCGAGGCGATGAGCTTCATCCACAGAGGAACGGAGGGCCAGACAGTAGGACGGTATTCTTCAATGACTCTGAGTATCTCATCGAGGCATTCGGCAAAGAATATCGTGCCGCCCATGGTCAGGTTTACAACGATGCCCTGACCGAAGCCGAAGGCATGGGACATTCCCAGCGCAATGATGACCATGTAGTTTTCATAGTCGTTATCGTTGAGGAATGGCCGGAAATACTGCACCTGTGCCATCGCCTTTGCAACGAAGGCGTGATTTGTCTGGCAGCAGCCCTTTAAAACGCCGGTGGTGCCGCCGGTGTACTGCAATATTGCGATATCCTCGGGGTCTATGCTGATATCGGGCTCGGATACGTCGTCGGAGATTATGCTCTCCCATGCTTCGAGCTCGTCCCAGCGATTTTCCTTTTCCAGTGCGGGACAGAACACCATGTGCATGACCCCTGCCCTGTCGTCCCCGAGAGCGCTGATGACCGCATCAGCACCGTCCGAATCGGCAATGACCATCTTCGGTGTGCAGTCTTTTATTCTGCGGATGACCTCATCGGCGGTGGAACGGGGGTTGGTATTTACCATTATGATGCCGGTTTTGAAGCAGGCATGTGCCAGCACAACGAATTCAGGGCCGTTGGAAACGTAGGTTATTACCCTGTCGCCCTTTTTAAGTCCGTTTGCGAGAAAGCCGTTTGCTATCCTTGCTGCAAGCGTATTGCACTCGACATAGCTCATCTTCGCACCGCGGCTGATAACATAGGTTTTGTCGGGATGTTCGTTTACTCTTTCGAGGAACAGCTCCTTGCAGGAAACATCGGGGATCGGAAAATCGTAGACCACGCAGGGATCCTTGATCCTGTCCCACTTTTTCCTGTATCTGACCAGCGCCTCCTCGAAGCTTTTGTTTTGCAGCTGATTCATTCTGATTATCCTCTAAGCTTTTCAGGCTTTTCATTCTTTCCTTTCCCTGCCTCGCCGAACTGCCGAAGCTTCAATGAGCCGGCAGCCCGGGAAGGAAGGGGGAAGGAGGACGCTTGAACCGTTTTCTGTGCGGCGCTGCGCCGCAGCGGTTCAGGCTGATTTATATACTCGCGGCCAATTTATAGGCAGATTCGACCGCATCCGGTATTCTTGCTACCTTTACGGCATCGCCGATGCAGTCAACATTTTTGACCTTTCCGACGAGCTGCTCGTACATATCATTGTTGGGCTTTGCGCCTGCCGCTATGACAACGGTATCAGCCGGCAGAGTCTGGCGGCCCTCTTCGTTTTCAACGACGACACCTTCTTTGGTTATTTCAATGACCCTTGTCTCCTTGAGCATCTTGGTGCCCAGCTGCTTGGTGCGTGCGATTATCGACCAGCGGCTGCCGGGGTTGATGTCGGGAGCGAACTTCTTGCCCATCTCGACGATCGCAACATTGTGAACGCCGTGGTTGAGCAGCTGCTGGAGCTTCTCATAGGGCTCGGTCTTGTATATCATCATGAATCTGAGCTCATCGGCTGTGAGGGTGCCGATCTCACCTATATACATTGCGACCTCAACGCCGACATCGCCGCCGCCTACAACGACAACGTTCTTGCCGAGCTCGGCCTTGCCCTCAAACACGTCCCATGCATGAACGACGGGAACGCCGGGATCTCTGGGGATCGGAGGAATGGATGCCTTTGAGCCGCAGGCGAGAACAACGCGGTCATAATCCTTTGAGGCTGCGATTATCTCCTCTGCTGTCGCCTCCTTGTTGAGGATTATCTCAACACCCAGCTCGCGGCAGGTCCTCTCGAGCCACTGGCCGAAATAGCGGATATCGTAGCGTCGCGGAGGAGTTGCGGCAAACAGCGAAAGGCCGATGGTGCGGTTGCGCTTTTCCCAGATGGTAACCCTGTGGCCGCGCAGCGCTGCGACACGGGCAAATTCCATACCCGAGGGGCCTGCACCGATGACAAGGATCTTTTCGGGATTCTCGCTCTTCTTCTCGGTCGGCATGAGGCCGTTTTCATCCTCGAGCTCCTGCTCGCGGTTGCACTCGTAGTTGCCGATGCAGCCGATGGGCTTGCTTATCATCGCCATGTCCAGGCACTTTGCGTTGCAGCCGACGCAGGGACGGATATCGGAGGCCTTGCCCGCTATTGCCTTGTTGACAACGTCGGGATCTGCCAGGAAGGGGCGCCCCATTACGATGGCATCGAAGTCGCCGCGATCGACGAGCTCCTCAGCCTTTTCGATGTTCATGCGCATGCCCTGTGCCACGGGAGCCTTTACACGCGCCTTGATCTGGCGACCGAGATATGCCCATGCGCCGTGGGGAACCTCCATGGTGATAAGAGGCACTGCCGACTCATGCCAGCCGGCGGTGATGGAGAAGCCGTCAACATAGCCGGTCTTGTCCAGCAGCTCGCATATCTCCGCTATGTCGTCGCCGTTGCAGCCGCCGTCCATGAAGTCGCTGCCGCTGACGCGCAGCGCGATGGGATAGTCGGAGCCGACTGCCGCACGCATGCCTTCGAGCGTCTCGACCATGAAACGGCAGCGGTTTTCCAGCGAGCCGCCGTATTCGTCGGTGCGGTGGTTGGTCAGCGGAGAGAAGAACTGGCCGTACAGGTAGCCGGAGTTGGTCTCGATCTCGATACCGTCAAATCCGGCCTTCTTTGCGATGACCGCAGATTCTGCCTGCCACTGAACAAACTCCTTGATCTCCTCAACGGTGAGCTCCTTCGGCATCTCGAAGTGAGTGAATCTGCCCGGAATTGGAGACGGAGCCACAGCCTGCTCACCCTGAATGCTTGCGCGGTTTGCGCATCTGCCGCGATGCATGAGCTGTGCAAACACCTTGCTGCCGCCCTCATGTATTGCATCGGTAAGCTTTTTGAGCGAGGGGATGTATTTCTCGTCGGTGAGCATCGCTCCGTGATTGGGGTTATAGCGCAGCTTATCCCACTGCATATTTGCGAAAATGATAAGTCCCACTCCGCCCTGTGCACGGCGTTTGTAAAACTCAACAACATCGTCCGTTATGAAGCCCTCAACGGTGTGGCCAACGCTCATCGGCGACATGATAACCCTGTTTTTGAGCTCAAGCTTGTTGACCGTGAAAGGCGTATACAGTCTTTTCATGATAACCTCCTAATTACTTAACCGGAGTTCAGCATCGATTATCCCGGCCGGGGAACTGATCGTGCCGGTTAATTTTGTGACACTCTTACTTAGTGCAAATAACGTGCCAAGTCTCCGGTGAAGGTCTTGTATATTTTCAAAATCAATTGTCCCGACCAATTTAAAATCGTGTCTAAAAGTGAAAGAGCCGGCCGTCTGCTTTTTCAGACGGCTGGCTCTATACCCTATTTTATGTTTTCCTTATTTGTCACCGTGTGTTTCCTCTGTGGAGTTCAGTATTCGATAAAGCGTCGAGCGTGATACGCCCATTTCCTGCGCCACTCTGGACTTGTTGCCCTTAAATTCAACAAGCAGCTTCTTGGCCATTTCAAAGCGCTGCTTTGTGAAAAAGTCGCTTGTTATTCTGACATCGCCTCCGAGCCCCAAGGCCGGAGCCTCCTCCGTATGCTCAAGCTTGCTTATGCCATGCGGCAGATCCTCAAGCTCAATGTATCCGCTCTTGCAGACTATGGCGCTGTATTCGAGGCAGTTGCGCAGCTCACGGACATTGCCCGGCCAGCTGTATTCGGTCATGGCAAGCATCGCCGCGGGGCTTATGCCGAGGATATTCTTCCCGTTTTCAAGGGCAAAGCGCTCAAGGAAGTAATCTGCGAGCTCCTTTATATCTGCCCTGCGGCGGCGCAGCGGTATCATCGTGAGGTTTATGACGTTCAGACGGTAGTATAGATCGGCTCTGAACGTGCCGTCGGAAATGCACTTTGTAAGGTCCTTGTTTGTGGCCGTAATTATTCGTACATCAACGTTTATGGGCTTTGTCGCGCCGATGCGGGTGATGCAGTTTTCCTCCAGCGCACGCAGCAGGACGCTCTGCATTTCAACGGGCATTTCGCCTATCTCGTCAAGAAACAGCGTGCCGCCGTCGGCAAGCTCGAATTTGCCCTTTGCACCGGTACGGCTGGCACCCGTGAACGAGCCTGCCACATAGCCGAACAGCTCGCTTCCGATGAGGTCGCGCGGGATGGCGGCGCAGTTTACGGCAACAAAGGGCTTGTCCTTGCGCTGGCTTGTGCAGTGTATCGCATTTGCAAAAAGCTCCTTTCCCGTACCGGATTCGCCCTGTATGAGTATCGGACTGGAGGTCCATGATATCTGCTCGGCAAAGCGCTTGAGCTGCACGAAATTATCCGAAACGCCTATGAGGTCATCAAAGGTGTAGCGGGCGTAGTTGCCGTCAGCCGGTTTCTCTTCCTTCTTCATTTTGCCCTTATATATAGTGATAAGTGCGCCGAATTGACGCGAATTTGTATTTATAATACTGCAATCTGCAAAATATTGCTCCCGCGTGCCGTTGCCGCGCACGAGCTCGACCGGCTTGCTGACAACATTTTTCCCGTCAGCTATCTTTGCCACGAGCGACACGAGCTCAGGACAGATATCGCTCAGGAAGCTGTTTATCGTCTCCTGAGGATGGTAGTTGTAAAAATCATAAAATCTGTCGTTTGCAAAGGTCACCGAGCAGCTGTTATCGACCATTATCACTATATCGTTCGTGCTGCCGCGGCTGTATTCGTTGCGCTGCATGATATCGCGCATGATAACGTCCTTTGTGACGTGTCCCGTGGTTATGATGGTCTCAGTCGATTCAATGAGCCGGAAGAGATTATACATACGCTCATCGAAGTTTTCCCTGTGAGTTATCAGCATGACATAGCCGTTTCGTCCGTATTTGCCCTTTATTCCGAAGGCAAAGGTCACATAGGGCTTGAGCGCATCAATGTAGTGCTCATCGCCGATGACCCATGTGCTCGTGGGGCTGCGCGATGCCATGACAACGGCATTCGTTCCTGCGCTGCGCTCTCCGAGATTTCCGCCGAGCCTTATGTTTTTCGCGGCAAGCTCATCCTTGAGCTTTTTATCGCCGTAGCGTCCGAAAATATCGCAATTATCGTAAAGATACAGCAACACGGCATTATTCGCGGCCAGTGTGTCGGCCACAGCCTGATAGTATTCGGGGGTGCTTTTTCTCATGAGGCGGATATGCCCCGTAACGTGATTTTTGCACCGCTCCCTGTCCTCCTCCGTAATGGCGGGGAGAGCCTGTGCATGTGAATTGAGCCCGTTTTTTTCGCACATGTATTTTGAGCTTTCGAGCATGCTCATATACTCTTTTTCTCTGTTCAGAAAATCCATACTCACGCTGCCGCGCCTCCTCGAAAAAAATTTTTCCGCACCGCAAAATAATTATTTTTTTGCCGGTGCGACCATTGTAGCACTAAGTTTGCAGTGTGTCAATTTGTTAAAAGTGTATCATCCTTGTTCAGCTGTTTCGTTGCAAAGTGTATCATTGTGATACACTCATGAATCTCTCATATGTAAAAATCATATTTACGGGCTTGATTTTGTCAAAACATTTTGATAAGATTAACCGAAGCGTCAAAGAAAGTGTATCAAATTGTCAATTTGCAAACTAAGTCGTTTTCGATACCCTTGTTCGGTATCGAGCGCATTTATGAAGTCATGAAGCTTAGCAGCAAGGTCACAATCAAACAGACCGTCGCGCCCGCGACCATCCAGCTTCTCGAGATGGTGCAGATGACAACGGCGGAGCTTGGCCGTTTTCTTACCGAGCAGGCTATGGAAAACCCCGCTATCGACATAGACGAGCTGTCGCGGATGCCGAAAGACAGTGAGCTTTCCGGCAGGGTCGAGTGGCTCAGCTCCTTCGCCCCCGAGCGTGGCGAGGATCTGTCCGCCTCAGACGACGATACCGCAGACAGCCCCATAGTCAGCCGCAGCGAAGCACCCGACGTGAGGTCGTATCTCATGAGCCTGCTTTTAAGCTCCGATGCCGACCGTGAGACGAAAAAGCTGTACCGCTATCTCATCGGCTGCGTCGATAGCCGCGGCTTTCTCTCCGAGGACTGGGGCAGGCTCGCAAAAAAGCTCGGTGTTGAGCGGGAAAGGCTCGAGGACTGTGTCGCCGTCATGCGCTCTCTGCCGCCGACCGGCATATGCGCGGAGAATGTGCGCGGCTGCCTTGCGGCACAGCTTGATGCCGGCGACCGTGTTGCGCGCAGCATAGTCGAGGGCTATCTTGAGGCGCTCTCGCACGGACACTACACGGTCATAGCAAAGGCTCTGGGCGTTACGGCGGGTGAAGTCAGGGATGCCGAGGCCCGCATAAAGCAGCTCTACCCCTACCCTGCCTCGGCGCTCGAGGGCAGCAGAGCCGACAGCGATGTGTACGTCTCGCCGGATCTGGACATAGAGTTCACGTCCGGCGGGCTGAGCGTTACCCTGTGCCATCCGTTCAGTCCGCACCTGAGGATAAGCTCCTTTTTCGGCGAGCTGAATAATTCGACCGACGATCCAGCAGTGCATGAGTACATAAACGAACGGATGTCAACCGCCGTCAGGCTGTATCAGAACGTGTGCAGATACGAAAAAACGCTTCTGAGCTGCTTTGAAAGGCTCGCCGACATGCAAAGTGCTTTCTTTAAGGGCGTGTCGGACGCGCCGCTGCCCATGAGCCTTGCAGATATTGCCGAGGCAGCAGGGCTGAGCATATCGACAGTCAGCCGTGCAATGCGCGGCAAATACATTCAGTGCAGGCGCGGCGTTATCCCTGCCAAGCAGTTTTTCACGCAAAAACTCGACTGCGGCAGCGGAACATGCTCGACCGGCGACGCAAAAAAGCAGCTGCGGGAGCTCATCTGCGGCGAGGATAAGACAGCGCCGCTGTCGGATGCCCAACTGAGCGATATTCTAAAGCGTAAGGGCTTCGCGGTATCCCGCCGCACCGTCGCAAAATACCGCGACGAGCTCGGCATTCCCGGTACCTACGTCAGAAAAGCAAAATAAGGAGCAATATTAATAATGATATATGAGTTTGAAGGCAGGCGCCCGCAGATCGACCCGAGCGCGTATATAAGCGACACAGCCGTTATCATCGGCGACGTGACCATAGGCGCAAGGTGCTATATAGGCCCCGGAGCCGTCATCCGCGGCGATGAATGCCCTATATGGATAGGCGACGAGAGCGCCGTTGAGGATCTGTGCCTTATCCACGTCGGCGGCTCGAGCGAGAAAACCGACGGCTGTCACATCGGCAGGCGCGTGACCATAGGCCACGGCGCAATAATCCACGGCAACCACATCAGAGACGGCGCAAACATAGGCATGGGTGCAATAATAAGTCTGTTTGCGGATATCGGAGAATACGCCGTCGTAGCCGAGGGCGCGGTCGTGAAAAAGCTCCAGAGCATACCCTCACGCACAGTCGTCGGCGGAGCTCCGGCAAGGGCGCTGCGTGAGCTTGAGGATAAGGACATTTACGCATGGGAGCGCAGCAAGCAGACCTATATAGACCTTGCCGAGCGCTGCAAGGCTCCCAACGGTCTGATAAGGATAGGCTGACAATTTTACATTCTTCAGCAAAAAATGCCCCCGTTTCTGCTATTTCAGCTGAAACAGGGACGTTTTTATTATTATTTAACAAGTCAAAAACCCGTCACTTTTCCAAAGCGACGGGTTTTTCATATCAAATTTGGCCTAAAACGATGCAAAAAAACTATCAAATCATGAGC
>CAVDFD010000016.1:0-17394 GCA_963608145.1 Bacteroidaceae bacterium | reverse complement strand
GCCAGCCGTCCTGCCCTGCGGAGGCTATGAGCCTTGCGTTTGCTGGGTCTGAAACGTCGTAGTAATACACCGCAGTGCACGAGCGATCGGTTCCGTCCGAGCCCGTTATCAGCGCCAGAACGCCGTCCGAGACGTACATATTATATACATACACATTCTCGCCGAGCTCTACCGAGCCTGCCCTGCGGCTGTTCTCTCCCGCAGCCTCGTAGATGCTTACGCTTTTGCCGTCAATAAAATAAATGTATTTGCCGTCGGTTTTGATAGTATCTCCCTCGTCGATGCCGTCCACCTGCACGTTTGTTTCCGAGTGATCGTCCCGTGCCTCCGAGAACGCTTCCACCTCATAGTCGGCGGCTACGTTGCGTATCGTCAGCTGATTTTCGCTCTGACACTTCTTTATCACCGCGTAGACCTCGGAGTAGTCCCCTGCCGCGCTGCGCAAAGACCTGCATGCACACAGGCTCAGCGCAAGGGCAATGCACAGCGAAGCTGCAATAAGCTTTTTCATCGTTCTTTACCTCCCTTTTTAGTATTTGTTCTTTTGACGCTGTGCAATACAAAAATGTTTCATAAAGAAAACAAGCTCTCGGCAATACACAGGATATTACCGAGAGCTTTAAGCTGATTAATCGACCGTCATGCTGACGTTGATCTCGTTATCGTGAAGGAGGCTCGCCTCGCCGTTCTGATACTTCAGCGTGAACGAATGCTCCTGACCGTCCTCGTCTTCCACGGTGAAGCTGTAGTTACCGTCCTTTTCTATGGTGATGTTTATCGTATCGCCGGACGTTGAAAAGTTCACGCTGTTGGCCGGTATCTCGGTCAGGGTCAGGCTGTCCATGTCTTCTATCGTTATGTGCGCCACTGTCTTATCCGACGAGCATGCGCACAGGCTGAATACAATGATAACAGACAGCACTGCCGCCATGATGGTTTTTTTCATTATTATGCTCCTTTATTCATTAAGATAATGTAGTATTATATCCTTTTTTCCGCGCTGTTTCTACCCTGTTTTGTGAACGGCGGAGTATTTGATGTGCGTATTTTACAAACGGGCGGCATTGAATGACCGCGTATATGTCAAATTCGATAATTATGAATATATACAGCGAAAAAGCTTGACTTTCATGCATTCCGATGTATAATAAGTGCATAAATATTCAAGGAGGCACTTGTATAATGAATAAACAGGATATAAAGAAAGTCGTATTGGCCTATTCGGGCGGTCTTGATACTTCCATAATCATCCCCTGGCTGAAGGAAAACTACAACGATCCCGAGATCATCGCCGTCGCCGGCAACGTCGGTCAGGCCGACGAGCTCGAGGGACTTGAGGAAAAGGCGATAAAGACCGGCGCAAGCAAGCTTATCGTTGCCGATCTCGTTGACGAGATGGTCGATGAGGTCATCATCCCCGCGATGAAGATGGACGCAAAGTATGAGACCTATCTGCTCGGTACGGCGTTTGCACGTCCTGTTATCGGCAAGAAGCTGGCTGAGATCGCCATCGCCGAGGGTGCGGATGCCATCGTGCACGGCGCTACCGGCAAGGGCAACGATCAGGTCCGCTTCGAGCTTGCCATCAAGCGTTTTGCTCCCGACATGAAGATCATCGCTCCGTGGCGTGAGTGGGATATAAAGTCCAGGGACGAGGAGATCGACTACGCCGAGGCTCACAACGTTCCTCTCAAGATCAGCCGCGAGACCAACTACTCCAAGGATAAGAACCTCTGGCATCTGAGCCATGAGGGTCTTGACCTCGAGGATCCCGCAAACGAGCCCGATTACGACAAGCCGGGCTTCCTTGAAATGGGTGTTTCCCCGATGCAGGCTCCCGACGCTCCGACCTACGTCACCATCGACTTTGAGGCAGGCGTTCCCGTCGCACTTGACGGCGAGAAGATGAAAGCCAGCAAGATCATCGAAAAGCTCAACGCAGTGGGCGGCGCAAACGGCATCGGCATAATCGATATAGTCGAGAACCGTCTCGTAGGCATGAAGGACCGCGGCGTATACGAAACACCGGGCGGCACGATCCTCTACTTTGCGCATGAGCAGCTTGAGATGCTGACCGTCGATAAGGACACCCTGCACGAGAAGAAAAAGCTCGCCATCGTCATGGCAGATCAGATATACAACGGCAAGTGGTACTCCGCTCTTACCGACGCGCTCGTCGCTTTCGCAAACGAGTCGAACAAGTACGTCACCGGCTCTGTAAAGCTCAAGCTCTACAAGGGTAATATAATCCCCGCCGGAACCACCAGCCCCTACTCCCTCTACAGCGAGCAGCTCGTCACCTTCGGTGAGAGCGACTACGATCAGGCTCAGGCAGCAGGCTTCATTAACCTCTGGGGCATGCCGACCAAGGTCGAGGCTCTCCGCGAGCAGGGCAAGCTTTGATGATCTAAGCAAGGAAGTGACTGAGCATGGCTAAGCTTTGGGCTGGGCGCACGGACGGCAGCACCGACAGTCTGGCGGATGACTTCAACTCATCCATCCCGTTTGACTGCCGCATGTACAGGCAGGATATCACCGGCAGCATGGCTCACGCCGCCATGCTCGGCGCTGCCGGCATTATAAGCAGTGCCGATGCCGAGGCTCTTATCGACGGCCTTCAGGGAATACTCGACGACCTCGACTCCGGCAAGCTGCAATTTGACCTCACATGTGAGGATATACACATGTTCGTCGAGCAGGTGCTCACCGAGCGCCTCGGCGATACGGGCAAAAAGCTGCACACGGCGCGCAGCAGAAACGATCAGGTCGCGCTTGACCTGAGAATGTACCTGCGCGGACAGTGCGACGGCATATCATCGCAGATAAAAACGCTCATCGAGGCTTTGTGCGAAAGAGCCGAGGAATACGGCGATGCGATAATGCCCGGCTACACCCATTTGCAGAGAGCGCAGCCGATCACCTTCGGGCATCACCTTATGGCCTACGCCATGATGCTTCTGCGCGATCTTGACAGGCTTTCCAATTGCAGGCGGCGCATGAATCAGAGCCCCATCGGCTGCTGCGCCCTCGCGGGAACGACCTATCCCACCGACAGAAGGTTCGAGGCAGAAAAGCTCGGCTTCGACGGCATATGCATGAATTCGCTCGACGGCGTGTCCGACCGTGATTTCTGCGCAGAGCTTCTCAGCTCGCTGTCGATACTCATGATGCATCTGTCGCGTCTTTCCGAGGAGCTCATACTCTGGACGAGCTGGGAGTTCGGCTTTGTCGAGCTCTCCAACGCCTACACGACCGGCTCATCTATCATGCCGCAGAAGAAAAACTCCGATATGGCGGAGCTCATCCGCGGTAAAACGGGGCGCGTTTACGGCGACCTTATGGGTATGCTGACCGTGCTCAAGGGTCTTCCGATGGCATACAACAAGGATATGCAGGAGGACAAGGAGGGCGTGTTTGACGCCTGCGATACGGTTTCGATGTGTCTGCCGGTCATGACCGGCATGATAAAGACCATGACCGCAAAGCCCGACGCGATGCTCCGTGCCGCACAGAAGGGCTTTATAAATGCGACCGACCTTGCCGACTACCTCGTCGTAAAGGGGCTTCCCTTCCGCAGCGCTTATAAGATCGTCGGCTCTATCGTCGGCGACTGCATAAAGGCCGGAACGGTGCTCGAAGAGCTTTCCGTTGAAAGCTATAAAAATTACAGCGAGCTGTTTGAGCCGGATGTATACGAGGCCATAGACCTTGTTCAGTGCGTGAAAAGGCGCACGAGCGAGGGCGGCCCTGCAAGGCTTCAGGAACAGATAGCCTATGTAAACAACATTCTGAAAGGATGCAGCGAATCATGAAAAAGACTATTGCTCTTATCTTATCGGTATTGATGATATGCGCTTTGTTCGTCGGCTGCGGCAGCGACAGCAGCAGCGACAGCGAGTCGGCTCTTGAAAAGGTAAAGGCCGCCGGTAAGCTCACCATAGCCACCAGCCCCGACTTTCCCCCGTTTGAATCCCTCTCCGAGGACGGCAGCGTTAACGGCATCGAGATAGAGATACTCAATCTCATCTGCGACAAGCTCGGAGTTGAGCTTGAGATCAACCAGATGGACTTTGACTCCGTGCTCCCCGGCGTTCAGGCCGGCAAGTATGATGTCGGCGTATCCGGCATCTCGATCACCGAGAAGCGCCAGAAGAACGTCCTCTTCACCGATCCCTACTGCCTCGCGGCGCAGGCCATCGTAGTCACCGAGGGCAGCGACATCACCTGCAAGGCAGACCTTGAGGGCAAGAAGATTTCCGTCCAGACCGGCACCACCGCCGAGAGCTTCTGCATGGAAAACGGCTACGACGTGAGCTCCTTTGCGGCCAACAGCGATGCGCAGACCGCGCTCACCAGCGGCAAGGTCGATGCATGGGTCATTGACGACCTCACGGCAGCCGACATGGTCAAGGTCTATAACGCAGACAGCGGCAGCAAGCTCGTCATCCTTGATGAGGCAATGACCACCGAGCCCTACGCATTTGCATTCAGCTTCGGCAGCGAGGATCTCGTTGAGGAGGTAAACTCCATTCTCTCTGAGCTCGTATCCGACGGTACGATAGAGTCCATCTTTGAAAAGTACGAGGCTCCGTACACCTCTCCCGCAAATTCGTAAAAAAATATAACTGAATGCTTATGGGGTCAGAAGCACGGCAGCTTCTGACCCTAAGCGTGTAAAATAAACACCAAGCGGAGGCGTATACATGCTTTTCTTCACCGAGTGGCTTGCAAAGCTGCGCGAAACATTTATTGATACAAATTATTGGAGGTTGATGGTCGAGGGCTTCGGCAACACCATCATCATCACTCTCGGCGCTCTGCTTATAGGCGTCGTTATCGGCATGCTTATAGCGGTTATAAAATACTGCTCGGAGGATGTGCGGGCGCTCAAGCCTCTGGCGTGGCTGTGCGACGTTTATGTCACGGTCATACGCGGCGTTCCCGTCGTCGTCCTGCTGCTGATCTTCTTTTTCATCATCCTCACAAAGGCTGACGGCATCACCGTCGGCATCCTGACCTTCGGCATAAACTCGGGCGCATACATGGCCGAGCTCATAAGGAGCGGCATAAACGCCGTTGATGTCGGGCAGATGGAGGCCGGACGCAGTCTCGGCATGTCGCGGCTTCAGGCAACGCGCAAGATAATCTTCCCGCAGGCGATACGCTATATCCTGCCGGCCATCGGCAACGAGCTCATAGCGCTGCTCAAGGAGACGGCTGTTGCCGGCTACGTTGCGGTCGTTGACCTCACCCGCGCCGGAAACCTCGTCAGGAACAACACCTACGACGCGGTCAACCCCCTGCTCATAGTGGCTCTGACCTATTTCCTGCTCGTTCTGCTTCTCTCGAAGCTGCTCGGCAGGGTCGAAAGGAGGCTGTCTGCAAATGATAAGCGTCACTGATCTGTGCAAATCCTTTAACGGCATGCAGGTCTTAAACGGCATAAACCTTGAAATAGACAAGGGCGACGTGATATGCATCATCGGGCCGTCGGGCTCCGGCAAATCGACCTTCCTGCGCTGCCTGAACCTTCTTGAAAAGCCGAGCTCCGGCAGCATTCTTTTCGAGGGCTGCGAGCTTACGGACAAAAACGTCGATCTCAACAAGCACCGTCAGAAAATGGGCATGGTGTTCCAGCAGTTCAATCTGTTTCCGCACATGACCGTGCTCGATAATCTCACCTGCGCCCCGATAATGCTCAAAAAAGCGACAAAGGAGCAGGCTGAGAAAAAGGCCATGGAGCTGCTGGCGCGTATCGGTCTTGCCGACCGTGCCGATGCATGGCCGAATCAGCTCTCCGGCGGCCAGAAGCAGCGCGTTGCGATAGTTCGCGCCCTGTGCATGGAGCCGGATGTAATGCTCTTTGACGAGCCCACCTCGGCGCTCGATCCCGAAATGGTCGGCGAGGTGCTCGACGTTATGAAGGAGCTTGCCGTCAGCGGCATGACGATGGTCGTCGTTACCCATGAGATGGGCTTTGCACGCGAGGTATCCAACCGCGTGCTGTTTCTTGACGACGGCGTTATCGCCGAGCAGGGCACGCCCGACGAGATATTCGGCGCGCCAAAATGCGAGCGTCTGCGCTCGTTCTTAGCCAAGGTTTTGTAATTTTATATATGGAGGGCAATATGAATCCGTTTTATCACAAGAATTTTCTGAAGCTGCTCGATTTCACTCCCGCGGAGATCGACTGGCTTCTCACATACGCGGCAAAGCTCAAGGCCGAGAAGAAGGCCGGAGTGCCGCACAGGATCTGCGAGGGCAAGAACATAGCTCTTATCTTCGAGAAAACGTCCACGAGGACGCGCTGCTCCTTTGAGGTCGCCGCCGCCGATCTCGGCATACATCCCGTATACCTCGACCCCAAGTCGTCGCAGATCGGCAAAAAGGAATCCATTGCAGACACAGCGCGTGTGCTCGGACGCATGTTCGACGGCATAGAGTACCGCGGCTACGGTCAGGAGCGCGTCGAGGCGCTGGCAAAATACGCGGGCGTACCCGTCTGGAACGGACTCACGAACGAGTTCCACCCCACGCAGATACTCGCCGATTTTCTTACCATACGCGAGCATTTCGGAAAGCTCGAGGGTATAAAGCTCGTGTACATGGGAGATGCGCGCTACAACATGGGCAACTCTCTGATGGTCGGCTGCGCGAAGATGGGCATGCACCTTGTTACCTGTGCGCCCGAGGGCTATTTTCAGGATCCCGCGCTCACGGCGCAGTGTCAGGCCATCGCCGCCGAAACGGGCGCGGTGCTGGAGTTTGAGACGGATCCAATGACCGCAACGAAGAACGCCGACGTTATCTACACCGATGTCTGGGTATCCATGGGCGAGCCTGAGGAGGTCTGGGCAGACAGGATAGCAAAGCTCTCGGCATATCAGGTAAACGAAAAGCTCATGGAAAACGCGGGAGCACAGTGCCGCTTCATGCACTGCCTGCCGGCATTCCACGACCTCGAAACGGAAACGGGACGCGAGATACAGAAGAAGTTCGGCATCGACTGCATGGAGGTAACTCACGGCGTATTTGAGGGGCCGCAGTCTATCGTCTTTGACGAGGCCGAAAACAGGATGCACACAATAAAGGCCGTTATTGCGGCGACGTTGGTATAAAGGGGCGCTATGGAAAAAGCATATTTGGTGCTCGGCAGCGGCGAGGTCTACGAGGGGCAGCGCATAGGCGCAGCCGGAGACTGCACCGGCGAGCTGGTATTTACAACAGGCATGGTCGGCTATCTCGAAACGCTCACCGATCCGAGCTACGCAGGACAGATAATCATGCAGACCTTTCCTCTCATCGGCAACTACGGCGTTATTCCCGAGGATTTTGAGGGTGCGCCCGCCGCAAAGGGCTATGTCGTGCGTGAGCTGTGCGATACACCGTCAAACTTCCGCAGCGAGTATGAGCTGGATAGGTTTTTGAAGGATAACGGCATCCCCGGCATATGCGGGGTGGATACGCGGGAGATAACAAGGCTTATCCGCGAAAACGGCGTTGTCAACGCGAGCATATGCTCCGCTCCCCCGTCGAGCCTTGACGATATAAACGCATACGCCGTCTCCGGCGTTGTCAGCGCTGTCAGCTGCAAGCAGAAATACAGCGTACCTGCCTCGGGCGAAAAGCGCTTTTCGGTCGCGCTCATCGACTACGGCGCTAAGAAGAACATCATCCGCTGTCTCAATAAGCGCGGCTGCGAGGTGACTGTCTACCCCTGCACCGTATCGGCAGAGGAGATACTTTCCCAAGGGCATGACGGGCTCATGCTCTCAAACGGCCCCGGCGACCCCGAGGAGAACGTGTACTGCATCGAGCAGCTGAAGAAGCTTATCGGCAAAATGCCCGTGTTCGGCATCTGCCTGGGTCATCAGCTCACGGCGCTTGCCATGGGCGGCAGGACCGTAAAGCTCAAGTACGGTCACCGCGGCGGCAATCAGCCTGTGCATGCGCCCGACAGCGACAGAACGTATATCAGCAGTCAGAACCACGGCTACGCCGTTGTCAGCGAAAGCCTGCGCGGTACGGCGCGTGAGATATTTACAAACGCAAACGACGGAAGCTGCGAGGGACTGGAGTACCCCGGCATGAGCTGCTTTACGGTGCAGTTCCACCCCGAGGCCTGCTCTGGACCCAAGGACACGGAATTTCTTTTCGACCGCTTTATTGCCATGATGGGAGGTGCGCAGGATGCCTAAGGATAAGAGCATACACAAGGTACTGGTCATAGGCTCCGGCCCTATCGTCATCGGTCAGGCAGCTGAATTTGACTACGCGGGCGCACAGGCCTGCCGCATACTGCGCGAAGAGGGCATAAACGTCGTCCTCGTAAACTCAAACCCCGCGACCATAATGACCGACAAGCAGCTTGCAGACGAGATATATCTTGAGCCGCTCACCGCGCAGACCGTTGCACGCATAATCGAAAAGGAGCGCCCCGACAGTCTGCTGGCCGGTCTCGGCGGTCAGACGGGTCTTACCATAGCGATGCAGCTGAGCCGTGACGGAACGCTCGCCAAATACGGCGTGCGCCTGCTCGGTACGGATATTGACGCGATAGACAAGGCAGAGGATCGCGAGCTGTTCCGCGAGACGCTTCAGGAGATGGGACAGCCGCTCATCCCCTCGGCCACGGCAGACGACCTTGACACGGCGCTGAGTATCGCCTCCGAGATAGGCTACCCCGTCATCGTGCGCCCTGCGTTCACGCTCGGCGGCTCAGGCGGCGGTATTGCCGAAACGGAGGACGAGCTGCGCATTATCGCAAAAAGCGGACTTGATATGTCCCCCATCACGCAGATACTCGTTGAAAAATGCATCTCCGGCTGGAAGGAGATAGAGTTTGAGACCATGCGCGACAGCGCCGGCAACGTCATTGCCGTCTGCTCGATGGAAAACCTCGACCCCGTCGGCATACACACGGGCGACTCTATAGTTGTCGCTCCGGCGCTGACGCTGGCCGATAAGGAATATCAGATGCTGCGCTCGGCAGCGCTGGATATCATATCCGAGATAGGCATCGTAGGCGGCTGCAACTGCCAGTTTGCCCTCAATCCCGACAGCTTTGAGTACGCGGTCATCGAGGTAAACCCCCGAGTTTCGCGCTCCTCGGCGCTGGCATCCAAGGCCACCGGCTACCCTATTGCAAAGATCAGTACGCGCATAGCGCTCGGCTATACGCTCGACGAGATAAAAAACGACATTACCGGCAAGACCTGCGCCTGCTTTGAGCCCACGCTCGACTATGTTGTAGTCAAGCTTCCCAAGTGGCCGTTTGATAAATTCGCCGGCTCGAGCCGCAAGCTCGGCACTCAGATGAAGGCCACCGGCGAGGTCATGGCGATAGCGCCCTGCTTTGAGATGGCGCTCATGAAGGCCGTGCGCGGCGCGGAGATATCGCTTGATACGCTGAACGCCGCCCCGCTGAGCTCAAAGCCCGTGCTTGAGCGTCTTGCCGAGCAGAACGACAGGCGCATATTCACGGTGTTCGAGGCTATAAAATCCGGCGTTGCGCTTGAAACTATACACGATATCACGAAGATCGACCTGTGGTTTTTGAATAAGCTGAAGGTGCTGGCTGACTATGAGTCAGAGCTCTCCTCCGGCATGAGCGAGGAGCTTTACATGCGCGGAAAGCAGCTCGGCTACACGGACGACGCGCTCAAAAGGCTCAGCGGCGCGGACAGCCTGCCGGAGTTTCACATGAGCTACAAGATGGTCGATACCTGCGGCGCTGAGTTTGACGCGCAGACACCGTACTTCTATTCCTGCTGCGAAAAGGTCTGCGAGGCGCGCTCCTTTGGCCGCAGCGGAAAGCCCGTCGTCATGGTTCTCGGCTCAGGTCCGATACGCATCGGTCAGGGCATTGAGTTCGACTACAGCAGCGTACACTGCGTGTGGACGCTGCGCGAGATGGGCTATGACGTTGTTATCGTAAACAACAACCCCGAGACCGTTTCCACCGACTACGATACCGCCGACAGGCTCTATTTCGAGCCGCTCACGCCGGAGGATGTCATGAACATCATAAGGGTCGAGCAGCCCGTGGGCGTAGTCGTTGCCTTCGGCGGCCAGACGGCCATAAAGCTCACGCAGTTTCTCGACAGATCCGGCATTGCCATACTCGGCACCTCTGCCGAGAGCATAGATATTGCCGAGGATCGCAGCCGCTTCGATGCGCTGCTTGAAAGCTTCGGCATAAGCCGTCCCAAGGGCTTTGGCGTCAACAGTCTTCAGGAAGCGCTCGACGCGGCGCAGACGCTCGGCTACCCCGTACTGCTGCGCCCCTCATATGTCATCGGCGGTCAGAACATGACCATTTCCCGTACACCCGAGCAGACCGAGAAATATATGAAGACCATACTCTCCGGCGGCATTGACAATCCCGTGCTTGTTGACAAATACATGCCGGGCACGGAGATAGAGGTCGATGTCATATCCGACGGCGAGAGCGTGCTTATCCCCGGCATCATGGAGCATATCGAACGCGCCGGTGTACACAGCGGCGACTCGATAGCCGTGTATCCGCCGTACAACCTCAGCGACAAGGACCTTGACAAAATATGCGCCTGCTCGCAGAAGCTTGCTCTTGCTCTCGGCACAAAGGGGCTTGTCAATATCCAGTACCTCATATATCAGGATGAGCTGTACGTCATTGAGGTTAATCCCCGCGCCTCGCGCACCGTGCCGTATATAAGCAAGGTAACGGATGTGCCGATGGTCGATCTTGCATCAAAGATCATGCTCGGCGCAAAGCTGCATGATCTCGGCTACGGCAGCGGTCTGCACCAGACCCCACCCTACTTTGCGGTAAAGGTGCCGGTATTCTCCTTTGAAAAGCTCACCGACGCAAACTCCATTCTCGGCCCCGAGATGAAGTCCACCGGCGAGGTGCTCGGCATAGGCAAAACGCTGGCCGAGGCGCTGTTCAAGGGTCTTACCGCGGCGGGCTTCCGCGTTCCGTCCCTGCACGGCGGCAGCCGTCCGGGTGTTCTGCTGAGCGTTGAGACAAACGACTATCAGGATATCATATCTCTTGCGCGCCGCTTCTATCAGATGGGTATGAAGCTGTACGCAACGCTCGGCACGGCTGAAGCCATAGCCGATCTCGGCATAGAGGTAACTCCGGTACACAACGCGACCGAAAGCGGCGAGCTGCACAGCCTCATGGAAAGCGGCGAGCTGTGCTACATCATTTACACCGGCGCTGTCAAGGACGCTACGATGGGCGATTATATCTCCCTGCACCGCCGCGCAATGCAGCTCGGCATTCCCTGTCTGACCTCGCTGGACACCGCAAACGCTCTTGCGCAGATGATGGAGAGCCGCTACAGTCAGAGCAGCACCGAGCTTGTCGATATAAACGCCATGCGCAAGTGGCGCAGGCGCATAGGCTTCACGAAGATGCACAGCTGCGGCAACGACTATATCTTCATTGAAAACTTCGACAACAGCATAAGCTGTCCCGAATCGCTGTGCGTGAGCCTCTGCCAGCCGCACTACGGCATAGGCGGCGACGGCATAGTGCTCATTGAAAGCTCGAGCATTGCGGATGTTAAAATGCGCTCGTTCAACCGCGACGGCTCTGAGGGCAAGATGGCCGGAAACAATATCCGCTGCGTCGGCAAATACATGTACGACGAGGGATATATACGCAGAGAGTATATAAGCGTTGAAACGTGCAGCGGCATTCACCGCCTGCGCCTGTTCGTGCGCGACGGCAAGGTGAGCTCGGTGCTCGTCGATATGGGCAGCGCGGAGCTGCGTGCCGAAAAAATACCGGCGGTATGCGGCAGCGAGAGGATGATAAACTACCCTCTCACCGTCGGCGGCAAGGAATACCGCGTGAGCTGTGTATCGGTCGGAAATCCGCACTGCGTGGTGTTCTGCGATGCGATAGACGCGCTTGATCTTGAAAAGCTCGGCCCCATGTTCGAGTTCTCCCCTGCCTTCCCCGAGAGGATCAACACGGAGTTTGTGCGCGTCGTGAACAAAAACACCCTGCGTATGCGCGTATGGGAGCGCGGCAGCGGCGAGACTCTCGCCTGCGGCACCGGTGCATGCGCCGCCGTTATAGCGGCCTGCGAGACCGGCTGCTGCGACAAGGGCAGCGACGTTACCGTCAGTCTGCTCGGCGGCGAGATGACCGTAAACTACACTGACGAGGGCGTAACGCTCCTTGGCGACGCTACCGAGGTCTACCGCGGCAGCTTTGAATACTGACACATGAAAACACCCCCGAGACCGATACAGGCCTCGGGGGTGTAACTTTATATTTATTTAACTATCGCGTTCTGCATGATCCACTCGCCCCATTTTTTATAGGCGCTGCCGTCGGGGTGGATGCCGTCGGAGGTGATATCCGATGCGAGCGTGCCGTTTTCGTCGTCAAACAGCTCGTTGCACTCAAGATAAAACACCGTCTCACCGTCGGCAAGGGTCTTGGTGTAGTCGTTGAGATTGTTCAGATTTGTGTTGTTGACCGCCGTACCGCGTGAATCCTGCGTTGCGGAGACATGGAGGTTGGACATGATGTAGATGATCGCATCCGGCTGTGCGGCGCGGAGGCTGTCGATAAGATTGCTGTATATCTGCTTGAGCGTGTCTATCGAGCCGCCGATGTCGTTTATGCCGAGCATGACATAGATCTTGCCGAACTGCCTGCTTTGCAGCAGCGCGGGAAGCGTCGTTGTGCCTATGCCGTCAACGTCTGCGCTCGTAGTCATAGCACCCGTGAGGCTAAGGCCGACTGTCGTGAAGAAGGTCGCTCCGTCGATGGTCTGCATCATGTCGATGCCCACCATGCGGGAGTCGCCTATAAACAGCGCATCGTCAAAGTAGCCCTCGGGAGCCGTGGTAAACTGCAGCGGCGTAGGCGTGGGCTCCGGCGTAGGCTCTGTGCTCTCTGCCGGTGTCCGGCTTGCCTGCGCGTCGCCGTTGTCGGGCGTTTCCTTGCCCTTCAGACTTACACATATCAGCGCGATCAGTGCGATTATCAGGACAAAGGCAATGATCGCAATCACTTTCTGCTTTTTAGTCATTATTGATAGTATCTCCTTTTTTAAATACTCAGGACGACACATTTCATTATATGTGCCGCCCGAGTTTATTATTTTGCAGCTGTCAGCTTCACCTGAAGCTTCACGGGGTTATGGTCGGAATATTCAAAGCCCTCGTCAAGGGTCTTGACCGAGACAAGCTCCACATTCGGGGAGAGGATGAAGCCGTCGATGACATAGTACTGCGTGTTTTCCGTATCCGTCGCATCGTAGGGCTGATTGAGCAGCCTGCACGACGGTGTCTCAAGATCATATGCAAGCGTCCAGCCCTCCGGCATGATATCGTCGGATATCTGTCCGGGCTCCCAGTTTTCCGTGTGAGTATTGGGGTACTTATCAAGGCCGCCGGGGAATATCTGATTGAAATCGCCGCCGGCAATGACGTAATTGCCCTTTTCATATTCCGACTGGATAAATTCACGCAGCTGCTTTGTCTGAGCTATCTTGCCCTCGCCGTCATCATAAGCCTCAAGGTGGAGATTGACGATGACGAGCTTGCTGTCGGTCCCCGATATGGGAAGATAGCTCACCAGCAGGCAGCGCTTGAGGTTTGCCATGCTCACGGGCCATTTGAAGGGACAGGGCAGCGATATGCGCTCTGCCGAGTCTATATCATAGATCGTCGTCGTCAGAAGTCCGCTGTTGACCCTGCCTATGGGCGGCACGGGATAGGGCACGAATTTGCAGGAATAATTGAGCGCGTAGGCGCTGTTATTTATGCCGAGCGCATCGACCTCGTTCTTGCCGTAGGTGCGCGTGGAGTTCTGATCGACCTCCTGAAGCATAAACACGGTCGCGGGGTCGGCATCCGAGTAAAGCGTTTTATATATGCCCAGAAGCGAAGCGTTAACTGTATCCTGATCGGCAGACGAAACATTTTCGCCGCCGTCCATGAAAAAGTCCGAGCCCTTGCCGAGGCCGGCATAGCCTATGTTCCAGCTTATGACCGAAAATTCCTCATCCAGAAACGGTGTCAGACCGCTCACCTCGGAATTGGCCTCTATCTTTACATCGCTGACATCACCAGGCTTAAACTCCGTGACCGACAGCCAAAGTATGAACGCTGCTGCGCACAGCAGTATAATTCCCAGAATTATAAGTACGGTTTTCAACAGTTTTTTTGCCATGTCCTCACCTCACCTGTGTATATTATCACAGCCATTTGCCTTATTCAAGCATATTTGTCCATTCGGTGAGCAAATCGGCAAAAATGCGCATTTTTGCTTGATAAGGCGCGGATATTATCGTATACTTGTGGAGATATTATTATTTTTACGGGAGGCCGGAAAGATGAGCTATGATACTATAAGGACTGTTGACCCTGAGCTGTACGGTGCGATGAAGAAGGAGCTTGAACGCCAGCGCGATCACATTGAGCTGATAGCGTCGGAAAACTTCACAAGCCGCGCCGTAATGGAGGCCATGGGAAGTCATCTGACCAACAAATACGCCGAGGGCTACCCAGGAGCGAGATACTACGGCGGCTGCGAATATGTAGATATCGTCGAGCAGCTTGCAATTGACAGGGCAAAGGAGCTCTTCGGAGCCGAACACGCAAACGTTCAGCCGCACTCCGGCTCGCAGGCCAACACGGCAGTCTACCTTGCGCTCTTAAAGCCCGGCGACACGATACTCGGCATGGATCTGAGCCATGGCGGACACCTGACGCACGGCTCAAAGGCTTCGATATCCGGAAAATACTTCAATGCCTGCTTCTACGGTGTTGACCCCGAAACGGAGACCATCGACTACGAAAAAGCGATGCAGACAGCCGGCGAATGCAGACCCAAGCTCATCATTGCCGGCGCAAGCGCGTATTCGCGCATCATAGATTTCAAGAAAATGCGCGAGATAGCCGATGAGGTCGGTGCATACCTCATGGTAGACATGGCACATATCGGCGGCCTCGTCGCTGCCGGAGTTCACCCCAGCCCCGTGCCCTATGCCGACGTTGTGACCAGCACGACGCATAAGACGCTCAGAGGTCCCCGCGGCGCTATTATCCTGTGCAGGGACGAGCTTAAAAAGAAGATAAACAGCGCTGTCTTTCCCGGAACTCAGGGCGGTCCGCTTATGCACATAATTGCAGGCAAGGCGGTCTGCTTCAAGGAGGCCATGAGCGAGGAGTTCAGGGCTTACCAGCGTCAGACCGTGAAAAATGCGGCGGTTCTGGCCGAAGCTCTCGCCGAGAGCGGCATTCGCCTCGTCTCCGGCGGCACGGATAACCATCTGATGCTGGCGGAAACTCTGAGCCACGGACGCACCGGAAACGAGGTTCAGGAGCTTCTGGACAGGGCGCACATCACCGCCAACAAAAACGCCATTCCCTTCGACACTCAGCCCGTCAAGCTCACGAGCGGCATGCGCTTCGGCACTCCCGCAGTCACGACACGCGGCATGGGCGAGGACGAGATGCGCAGGATAGGCCGCATGCTCGCAGATGTCATCAACAACGGCGAGGCGGCGGTCGAGGACGTAAAGCAGCAGGCACTCGAGCTGTGCGAGCGCTTCCCGCTCTACCCTGATATGGAGATGTAAAGGGCAATGGGCAGATCATCGCTGAATGTTCTGGGCTGCTATATACTCTGGGGACTGCTGCCGGTATTCTGGAAGCTGCTGTCCGGAGTCAGCTCGGTCTACGTTCTCGCGCAGAGAATAGTTTTCTCCTTCCTGTTCTGCCTCGCCGTTATACTCATTAAAAAGCACGGCGGCGAGCTGCGAAAAATAGTCCGCGACAGAGCTGAGCGCCGCAGATTCATGCTGTGCGGCCTGCTCATCTCCGCGAACTGGGGAGTTTACATCTTTGCCGTTGCAACAAACAGGATACTTGAATCGAGCCTCGCCTATTACATAAATCCGCTGTTTTCGGTGCTTATCGGCTCGGTCTTCTTCAAGGAGCAGCTCAGCGCACTGCAATGGCTTAGCGCGGCGCTGGCTCTTATAGGTGTGAGCTTCTCGGTCGTAAGCTACGGCGCGGTGCCGTATATCGCCATTATCATTGCCCTGACCTTCGCACTGTACAGCGCGGTCAAAAAGGGAGTGAGCGCCGACAGCGAGACCTCCATATGCATGGAAACGGCAGCTGTCCTGCCGATAGCGCTGGCGTTTATAGTCTATGCGCAGCTATCCGGCTTCACGACGTTTTCCTCGCTCACGACGGCGCAGATGCTGCTGCTCGCGGCAACGGGGCCTGTCACCTCGATACCGCTCATGCTCTTTGCAAATGGCATAAAGAGAACCTCCATCGTAACCTCCGGCATACTCATGTACATTAACCCGACGCTCCAGCTTCTCATCGGCGTGTTTGTCTATAACGAAGCCTTCACAAAAACGAGCGCCGTAACCTTCGCCCTCACTTGGACTGCCGTAGCGCTTTTCGTGTACGACAGCCTCAAGCGTCACAAAAAAGGATTGCAGAACTGACTCTGAGATTTTATAAGGCAATATAAATGAACCAATAAGTTTGAGCTTTGCAAATGATATATTGCACTATATTATATTTAACAACAGGAGTTAAGCATGAAAATAGTAAGTTGGAATTGTGCCGGAAAATTCAGAGAGAAATTTGTGCTTCTCAGACAATTTAATGCTGATATATATGTGGTACAGGAATGTGAAAACCCTGAAACATGTTCAAATAATGAATATAAATGTTTTGCTTCAAATTGTATTTGGACAGGTGCAAACAAGAACAAGGGGCTGGGCGTTTTTGTGAAAAACTCAATTATCTTGAAAAATAATAACTGGAATACATATTGCTTAAGAAATTTTCTTTCTGTTAATGTTGATAAAACATTTGACCTTGTCGGAGTCTGGGCTTGCAATCCCTATATCGAAGAATACTATGTTTACCAAAGCATTAACTACGACAATATAAGTAATAACACAATAATAATCGGAGACTTTAACAGTAATACAAAATGGGACAAAAAGCATAATGATCGCAATCACTCCAATGTAGTACACGCGCTGAAAGAAAAAGGCTTGGTATCTGCTTATCACTATTTTTACGGCGAAGATCAGGGCGCGGAGAGCATGAACACTTTCTATTTATATAGGCATCCTGAAAAGGGATATCACATTGACCATTGTTTTATTGAAAAAGATAGAATAAAAGATTACAAGATAATGGCCGGTGAAGAATGGCTGAAATATTCTGACCATTTACCGGTAATGCTGACCATTTAGTATCATTGACAGGTATTCAAAAACTGAAAAAGGTGTAATCCCCACTCAGGGATTACACCTTATTTTTTAACCGTTTCCATATCGTCACATCATTATATGTACCATGCTCGGCTGCCGTAGGGGCAGAAGCGGTAGGCAAGGCCGGGGG
>CAVDFD010000015.1:0-17675 GCA_963608145.1 Bacteroidaceae bacterium | reverse complement strand
CGCTCAAATTCCTAACGCGGTATTAATGTTTTTTCGCCGGTTTTGCTTTTTCACTATTGACATTTATCTGCGCCGAGCGTAAAATAACATGAAAATTCAGATGTCTTTAAAATGGTACAGAGATGCCGATAAGATGTGGATGCTTTTATTTTGCACGCCTGAGGACTCGTAACCATTATCTGGTTGCGAGCTTTTTTTACGGCTTTTTGCGAAATGATTCCTTCTGCTGCGGACTTCTGAAGAAAAAATTCTGTTCTGCAAAGATTGCAGGGAAAGGAAGCTATCATGTCCAAAAAGCAAACTGCCGCGGCGGACGCGGACTACACCAACGAGAGCGTGCCCCAGAAGGCGCGCAAGGGCTTCTGGCCGATGTTCTTCATCATGCTCGGCTTCACATTCTTCTCGGCCAGCATGTGGACGGGCGTTGACCTCGCAAACGGCCTCGACCTCAAGGGCTTTATCACCGTTATTCTCCTCGGCGGCATCATTCTCGCCGCATACACCGGCGCACTCGGCTACATCGGCTGCAAGAGCGGCCTTTCGTTTGACCTGCTTGCCCGCCGCGCCTTCGGCGTAAAGGGCTCGTACCTGCCCTCGGCGCTGATAGCGCTCACTCAGATCGGCTGGTTCGGCGTAGGCGCGGCAATGTTCGCCATCCCCGCCGCACAGGTGCTCGCGCCCGACTCTACGGTGCTGCCGTATCTGCTGGTGCTGGCGGTCGGCGTGTGCATGACCACCTCGGCATACTTCGGCATCAAGGGTCTGGAGATCGTCTCCTATATATCCGTTCCTCTCATCGCCATCCTCGGCACCTACGCAATGGTGACCGCGACCGTACAGGGCGGCGGCCTGACCGCCATCTTTGAAAAATCCACCGGCGGCCTGACGATATTCTCCGGCGTGGGTCTGGTCATCGGCTCCTTCGTCAGCGGCGGCACCTCGACCCCGAACTTCACCCGCTTTGCAAAAACAAGCAAGTCCGCCGTGTGGACGACGGTCATAGCATTCTTCATCGGCAACACCCTGATGTTCTGCTTCGGCGGCGTATCCGGCGCGTTTGCCGGCAACAACGACATCTTCTGGGTCATGATCGAGCTCAACCTCGGCATATTCGCCTTCCTCGTGCTCGGCGCGAATATCTGGACGACCAACGACAACGCGCTGTACACCGGCGCTCTGGGTCTTGCCAACATCACCGGCAAAAAGAAAAAGCCCATGGTCATCGTCGGCGGCGTTGTCGGCACGCTGACGGCCATCTGGCTGTACTATAACTTCTGCAACTGGCTGACGCTTCTGAACGCGACTCTCCCCGCGATCGGCGTTATCCTTATCATGGACTACTTCCTCGACCGCAAGAAATACGAGGGAGAGGAGTCCGAAAACAACACCGTCAACTGGGCGGCGCTCATCGGTGTCGTTGCGGGTGCTGTCGTCGGCAACCTGACCGGCGGCAACATCATCCCCGGCTTCAGCTTCGGCATCGCCGCCATCAACAACATGGTCGTTGCCGCTGCCTGCTATCTCGTCGGCGGCCTGATCCGCAAATCTGCAAAGCATGAGGACAAGAGCTATGCTGTATCGTAATCTGTACATTGAAAACTCGGCACAGCCGAGCGATATCCGCGTCGAGAACGGCGTGTTCACCGAGATCGGAGCCGGTCTTCAGCCGCACTCCGGCGAGGGCGTGCGGGACTTCGGCGGAGCGCTCGCTCTGCCGCCGTTTATAGAAAGTCATGTGCATCTGGACACCTGCCTGACGGCGGGAGACCCAGTGTGGAACATGTCCGGTACGCTTTTTGAGGGCATAGAGTGCTGGGCAAAGCGCAAGGAAAAGCTTACGAAGGCCGATGTGCGCGAGCGCGTGAACAAGGCGGTGCGCATGTACGCGGTGCACGGCATTCAGCATATCCGCACGCACGTTGACGTGACAGACCCCAAGCTCACCGCGATGGAGGCCATGCTGGAGCTGCGCGAGGAGCTGCGGGACGTGATGGATATTCAGATCGTCGCCTTCCCGCAGGAGGGCATCGAGAGCTATCCCAACGGCAGGCAGCTGCTCGAGGATGCCGTCCGCATGGGTGCGGACTGCGTGGGCGCGATACCGCACTTTGAGTTCACACGCGAATACAGCGTTTCGTCGCTCAACTTTGCCGTGTCCCTTGCCGAAAAGTACGACAGGCTCGTCGATGTCCACTGCGACGAGATCGACGACGAGGCCTCCCGCGGGCTGGAAACGCTGGCTGCGCGTGCATACGAAAGCGGCCTTGCCGACCGCGTCACGGCCAGCCATACGACGGCCATGCACTCGTACAATAATGCCTATGTACAGCGCCTCATGCGCCTGCTCAAGCTCAGCGGCATAAACTTCGTCTCAAACCCGCTTGTCAACACGCATCTTCAGGGCCGCATCGACACATACCCCAAGCGCCGCGGCATAACCCGCGTCAAGGAGCTCACGGAGGCAGGCATAAACGTATCCTTCGGTCAGGACGATATATTTGACCCATGGTATCCGATGGGTACCGGCTCGCTGCGCGAGGTCGTGCTCATGGGGCTGCATGTGTGCCAGCTGATGGGCTATGAGGACATCATGAACTCCTATCGCTTCATCTCGACGAATGCCGCCAAAACCCTGCATCTCGGTGAAAGCTACGGTATCCGCGTCGGAAATCCCGCCGACTTCATCGTCATGGATGCGCCGAACTACTACGATGCGCTCAACCGCAACGCCGTTGTGCTCCTGTCATGCAAAAACGGCCGCAAGATAGCGGAGAGCACCCCCGCCGTCAAAAGCTTTGTTGAGATTCAGTAAGACGCTGCGAAAAAACTGCCCGGTACTTTTTGTGCCGGGCAATTCAGCATGTCAAAAAAGTCCGTGATTCTTTTACACACTGTTGCACCCCGTCCAACAGACGCATATGTCTGTCAGATGGGGTGCAGCTTAATATTATCCGATTATCCGAGGCGCTCGGAGATGACCTGCGCGACCTTTACGCCGGAGGCTGCCGCCTGAGCGAGGCCGCGGGTGATGCCTGCGCCGTCGCCGATGGCGAAGAAGTTTGAAAACTTCGTTTCGAGCTCGCCCGAGAGCTCAAGGCGCGAGGAGTAGAACTTGACCTCCGCGCCGTACAGGAGCGTGTCGTAGTTTGCCGTGCCCGGAGCTATCTTGTCCAGAGCGTAGATCATTTCGATGATATCGTCAAGCTGACGCTTGGGCAGCGCAAGGCTCAGATCGCCGGGGACGGCAGCGGTGAGCGTCGGACGAGTGTAGGACTGCGCGAGACGGTGCTCGTTGGTGCGTATGCCCTTGACGAGGTCGCCGAAGCGCTGGACGAGGACACCGCCTGCGAGCATGTTGCTCAGAGACGCTATGTGCTTGCCGTAGCGGTAGGGCTGGTCGAAGGGCTCGGTGAAGCGGTTGGACACCAGAAGCGCGAAGTTGGTGTTCTCGCTGCGCAGCGCGGGATCGGAGTAGGAGTGGCCGTTTACGGTGTTGATGCCCTCAACGTTTTCCGCAACGACGTGACCGTAGGGATTCATGCAGAAGGTGCGCACCTTGTCGCCGTACTGCTTGGTGCGGTAGATGAGCTTAGACTCGTAAACGACATCGGTGATGTGCTCGAACACCGTCGCGGGCAGCTCGACGCGCACGCCGACATCGACCTGATTGTTTATGAGCTTCACGCCGAGCTTGCGGCACTGCTCGGAGAACCACTCCGCGCCGCTTCTGCCGGGCGCTACGATGAGGTAGCGGCATTTTACGTCCTCGCCCTTGCTGAGCGAAAGGCTGTAGCCTTCGCCGTCGCGGTCTATGCTGCAAACCTCCGTGCGGAAGCGGTATTCTATGACCTTGCGCAGATCCTCGTACATGTTCTGGAGGATGCGCAGATTGTTTTCCGTGCCGAGATGCTTGACCTTTGCCTGAAGCAGATGCAGGTCATATTTTAATGCCTCACGCTCGAGCGCTCTGGCCTCGGGCGTATTGGTCGAAAAGGTCTTGTCCGTTGCGCCGTACTTCATGTTGACGGTGTCAACGTAATCTATCAGCGCCATGACCTCGTCATTGCCCATGAAGTCGGTCAGCCAGCCGCCGAACTGGGTCGTGAAGTTGTACTTGCCGTCGGAAAACGCTCCCGCGCCGCCGAAGCCGCACATCGTATCGCATACGCTGCAATGGATGCACTCCTTGACCTTTCCGGCAACGATGGGGCAGTGTCTGGAATATATATCTCCGCCCTGATCGAGCACGCATATCTTCAGCTCCGGATGACGCGCAATAAGCTCGTAGCCCGCGAAAATGCCGGCGGTACCGCAGCCGATGATCGCAACATCGTATGAATTGTTCATTGTATTTGCCCCCGTGTATAATGTAAGCTCCAAAAAGAGCCCTTGGTATTATACGGACCTGAGGCGGCGGAGTAATTAATAAAGTGTAAATTTTTTCGCGATTTAGGCAAACTGCCTGACACTTACGCCGAGACGTATATTGTCTGCTGCTTGACGGAAAACGAAAATGCCTATAAAATATAACGTTGTTTGAATGGAGGGGCAATATGAGTTTTCTTTACGCGGTCATTTATATAGCCGTTCTCGGCATAGCTTCGCACTTTATAGGGCAGGCACTGCCGAGGGCGCATTTTTCAGCCGAAAAATTTCCGTATCGCACGGCGGCATGGGAAAACGGCGGCAGAATCTACGAAAAGCTCGGCATAAAGCGCTGGAAGGACTTCATGCCGGACATGAGCCGCATCATGCCGGACATGGTGAAAAAGAAGATAACAAAAAGCAGCCGCGGCGAGGGCTACGGCACTCTGATAGCCGAGACCTGCGTTGCCGAGTGCATCCATTACTGGCTCATCGTTCTGTCGCTTGGCATATTCCTGTTCTGGCGCGGAGCTCTGGCCGCGGTTTTCTGGCTCGTATATAATATTGTGGGCAATGTCCCGTTTATAATCATACAGAGATACAACAGACCGAGACTGGTGCTGCTTGAGCAGCGCAGACTGAGGAGGGCAACAAAACAGTGAAGGTACTAATATTAACATGCAGCACCGGCGGCGGGCACAACAGTGCCGCCTCCGCCATATGCGAGTATTTTGAAAAGAACGGCTGCGAGTGCGATACCGTAAACGCGCTCGATTTTCTGCCCAAGGCTCGCGCAGAGCTCATAAGCCGCGGCCATGTCCTCGCGTATAAATACACGCCCAAGCTCTACGGCATGGGCTACCGCATAAGCGAGCTGACACCGCAGAACCGCATGTACGAGCAGAACGCGAAGGGCGCCGACGAGCTGTGCAGGGTGCTGTTTTCCGGCAGCTACGACGTTGTCATAAGCGTGCACGTTTTTGCCGCGATGATGATGACCGAGCTGCGTATAAACCGCGAGATAAACATACCGAGCTTCTTTGTTGCGACCGACTACACATGCAGCCCCGGCGTTTCCGAGATAGTCGCCGACAGGTATTTCATCCCGCACGAGAAGCTGCGCGAGGAGTTTGTCGGGCAGGGGCTTCCGTCGGACAGAATAGTCGCCTCCGGTATACCGGTGCGCGAGGAGTTCTGCCGCAAAAGCGACAAGGCAGCTGCACGCCGTGCCCTCGGCATGAGCGAGGAGGGCAGGCTGCTGCTCATGTGCTGCGGCAGCATGGGCTGCGGCCCGATACGCAGCATGGCTCTGCGCATAGGCGAGCTGCTCGGTGATAACGACAGCCTCGTCATCATCTGCGGCAGCAATCATCAGCTCGAAAAGGAGCTGGAGTTCTTCACCTCCGACGATATCCGCATAAAGATATGCGGCTTTACCGATAAAATGAGCCTGTACATGGACGCAGCCGACCTCATCATCACGAAGGCCGGCGGCCTGAGCAGCACCGAGGCCGTCATGAAGCGCCTGCCGATACTGTATATCGACGCAGTCCCGGGCTGCGAGAGCCGCAATATCGAGTTCATGACCGGCAACGCCTATGCTCTCGAGGCTGAAACGGCCTCGGGCATGGCGCATCTTGTCGAGACCTGCCTGAGCGGAGCGGTCGATCCCATGGAGATGGTGCGCCGCAGGGAGGCCGACTTCCCGTTCGAGGCGGCAAAGACCATATACGACACCGTGTGCGAGGAGTACCGCCGCTTTGACGCGGAGCGCTCGGACAGCAATGCCGAGCCTGAAAAGCTGCCCGTGCGCAGTGTGCCGAGCGCGGAAAAGAGCATGATGCTCATAATAAATCCCGTCGCCGGAAAGGGCGCGATCATGCGCAGTCTCGCCGATATCACGGGCATATTCATGGACGCGGGCTACCGCGTGAGCTTTTATCCGACGCGGGGCCGCGGCGATGCGGCCGAGTACGTCAAGGCCTACGGCAGGGATTTTGACATGATCTGCTGCTCCGGCGGCGACGGCACGCTCAACGAGACCGTCTCCGGCATGATAGAGGCGGGGCTCGATATCCCCATCGGCTATATGCCCTCCGGCAGCACGAACGACTTTGCCGATTTCCACGGCATAAGCTGCGATGCGGTCAAGACTGCGAAGAAGATAGTCTCGGGCAAGGAGCACCGCACCGACGTGGGAAGGCTCGGCGATAAGCTTTTCATAAACGCCGCCGACTTCGGCGCGTTCACATGGCTGCCGTACACAACGCCGCAGCGCCTTAAAAACAAGCTGGGCTTTTACGCCTATGTCCTCGACGGCATAAAGGATCTGGCAAAGCTCCAGAGCGAGCACCTGCGCGTTACGATAAACGGGCAGACGAGAGAGGGCGAATACATCTTCGGCGTGGTCGCCTCGTCAAGTGCGCTGGCAGGAGCGCTCGATTTCTTCGGACAGAAGGTCGTTTCCGACGACGGACTGTTCGAGGTGCTGCTCATACGCCGCCCCGATTCTCCGGCGGAGCTTCAGGCAACCATCGCGGCTCTGCGCGAGCAGAACCTCAATAACGAGCTTATCTCCTTCTGCCGCACGGACAGGGTGGAGATAGAATGCATGAAAAAGCTTGCGTGGGCGCTTGACGGGGAAAAGTGCGTCGGCGGAAGCCGCCACGCGCTGGAGATGCTGCCGCGCCGAGTGAGGATAGTGTACTGATGACGGATTTTAAGGATATAAGGCTCATAGCCCTCGACCTTGACGATACGACCCTGCGCTCGGACGGAAGCCTTGCCGACGAAACAAAGACCGCGATAGAGACCGCGATACGGTCGGGACTCGAGGTCGCCATCGCCTCCGGCAGAGCTTTCAATTCGCTTCCACGCGAGGTAACGGGCATTTCCGGCATACGCTATGCCATCACCTCAAACGGAGCTGCCGTCGTGCGCGTGCCGGACGGTAAGCGCATAGTGAGCCTCACCTTGCGGGAGAACACCGTGCACAGGCTCCTTGAGCTTTTCGGCACGGAGCTTTTGGAGTGCTTCATCGACGGACAGGCCTACTGCGATGCACGCTATATGGCAGACCCTCTGCGCTACGGCTGCTCCGAGGCCTATGTGGAATACGTCAAAACGACGCGCCTGCCGGTGGAGGATATGTCCGGCTTCATGCGCGATAATGCCGCTCGGCTCGACAGCGTGGATGTGCTGTGCCAGAGCCCCGAGCACAGAGCCGAGCTCTGGGATATGGCACTGGAGCTTCCCGATGCATACATAACGAGCTCATCACCGCGCCTTGTTGAGATAAGCGACGCGGGAGCGGGCAAGGGCGCGTCGCTCCGGCGGCTGTGTGAAATGCTCGATGTTCCGGCAAGCGCCGTCGCTGCCTTCGGAAACGGCGATAACGACGCGGACATGCTGGCCTTTGCGGGACTTGGCGCCGCCGTAAAAAACGCTACAGCCGCCTGCATAGCGGCCAGCGACCTCGTGTGCGGCTCGAACGACGAGCACGGCGTTGCGCAGACACTGTATAAAATAATGGGGCATAAAATAATAGAGCTGATAGGAGAGAAATAAAACGTGATAAGAGAAGCAAGACCCGTTGACATCGACGCAATAGCAAGGATATATGAAAATATCCACGCTGCCGAGGAGAGCGGCAGAATGACGACAGGCTGGATAAGCGGAGTGTACCCCGTGCGCGAGACGGCAGAGGAGGCCGTGCGCCGCCGCGATATGTTCGTGCTCGAGGAAGACGGATGCATCCTCGCCGCAGCTATAATAAACAAGACGCAGGTGGATGTGTACGAGGGCGCAGGCTGGAGCTTTGAAGCCTCAGCGCCCGAGGTCTGCGTTCTGCACACGCTCGTAGTAGACCCGCAGTATGCCGGACGCGGCATAGGCAAAAGATTCGTCGCGTTTTACGAAAAATACGCACTGTCGCGCCATTGCACCGTGCTCAGGATCGACACCAATGTAATAAACGCCGCGGCCAGAGCGCTGTATTCAAAGCTCGGCTACCGCGAGGCCGATATCGTCCCCTGCGTATTTAACGGCATCCCGGATGTGAATTTAGTCCTGCTTGAGAAGAAATTAAAGTAAAAAGAGAGGCGCTTGCCTCTCTTTTTTAATGGATCACCGTGCTTATTATCGGCTTGCCCTCGCGGTCGAGCAGGGGAGTCAGGCCGCCGGCAGTGCCGGAATAGTGGAAGAGATAGTTTACGCCGGTCTCCTTATCGACCCAGACCTCCATGACATCGAGCGTGCCCTGAGCATAGGTTTTTTCAAAACGTTTTTCAGCCATTTTATTTATTCCTTTCTCTGTATAATTTTGCCGCTCTGCTCATGGGGATGAGCGCGAGCGCGGTAACTATGGCGGCTGCAATGAACAGCTCGTTTACGGGCAGATAGCCCTCGGCAATCTTCGATATATCATAGCCCATCTGAGAAGCTTGGTCGGCGGTGACAAAAATGAGATTTCCCTTATCCACGACCTGATACACCTTCTCGCCGAAGGCGCGGCATATGGGATCGGCAAGCAGCGGTCCTGCGATCATAGGGAAAAAGACGAAGAACATTATCCTTATGCCCTCGAACTGACCGCGATGCTCCTCGGGGTAAAGGCGCTTCATCCAAACGGTCATGGCCTGCATGAAAACGACGTAGCCGATGCCGACGAGGATTATGCCGACAAAGCATGGCCAGTTGGCAGCAAAATTCAGCGCGTTTTCCGTGTCGAAGCTGCCCTGCATGCTGCCGACGACAAAATACACGAACAGGCAGCCGAGGATGCTCAGAATCGTTGCAAAGGCAGCGACGGCGGGCACCTTTTTGTTGTTTATTACCTTCACAAAGGGCACGGATATCGCAACCGCGATAAGCAGCGGTATGCCGAGGATCAGGCTGGGGTCGTTAAAGCCAAGGGTGTAGTTCATCCAGTTCATGATGTGGATGAAATAGCAGTTGTAGCCGATGAAAAACACGCAAAGCGTCAGGAACACGAGCGCAAGCTCGCGGTTTGAGACAAAGCGGCGGAAGTTGAAGGTCGAGCCGAACTGATGCCAGAAGCCGCCGTCCTTGACCGGCCTGAGCGTGGGCGCGTCCTTGAGCAGGAAAAACGATGCTATGCCGACGAGAATGGTAACGCCGCCGGCAAGCGAGAAGAAGATTATATAGCCAAGCTGCGGGTTTGTCTCGGTCGCAAGACCGTTGACGAACATACCGCCGACGAGCGTTCCCACAAGCGTTCCGATAACGGGCAGCGTTGCCGCGACAGCGCCGATCTGACCGGAGTTTGAATCGTCCATCATGTCGGCGTACCATGCGTTGTAGCCCGCGTCGTTTGCCATCGAGCCGAAGAAGCTCATGATCGTGTCGGCGGCGACGATGGTAACGCCGACGAGCATGACGTTGTTGTAAATGCTGTCGCGCAGATAGTGCGTCAGACCAAAGGCTATCGTGAATATGCCCCAGAGCACCGAGCCCAATGCGATGAGCTTTCTGCGCGAGCCGATGCGGTCGGAAAGCGTTCCGAAAAACAGCGCCGAGAAGGTCGTCGCCGTTGCCGAGCATATGGTCATTGCCGTGACAACGCCCAGCTGCGCCCCGAAATCGGAGTATAAAAAGTTTGCAAACCAGTTGTTTTCAATGACCCACGCTATCTGCGCGGAAAAACCGATCACCAGCAGCAGCGTCCAGTTGAGAGCGCCGATGCCCTTTTTTTCGCCGACCTGAGTTTTACCCATTTATCCTTCCTCCTATGAGCTCCTTGATGAGAGCCTCGTATTCATCCTTTGCGCACATATAGCTTGCCGCATGCCCTGCGCCCGGCACGAGCAGCAGGCGCTTGGGACTTTTGCAGGCGTTATATATCTGCATCGCCATGTCCTTTGGCACATAGCGGTCGCTGTCGCCGCAGATATACACAAGCGGTATTCTCGCCGCGCTCACGCTGCGCACGGAGCTTGCCTCCTTGAAGTCGTAGCCGGCCTTTAGGAGATTGACGTATTCGAAAACGTCCACGAACATCACCGGCAGATGATACAGCCTGCCGACAAGATTTCGGAAAACCGTGCTGAGGTCTGAATATCCGCAGTCGGCGATAATGCCGCGCACGTTTTTGTTCAGCTCAAGATCCATGCTTTGCAGCAGGCTCGCAGCGCCCATGGACATGCCGTGCAGATAGATATCGTTGTCGGGGAAAAGCTCGGCTATCCTGTCTGTCCAGCGCACAACGTCATATCTGTCGAGAGCGCCGAAGCCTATGTATTCGCCGTCGCTTTTGCCGTGGGCACGCATGTGTACATATATGAGGTCGTGCCCCAGCGATTTATAAAAATCGTACATGGCGGCAAAATCACAGGCGGGCTCGGACTTGTAGCCGTGAAAGAACATGACCGTGACACCCGTGCCGCTGCCGCGCAGCAGCTCTGCGCGAAGCGTGAGCCCGTCGCCGGCTTCGACGCTTATCTCCTCAAACGGAAGCTCGCGGAAGGGAGCAAAGTACGGTATATTGTGCGCCCAGAGCGCCCTTCCCGTCGGCTCGAGCAGCTCGGATGAGCTTGCGCCCGTCTCAGGCGTCGGGAAATTATCCTGCCGCCGGATGAGCACGCGCACGAATTTGAGCCCCACCGCGTAAAAAAGCGCAAGCACTGCGCAGATAATTATCAGAACGATCAAAACAGCCTTCATAAAATCACCGAAACCATTTTATTATATTTCTATTAAAATTGGAATAGCAAATATTGATTAAGCGAAAGGATTATTATATAATCGTATAAAAATGAAAAGGAGCGGTATCATGGAAAAGTCAAAGGTTTATTTCATAAAAGAGGTCAGCCCCGAGAACGTGATAAAGGCATATGAAGCGCTCGGTGTCGAGCTGAAGGGAAACGTTGCGGTCAAGCTCCACAGCGGCGAGCCCGGAAATCAGAATTTCCTGCGCCCTGAGTTCATGAAGCCTGCCGTGGATCACGTCGGCGGCACGATAGTTGAATGCAACACCGCCTACGACGGCGGCAGAGATACGACCGAGCACCATAAAAAGACCATGCAGCTGCACGGCTGGGTCGAGATAGCGGATGTGGATATCATGGACGCGGAGGGCGACATGAGCATCCCCGTGCAGGGCGGAAAGCACCTTGACGTAAACTATGTCGGCAAGACCCTGCCGGAGTACGATTCGATGCTCGTGCTGTCGCACTTCAAGGGGCATCCCATGGGCGGCTTCGGCGGTGCGCTGAAGAATATATCCATCGGCCTTGCCTCGAGCTACGGCAAAAAGTATATCCACGGCGTGAAGGAGATAGAAAACTTCTGGCACGCAGACCATGACAGCTTTCTTGAATGCATGGCCGATGCAGCCAAGAGCATAGTCGATCACTTCGGCGGCAATATGGCCTTTGTGAATATAATGAAGAACATGTCCGTTGACTGCGACTGCTGCGCCGTTGCAGCCGACCCCAAGATCGGCGATATCGGCATTCTCTCGTCTCTTGACCCCGTCGCGCTCGATCAGGCCTGCGTTGACCTCGTGTATGCAAGCGATGACCCCGACAAGGGCGACCTCATTGAGCGCATCGAATCGCGCAACGGCATCCACACCGTTGAGGCAGCCGCCGAGATAGGCGTGGGCAGCCGCGAATACGAGCTGATCGAGCTATGAAGAAGCTTGTTCTCGGCATCCTCGCGCACGTCGATGCCGGAAAAACCACACTGTCCGAGGCGCTGCTGTATACCTGCGGCAGCATAAGAAGGCTCGGCAGGGTAGATCACCGTGACACAGCGCTCGACACGCACAGGATAGAGCGCGAGCGCGGCATAACCGTGTTTTCAAAGCAGGCGCAGCTCCGTACCGATAATATGGAGCTGTGCCTTCTTGATACGCCGGGGCACGCAGACCTCACGGCGGAGACCGAGCGCACGCTTGATGTCATTGACTGTGCGCTGCTCGTCATATCCGGCTCGGACGGCGTTCAGGCGCACACGGAAACGCTCTGGCGGCTTCTGGAGCGCCGAGGGATCCCTACGATAATATTTGCGACGAAAATGGATCTTACGGCAAGCGACAGGCAGCGCATACTAAACGACCTGCGCACGCGGCTCTCGGACAACTGCTTTGACCTTAGCGATAAGTCGCAGGATAACCGCGAGAGCATAGCCATGTGCGACGAGGAGCTTTTTGAAAAGCTTGCCTCCGGCGGGGACATCGGAGACGGGGATATCTCGCGCCTTATCGCCGAAAGAAAGCTCTTTCCCGTCCTCTACGGCTCGGGACTCCGGCTCGACGGCGTTCGTGAGCTCATCGAATTTATTGAAAAATACGCGCCGAGCCCCGTTTATCCCGAGGACTTCGGCGCAAGGATATACAAGATCATGCGCGACGTGCGCGGGCGCAGACTGAGCTGCATGAAAATAACGGGCGGCGTGCTGCATAACCGCGACAGCATAAACGGGCAGACCGTCACCGAGCTGCGCGTCTACTCGGGCGCAAATTATGAAGCCGTGCAGTCCGCCGCGGCAGGAAGCATCGTTGCCGTTCAGGGGCTTGACGACAGCTATGCCGGACAGGGGCTCGGCTTTGAAAACGACCTTGCAGGCTCGGAAACGGAGGCCGTCATGAGCTACCGCATAGAGCTGCCGGAGGGTGCGGACGCGCTGTCAGCCTATAAGCAGCTCAGGCAGCTCGAGGACGAGGACCCTCAGCTGCATATGGAGTGGAACGAGCGCCTGCGCGAGATAAGCGTGCGCATAATGGGCAGGGTGCAGACCGAGGTTCTCACCGAGCTCATACGCGAGCGGTTTGACCTTGACGTTTCGATCTCCTCCGGCGGCATTGCATATAAGGAAACGGTGGCAGCGCCCGTGTACGGCATTGGGCATTTTGAACCGCTGCGCCACTATGCCGAGGTGCAGCTTCTCATAGAGCCCGCGCCCCGCGGCTCTGGACTGAGCTTTGAAAGCCGCTGCCCGACAGATGAGCTTGACCGAAACTGGCAGAGCCTTATCATGACAAATCTTGCGGAAAAAACGCATCTGGGCGTTCTCACGGGCTCGCCGCTGACGGATGCAAAGATAAGCCTGATCGCGGGACGGGCGCACATAAAGCACACCGAGGGCGGCGACTTCCGCGAGGCGGTGTACCGCGCCGTGCGTCAGGCGCTCATGAAGGCCGAGAGCGTGCTGCTCGAGCCCTGCTTTGAGTTCCGGCTGGAGCTGCCGCCCGAGCAGATAGGCAGAGCCATCTCCGATGTACGCGCCATGAGCGGAAGCTTCGACACCGAGGGCAGCAGCGTCATAAAGGGCATAGCGCCTGTGTCGGAGATGAACGGCTACGCAGAGATCCTCGCGTCCTACACCTCCGGCAAGGGCAGGCTCAGCTGCCGTCCGGCGGGCTATTACCCCTGCCACAACGCAAAGCAGGTCATAGAGGCCATAGGCTACGAGCCGGAGGCCGACCTTGACAACACGGCAGATTCCGTTTTCTGCTCGCACGGAGCGGGCACAGTCGTCAAATGGAGCGAGGTCGAGCGCTTTGCGCACATTGCGCCCAAGCTTGGCGGCGCAGCACCCGAGGCGGTGCAGCGCCCGCGCTATTTCACCATCGACGACAAGGAGCTCGAGGCCATCATGGAGCGCGAGTTCGGCCCCGTGCGCCGCAGAATGTACACGAAGGCGCAGACTCAGGAGACACCGGAGTTTTCCGTCGCGCCGTCAAAGCGCGAGTACGTCATAGTGGACGGCTATAACTTCATCTTCGGAACGCCGGAGTACAAGGAGCTTGCCGCGGCCTCGCTGTCGCTTGCACGCGAACGCCTGTCGGATACCCTGCGCAGCTACAGAGCAATGCGCGGCTGTGAGCTCGTGCTCGTTTTCGACGGCTACCGCGTCGCCGGAAACACGGGCGAGCGCGAAACGCAGGGCATACGCACGGTGTACACAAAGGAAAACGAGACAGCCGACATGTACATCGAAAAGCTTGCAAACGATATCGGCAAAAATTACTCGGTCAAGGTCGTCACGAACGACTCGCTCATACGCCTGTCGGCTTTGCGCTCGGGCGTGCTGCGTATGTCGGTGAAGGAATTTTCCGACGAGCTTGACGGAGTGATGAAAAGGATCATGGAGTATATTGATGGAACACGATGAGCTTATACGGCGTGCCGAGGATCTCAGCCGCCGCTGCGAAAAAACGGCAAGCGTCACGCATACGGCCTTTCTTACGCCCGCAGAGCAGTTCGCGCTCGAAAAATGGGCTCGGGAGAGCGGCTGCAATATGCTGCTGACGGGCGGCGCATCCGGATGCGAGCGCAGGGCTGCCTTCTTCCTGCCGTTTTATATGGATACGGACAGCTTTGATGCGGCGGAATATATAAGCGCCCTTCGCGCTTCGGCGCATTTCGGAAGTCCCGGACACCGTGACTACATGGGCGCGATACTCGGTCTGGGCATAAAGCGCGAGTGGCTCGGCGATATCTGGTCAGACGGCGACGGCGCTGTGATATTCGTTATGCAGTCGGTAGAGCGGCACGTTGCCGACGGGCTCACAAAGGTGGGCAGGTACGGCGTTAAGCTGCAAAAAGCGGAGCTATCAGAGCTCACGCCTCCCGAGCGGAAGGTAAAGCAGGTCTCGTTTTCCGTAAAGAGCCTGCGCTTTGACGCGGTGCTTGCCGGAATGTTCGGCCTTTCGCGCACGGCGGCAGCCTCCCTCATCGCAGAGGGCGCGGCGAGCCTCAATTATACGGAATGCCTCAAAAACGATGCCGCAGTCACGGCAGGGGACGTTATATCCCTGCGCGGCCACGGAAAGGGAACGCTCCTGTCCTTAGGCGGTCTCAGCCGCAAGGGACGGCTCTTCGTAGAGGCGGAGATATATAAATAAGCAGAAACGGCAGAGCACACGCTCTGCCGTTAAATCATGCCTGCGTATATAATTCGTAAAAATATTTATATAAAACTCTTGACAAATTAGAAGCTTGAGAGTATATTAAGCTTATGAAGTAAAAAATAGCGGGATAAGATCATCCTGCTTGGCATGAAAGAGAGACGAGCTATGAAAAAGACGCTTTACAGCCTTATGCTTTCCGACGAGGTGGTCGCCGAGGTGGACAGACTTGCCCACAGGCTCGGAACGAACCGCTCGAATTTAATAAATCAGATCCTTGCAGAGCATGTCAACCTCGTAACGCCGGAGCGGAGGATAAACGATGTCTTCTCGGCCATCGAGCAGCTGCTCACGCCCTCGCGTGAGCTTGTCCCCTTCGTTTCGCCGAACGCGCTGACGATGTCCCTGAAGTCCTCGCTTGAGTATAAGTACCGTCCCACGGTCAAATACGAGGTGGAGCTCTACCGCGGCGACAGCGACTGCCTCGGCGAGCTGACGGTGATTTTCCGCACACAGTCGTCGGCGCTGATACGCTCGATGACGGAGTTCTTCCGCATCTGGAAGCGCATAGAGGACGCGCATCTGCGCCCGCTTATGGAGAGCGAGCCGCCGAGCTACGCCCTGTACGAGGGCAAGTTTATACGCTCGATATGCATTCCGGCGCGTGACTGCTCCTCCGACGAGCTTGCCCGCGTGATATCGGAGTATATAAAGCTTTTCGATACCATGATGAAGGGCTATCTCAGCGGGCGGCTCGATGCCCGCGACATTGAAGCCTGCGTATTCTCTCAGCTCAGAAGAGCGGATATTTTGATATGAATTTTTGACATGAACGTAAAGAAGGTGTTTTTATGAACGCACAGAATTTCACACAAAAGACACTTGAAATGATCCAGACCGCCAAATCAATGGCGATGGAGAACAACAATCAGTATATAAGCCCAGAGCATCTGCTGTATGCTCTTGTCGATCAGGACGGCGGACTTATCCCCTCGCTGCTCGGCAAAATGGGCGTTGACTGCAACGGCCTGCTCTCAGAGCTCGACTCGGCGATAGAGGCCATGCCCAAGGTCACGGGCGACTATGATATCTACCTCTCGCGTGAGTCCGAGCGCGTCATGAACGCAGCCGAAAAGTCGGCAAAGAGCCTCGGCGACGAGTATCTGTCCGTCGAGCACGTCATGATAGGCATTTTTGCAGCCCCCACGCCGGCGATAAAGCGCATTTTCGACGATCACGGCATCACAAAGGCCAAATTCACCGAGGAGCTGTCCAAGGTCAAGAAGGGACCCGTCACGGGCGATAACCCCGAAAACGGCTACGATGCCCTCGGCAAATACGGCACTGATCTTGTCGAGCGTGCACGCAGCAATAAGCTCGATCCCGTCATAGGCCGCGATACCGAGATAAGAAACGTCGTGCGCATACTCTCGCGCAAAACGAAAAATAACCCCGTGCTCATCGGCGAGCCCGGCGTCGGCAAGACCGCGATAGCCGAGGGACTTGCTCAGCGCATAGTCCGCGGCGACGTACCCGAGGGACTTAAAAACAAGACCATTTTCTCGCTGGATATGGGCGCTCTGATAGCGGGCGCTAAGTACCGCGGCGAGTTCGAGGAGCGCCTGAAGGCGGTGCTTGAGGAGATAAAGCAGTCCGACGGACAGATTATCCTGTTTATAGATGAACTGCACACCATCGTTGGTGCGGGCAAGACCGAGGGCAGCATGGACGCGGGCAACCTCTTAAAGCCCATGCTGGCACGCGGCGAGCTGCACTGCATCGGTGCAACGACGCTCGATGAGTACCGCAAGTACATCGAAAAGGACGCGGCGCTCGAAAGGCGCTTCCAGCCCGTGCAGGTCGATGAGCCGACCGTTGAGGACACCATTTCCATCCTCCGCGGCCTCAAGGAGCGCTACGAGGTCTATCACGGCGTGCGCATCCACGATAACGCCATCGTCGCCGCGGCGACGCTTTCAAACCGCTATATATCCGACCGCTTCCTGCCCGATAAGGCCATAGACCTTGTCGATGAGGCCTGTGCGCTCATCCGCACGGAGATAGACTCCATGCCTGCCGAGCTCGACGATATGCGCCGCAAGATCATGCAGCTGGAGATCGAGGAGACGGCACTCAAAAAGGAGACCGACAAGCTCTCGCAGGATCGCCTTGCAAAGCTTACCGAGGAGCTTGCAAATCTCAAGGACGAGTTCAACGAGAAGAAATCCCGCTGGGAGGCAGAAAAGGGCAGCGTAGACGAGGTCAAGAAGATAAAGGCCGATATCGAGCAGATGAACGCCGATATCGAAAAGGCGCAGCTGAGATACGAGTACGAAACCGCCGCAAAGCTCAAATACTCCGACCTGCCCGCGCTTGAGAAAAAGCTCGCCGAGGCCGAAAGGCTCAGCGAGGAGCGCAAGTCGAGCAGCATGGTGCA
>CAVDFD010000014.1:0-19764 GCA_963608145.1 Bacteroidaceae bacterium | reverse complement strand
AGCAGTGCAACAGCGCTTATCTCGCCGATACAGCCAGGCATATTGCCCAGAAGCATATTTGCATAGCTGAAGGTATCGGGCAGAGCCTCGCCTGCCTTCATGTAGCTGAGCGGAGTCGCCATAGTGGTCGCGTCAATGCTGCCTGCGAGAGCCTTAGGAACTGCCCATGTGGTCATGATGACGGGCCATGAGGCCATGAGGAAGGCACGGGATGCGAGCGCGGGGTTGAGGAAGTTCTTGCCGATGCCGCCGTAAAGCTGCTTTACGACGACCATTGCAAAGGCCGCCGCGACTATCGGCATCCACAGGGGTGCCTCGGAGGGGATGACCATTGCGATGAGAACGCCGGTAACGCAGGCGGAAAGATCGCCGATGGAATCGGGCTTCTTCATGAGCTTGCGGTAGCCCCACTCAAAGAACACGCAGGAGACAACGCTCACCGCGATCAGCGCCAGCACCTTGAAGCCGAACTGATACACAGCCACGGCCATTGCCGGCACAAGTGCGATTATGACGTCCAGCATTATGCGGGAGGTATCGGTCTTTGTCCTTACCTGAGGCTGATAGGAGGCATCAAATGTATATTCTTTTGCTTTCACTTTTTCTCGGCCTCCTTTGCAGCGGCTTCCGCTCTTGCCTTCTCCTCTGCCGCCTTTGCGGCAAAGAGTATCTTAGCGGTTTTGAACGAGTGGGTCAGGGGCATTCTGCCGGGGCAGTTATACGAGCAGCTGCCGCACTCGAAGCAGTCAAGAATGTGGTACTTCTTCATGTTCTCGAAGTCGCCCTTCTTGAAGTATGCGTACATGTAAACGGGCTCAAGTCCCATGGGACATACGGTGATGCACTTGCCGCAGCGTATGCAGGTGGGGTTTTCGACCGTTCTGTCCTCTTCCTCGGTGAAGAACAGGATGCCGGCCGTGCCCTTGATGTTGACAGCGTCGATGTCGGTTGCGATAAGACCCATCATAGGTCCGCCGAGGACTATCTTCTTGGGGGTCTTGACGAAGCCGCCGCACTGCTCGACGATGTAGCGGAAGGAAGTGCCTATGCGGCACTGGAGGTTATAGGGCTTATTGATGGCCGAGCCTCCGACGGTGAGGATACGCTCATAGCAGGGTATGCCGAGATAGCATGCCTTGTATATGGCGTATGCAGTCTGGGTGCTGATAACGTTGCAGCCTACGCCTGCGGGCAGTCCGCCGGGCTTGACCTCGCGGTTGGTTATCGCCTTGATCTGCATTTTCTCTGCGCCCTGAGGATACTTGACCTCCTCGGGCACGATCTCAACGCCGTACTGGGCGGGGTTCTTGGAATTGAGAAGCTCGATGGCATCCATCTTGTTCTTCTCAATGCCGTAATACGCCTTGTCCAGACCGCTGGCCACGCGTGCAAGCTCGATGCCCTTGAGGAGCTCCTCGGGATGCAGCTTCATCGTCCAGTGGTCGCCGTTGAGGTAAGGCTCGCATTCCGCGCCGTTGATGATGAGAGTATCGACCTTACCGAGGCCGCCTCTGATCTTGAAAGCGGTGGGGAACATTGCGCCGCCCATGCCGACGATGCCTGCTTCACGCAGACGGGCAAGGATGGCTTCCGGATCCTTCAGCTGCTCCTCGGTCAGGGGAGCCAGATCCGTGCAGGGGGTGTCCTGGTAATCGTTTTCGATAACGATCGCCATTATCATATCGCCCAGCGGATGGGGTCTGGGCTCGATCGCTACGACCTTGCCGGAAACGGGAGAATGCACGGGGGCGGAAACGGGCGCGGGATTATCGCCTATTTTCTGACCCATCGTTACATAATCGCCGACCTTTACTATAGGCTGGCAAGGTGCGCCGATGTGCTGTGCCATCGGGATAACGACCTGGGGCGGCGGGGTTACTACCACGACAGGCTCCTGAGGAGCCTTCATGTAATCAGGATGTACGCCGCCGCGGAACTTATAGGGCATTTACATCACCTCTCTAATTTATGCAACCTTAAATATAGCACAAACTATGTTGTGTGTCTACAATCAATGACTCGATTTTCGTGTAATTTTTGTGGTTTTTGGTGCTTTATCATGACAAATGATTAACAATTGCACATATTTTAACGCAAAATTTGCCTCTTGCAGTTAATTTATCAATGTCCGGCGATTGTTAAAAACGGGGCTTATCAAAACCGCGCTTATGCTGTATAATTATACATTATAATATTATGGAGGTATCGCCATGCTTACACGATGGGGAGAAGCGCTCGACATAAACAATGTGCTGCCGGAATATCCGCGTCCGCAGCTGCGGCGCGAATCGTATATAAATCTCAACGGCCTGTGGGACTACGCCTTCACCGCCGCCGGCGAAAAGCAGCCGGAGGTCTGGGACGGTAAGATACTCGTCCCCTTCTCGCCCGAGTGCGAGCTGTCCGGCGTGGGACGCATACTCAGCCCCGACGAATACCTGTGGTACAGGCGCAGCTGGGCAAAGCCCGAATTTCCGGAGGGGCACCGCGTCATACTGCACTTCGGCGCTGTCGATCAGAGCTGCACGGTGTACATAAACGGCCTGCGGGCATACAGGCACAAGGGCGGCTATCTGCCCTTTGAGTTCGACGCGACGGGCTTTCTTTCAAAGGACGTAAACGAGATATCCCTGAGCGTGCGCGACCTAAGCGACACGTCGTATCACTCACGCGGCAAGCAGCGCACAAAGCGCGGCGGCATATGGTACACACCGCAGAGCGGCATCTGGCAGACCGTGTGGGCAGAGTGCATCCCCCACGACTGCATAAGAGCGCTGCACATAACGCCCGACTTCGACAATGCCTGCGTGCGTATCCTCGCCGACACCGTCGGCGACAGCAGAGCATATGCCATATTCGGCGGGCAGCAGTATCAGCTTCCGGCAACCATCCCCGTTCCCGATTTCGAGCCCTGGTCGCCGGAGAACCCGAAGCTCTACGACTTTTCCGTCGTCTGCGGCGAGGACCGGGTCGAAAGCTACTTTGCCATGCGCAAATTCTCCGTCGAGGCAGACTCCAAGGGCGTAAAGCGCCTGTTTTTAAACGGCAGGCCGTATTTCCACAACGGACTGCTCGATCAGGGCTACTGGTCCGACGGCATGTACACCGCGCCCTCGGATGAGGCGCTCATCTTTGACATTCAGACCGCAAAGGACATGGGCTTCAACATGCTGCGCAAGCATATAAAGATAGAGCCGCTGCGCTGGTACTATCACTGCGACAGGCTGGGCATGCTCGTCTGGCAGGACATGATAAACGGCGGCGGCAGCTATAATCCCGCCGTTATCTCCGCGCCGCTCGTCACGGGCATACACATGAGCGATAAAAGCTACAGGCTCTTTGCGCGGGACGATCTCGAGGGCAGGGTCGAATACGAAACGGAGCTCAACGAAATGATAGGGCTTCTGTATAACTGCCCCTGCATCGCAATGTGGGTGCCCTTTAACGAGGGCTGGGGGCAGTTTGACGCAGCCCGCATCGCGGAAAAGATAGAAAACATGGATCCGACGCGTACCATCGACCACGCCTCCGGCTGGCACGATCAGAAGATCGGCCAGACAAAAAGCCTGCATGTCTACTTCAGGAAATACAGCTTCAAGCCGGATAAGCTTGGCCGCGCAGTCATGCTCACGGAGTTCGGCGGCTACAATCTCCGCTGCGAGCCTCACAGCTTCGGCAGCGCCGACTTCGGCTACAAAAAGCTCAAAAGCGCAAAGGATCTGCAAAAGGCGCTCGAAAGGCTCTACTCGGAGCAGATAAAGCCCGCCTATGAGCAGGGTCTTGCCGCCGCCGTATACACGCAGCTGAGCGATGTGGAGGAGGAGGTCAACGGTCTTATAACATATGACCGCAAGGTGGTGAAGCTCCCCTGCGAAACTATGCGTAAAATCGTAAATGTGGAGTAAGTATATCAATAGCGCATCAGTTTACATAACGCATTTAATCTCTATTGTAATACAGGGCGCGCTGTGGTAAAATGGTGAAAAATTATCGCTGACGGAGGTCAGACACATGGCAAAGATAAAGGGCGAAAGCGAGCTTACCTTCATGGAGGCCGCGAGCATAATCGTAGGGCACGGCGTGGGCGCGGGCATACTGTCCGTTCCGTATCTCGCGGCGCACAACAGCTTCCGCGAAACGCTGCTTATTCTGCTTATCGGCTATGCGGTTGCGCTCGTTCTGCATTTTCTCATTGCAGAGCTCAGTCTTAACAACAACGGTGCGCAGTTTGTAAAATGCTTTGACGCGGAGCTTTTCTCCGGCAGGGTCAAGACCTTTTTCACATGGACGGCCTTTATCCTGCTGGGCGTTTCCGTCATCGTGAACGTCAGCGCATTTCTGACCGGCGCGGCAGCGGTGTTCAGAAACTGGTTCGGTCTGCCGGATATAGTCGGTATGCTGATATTCTACGCGCTGGGCGCAGGCGTTGTGTTCGTCGGCATGAAGCTCGTCGGCATATGCGAGAAGATATCCGTATTCCTCATGGTCGGTGTCGTCGGCATTCTGCTCGCGGCAACGCTTCTGCGTGATGTGAGCCCCCTTCCCGTCGGCTGGCAGGGCTTCAACAACGCACTGGCGCTGTTCGGCATGGTGTCGTTCTCGCTGTCGGCGGTCATGAGCACGCCGCAGGTCGTAAAGGGTCTGGGCGGCGATGCAAAGCGCATTCGGGCAGCCATTGCGGCGGGGCTCGGCATAAATCTTGCGCTTATCTTCATCATAACACTCATGACGCTGCTCGGCGCGGGCTCGGATATCTCCGAGGACGGTGCGCTGGTCGATCTTTCGCGTCATCTCGGCGGCTGGGTCGCAATAATCGGCTACATATTCACGCTTCTGGCGCTTGCGACCTCGTTCTGGGCGAACACGCTCAATCTGCGCGATATCGTCGGCGAACAGACCGGCTGGAGCAAAAATCTCTGCTGGCTTCTGGCCTCCCTGCCCTGTCTTGTGCTGGCGCTGTTCGGCGTGAGCAGCTTTGTCGGCTTCACGCGCTTTGCAAGCATCATCCAGATCGTTACCGGCATCGGCATAATCATAGCCTACAACCGCTCGCGCAGGCGCACGGGTGTCTCCCCCATCTGCGGGAGCTTCGGCGCACTGCCGTTCCAGATACTCGTAATAGCCTTTTCGCTGCTGTCGAGCGTCGGCGCGATACTTCCGGTGAACTGATATGAAGAAAAAATATCTGCTTGCGGCCATACCGCCGCTTGCCGTGTGGGATGTTTACAGATACATCTTTGCACGCCGCAGGCCGCTTATCATGAACGCGCTGCTGGATAAGAAAACGCACGGGGCGGACTACTATCTCTGGCGCGACGGGAGAGCGCTGGCGCTTGAAAACAGCGTTCACCTCTGCTACAGCATCCGCTCCGAGCGCGGCGAGCGCTTACAGGGCTTTTACTTCCCCTGCGGCAAAAAATTCAGCAAAAAGATCGCCTTCATTGTCCACGGCTACCATTCCGAGCACGCCGAGACCGCCGGTATGATGCACGAATATTATTTCAGCCGCGGCTTTGATATCTTCTGTCCGGACAACACCGCTTCGGGTCTCTCCGGCGGCAGCTGGTTCGGCTACGATGTTTTTGAAAGCCGCGACTGCCTGAAATGGCTGAGCTTTCTCGAAGAAGAATTCGGCAGCGGCATTCAGGTCGTTCTGCACGGCTTTTCCCTCGGCGGGGCAACGGTCATGAAAATGAGCTCCCGCGTTCCCGACACGGTGAGGTTTATCATCGAGGACAGCGGCTTTGTCGATGCCCGACCCATACTGCGTCCGCAGCTCGGACCTGCTTACAGGCTCATCGAAAGGCTCAACCGTCACATCGCGGGCTACGAACTTAGCGAGACGAACGTAATAGCCGAGCTCGGGAATGCTCGGTGCCCTATGCTGTTCGTGCACGGGAAGGCCGACCCCACCGTCCCCTTTGAAAACGCGCCGCAGGCATACGCGGCCTGCTCCGGCGACAGGGATTATCTCTTCACCGAGGGTGCTCGGCACATAGAAACAATGTTTGCAAACGGCACGGCATACGCCGCAAAGATAGATGCGTTTATCGCAAAATATATTAAATGAAGGTCTGAATATGGATTATAAACAGGCATTGGAATACATTAACGGCAGCTCGTGGAGAGGCTCGCGCCTCGGGCTTGAGCGCATAACGGAGCTTCTTGCACGGATGGGAAATCCGCAGTCGGAGCTTAAATTTGTCCACGTCGCCGGAACGAACGGCAAGGGCAGCATATGCGCTATGCTTGCATCCGTCATGCGCAGAGCCGGCTTCAAAACGGGGCTTTACACCTCGCCGTATCTGTGCCGCTTCAACGAGCGCATGCAGATAAACGGCAGGGAGATCGAGGATCAGACGCTTGCCGATATCGTGACGGAGATGCAGCGCCACGCCGACGCGATGGACGAGCACCCGACGGAGTTTGAGATGATGACCGCCGCCGCTCTGCGCTGGTTTGCAGACTCCGGCTGCGATATCGTCATTCTTGAGGTCGGCCTCGGCGGAAGATACGACGCCACAAACGTTATCCCCTGCCCCGAATGCTGCGTCATAGCAAACATCGGGCTTGACCACACGGCTGTGCTCGGCGGCACGCTGTCGGAGATAGCATACGAGAAGGCCGGCATCATAAAATACGGCGCGGCAGTCGTCATGTATCAGCAGTACGGCGAGACGATGGAGCTTGTGCGCGAGGTCTGCCGTGAGATGAGCGCAGAGCTGTATGTCCCCGATTTTGAGGATATACACGTTGAATTTGACTCCATCGACGGGCAGGTGTTCTCCTACGGCGGCGCAAGCTACGCGATACCGCTTCTGGGTGAGCATCAGCGCCGCAACGCAGCGACGGTACTGGAGACCGTATCCGTTCTGCGCAGGCAGGGCTGGGATATCGGCGACGATGCCGTGGAAGCCGGTCTGTACGCAGTTGCGTGGCCTGCGCGTTTTGAGGTGCTGCACACGGAGGATCCCTGGTTCGTGCTCGACGGAGGGCACAATCCGCAGTGCGCTGCCGCTCTGCGCGAGTGCCTTGAGCACTATTTCCCCGACTCGAAGCGTGTCGCGCTCGTCGGTGTTCTGAGGGATAAGGATTACAAGGCTATTGCCGAGACGCTCAAGCCGCTGTTCGATGCCTGCGTGTGCGTAACGCCGAGCTCCGAGCGTGCGCTCCCCGCGTCTGAGCTTGCCGCGTTCTTTGAGGGCGGCGGGCGCGAGGTCTGCACTGCCGGCAGCATTGAGGACGGCGTTTCGCTTGCACGCGATATCGCGCAGGAGCGGAATGCGATGGTCTGCGCCTTCGGCTCGCTTTACATCTGCGGGCAGGTACGCGCCTGCTTCGGTCTGAAATGAGGTGAGAGCATGCGGATAATGGGCATAGACTACGGCGACGCACGCACGGGCCTTGCGGTCTCGGACGCGATGAATATTCTCGTCGGCGAGGCGTGGACGATAAACCAGTGGGACACCGACGCGCTGGCAGATGAGATAGTCCGCGAGGCAGGGCTGCGCTCGGTCGAGCGCTTCGTGCTGGGTCTGCCGAAGAATATGGACGGCTCGGAGGGCGCACGGGCGGAAAAATGCCGCGAGTTTGCAAGCCTGCTTGAGAGCAAAACCGATATTCCCGTCGTCATGTGGGACGAGCGCCGCAGCAGCGTCGAAGCGCACGCGATACTCCACGCAAACGGCAAAAAAGAAAAAAAGCACCGCAAGACCGTTGACGCGGTCGCGGCAAGCCTCATCCTCGAGGGCTACCTCGGGACCTTATGAAAATTCAAAATCTCCGTGGGGCAGCCCACGGAGATTTTTGCTATTGCTCAGGTACGATTTCAACATAGCTCGTTTCGCGCACCTCGCTCCGGTCCGTGCTTTTTAAGCTTTCAAAGGCAATGACGTTCAGGGCGATCAGCAGGATATATATCACGGCGAGCACTATTAGCACAGCGGCGACCGTGCGCCATATCCTGCGGCTGCGGCGGTTCTTGACGGCAAGCTGTTCGTTTATCCGCGCAAGCTGCTCGGCGATATCGTTCGGCTCCTTTTCGTCGGGTATTGCCGAGCCGAGCAGAGTGCTGACCGTAGTTTCGAGTATCTCGGCAAGCCGCATGAGCATATCCGCATCCGGAACCGAGAGCCCCTTTTCCCATTTTGAAACGGTCTGCCTTACGACATTCAGGCGTGCGGCAAGCTCTTCCTGAGTGAAGCCTCTCTGCTTCCGAAGGGTCTTTAGGTTTTCTGAAAACATGGCGTTTACCTCCTTTCAGCCTGAATATACCGCATTCATACGCCGTTGCGCAAGCAACGCATGTTAACAAAAGCTCCGCAGAAAGGCCGGCTGAGATAAGAAAGCACACGGTTTTGAGCGGCTCTTTTCCGCCAATACGGCATAAAGAATCTCGGTAATACACAAAGTATTGCCGAGATTTTATTATTTTGTCTGAACGAAAAATCCCTCGCTCAAAACTGCGGGCACCCGAAAAGGCTCAGCAGGTGCGTGGTCAAGGCACGGCGGTGCAGGCATACTTTGTGTATACCAAGCCGCCGTAACGCAGACATTCGTGCCTGCTGTGCCGTTTCGGGCGTATGTTTTCTTGTCTCAGCCGGCCACGCCGCGGAGCTTAAATTCTTGTATTCTATCGGTCTTCTCGGAAGTAGGCGAGGCCGAGGGATGCGGGGGGCTCGTTCTCGCGCTTTTTGCGCATGGATACGATCACGAGCACGATGATAGTGACAAGGTACGGAAGCATCTTGTACAGCTCCATCATGTAAAGCTGCGTTCCTGCCGGAATGTAGAGATACACGATGTACAGACCGCCGAAGAGGATCGACGCGATGATCGCAAGGTTCGGCCTCCACACGGAGAAGATGACCAGCGCTATGGCGAGCCAGCCGCGGTCACCGAAGGCATCGTTTGACCACACGCCGCAGGCGTAGTCCATGACGTAGTACAGACCGCCGAGACCGGCGATCATGCTGCCGACGCAGGTGGCGATATACTTGTAGCGGTTGACGTTTATGCCGGCGGCATCCGCAGTTGCGGGACTCTCGCCGACTGCGCGGAGATTGAGTCCGACGCGGGTCTTTTTGATGACATAGGCCGTTATGACGGCGATGATGACCGCCGCGTATGCCAGAAAGCCGTAGCTTAAAAACATCTTGCCGAACCAGCCGAGATCATCGGCAAAGGGCAGCGAACGGCTGAAGACCTTGCTCGTTGCCGACAGCGCGATCGACGGCACCTCGGCGTTTGTAAGCTTTATCAGCGAACCGCCGAAGAAGTTGCCGATGCCGATGCCGAAGGTGGTCATTGCAAGGCCGGTGACGTTCTGGTTTGCTCTGAGCGTAACTGTCAGGAAGCAGTACAGAAGTCCCATGAGCAGCGAACCGAGCAGGCAGGACATGACGGGGATGAATATCGCAAGAAAGCTGTTGAGCTCGGCAGCCGACTGCTCGTACAGGAATGCGCCGATAACGCCGCAGATGCCGCCAACATACATGATGCCCGGAATGCCGAGATTGAGGTTGCCGGACTTCTCGGTTATGATCTCGCCCGTGCCGCCGAAGAGAAGAGGCACGCCCTGCATTACCGCACGGGGGAAGAAGGATACTATATCAAACATTTTCCGCACTCTCCTTTCCTGCCGCCTTGCGGAAGCTTATCCTGTAGCTTATGAAGAACTCGCAGCCGATGATGAAAAACAGTATTATGCCGGTGAGGATATCCGAGAACGAGTGGTTCAGGCCGAAGTTTGTGGATATCGCGCTCGCGCCCTTATCGAGGAAGGCAAGCAGCATGCTGGCAAAGATCATGACGATGGGATTGAACTTTGCAAGCCACGAGACCATTACCGCCGTGAAGCCGCGTCCGCCGGAGAGCGTGGTGGACAGCGTGTGGTCGGTGCCGCACACGAGCAGAAAGCCGACAATGCCGCAGATAGCGCCCGACAGCAGCATCGTGCGGATGATGACTCTATCGACCTTGATGCCGACGTAGCGGGCGGTGCGCTCGCTCTCGCCGACGACGGTGAGCTCATAGCCGTGCTTGGAGTAGCTGAGATAAATGTGCACGATAACTGTCAGGACGAGGATCACAAGAACGTTGAGCATGTACTTGTTGCCGCCGATCTGCGGGAGCCAGCCGAGCTGGGTGCTCTGGTTGATGATGCCTATCTGACCCGCGCCCTTGGGAACCTCCCAGATGATGACGAAGAACGCTACGAGCTGGGTCGCAACATAGTTCATCATCAGGGTGAACAGCGTCTCGTTGGTGTTCCATTTTGCCTTGAAAAACGCAGGAATGCCGCCCCAGATCGCACCTGCTGCTATGCTCGCCGCGGCGCTTACCGCGATGAGCGCGCCGTTCGGGAGCGTATCGGCAAGGCAGATCATGCACGCCGCCGCCGCAAGGCAGCCGGCAAGTATCTGACCCTCGCCGCCGATGTTCCAGAATTTCATTTTAAACGCCGGAGTCACCGCAAGCGATACGCCGAGGAGCATCGCGGTGTTCTGCGCGAGTATCCATACCTTGCGCTCGCTGCCGAAGGAGCTGTTTATCATGGTCGCGTAGACCTGAATGGGGTTCTCGCCTGTTACGGTCATGGTGACTATCGCGCAGACGACGAGCGCGGCGACTATCGCCAGAAGACGTATGCACCAGGCCTTCCAGCCGGGCAGCGCAGCGCGCTTGACTATATGCAGCAGCGGCTCTCTGTTATTATTCTTCATCAGCCTTCTCGCCTCCCAGCTTCGTCATCATCATGCCGACCTCGCGCTTTTTTGCGCCGCGGCCGGGAACTATACCGCTGACCTTGCCGCCGCACAGGACAAGTATCCTGTCGCACAGCTCAAGCAGCACGTCAAGATCCTCGCCGACATATATGACGGCGACACCCTTCTGCTTCTGGCGGTTTATGAGGTCGTATATCGTGTAGGACGAATTGATATCCAGACCGCGCACGGCATAGGCCGTGAGCAGCACGGTAGGCGCGGATGCGATCTCGCGTCCGACGAGCACCTTCTGAACATTGCCGCCGGAGAGCCTGCGCACGGGAGTGCCTATGCCGGGGGTCACGACCTCGAGCTCGTCAACAACAGTTTCCGCGAGCTTGCGGGGACTTTTTCTGTCTGTAAATATGCCTCTGCCCTTTCTGAAGGAGCGGAGCATCATGTTGTCGCCCAGATCCATGTTGGCGACTAAGCCCATGCCGAGCCTGTCCTCGGGCACGAAGGAGAGCACAACGCCGAGCTCGGCTATCGAAAGCGGGTCCTTGCCGAGGAGCTCCTCGTGCTCGCCGCCGTCCTTTATATAGCTTATGCTGCCGCTCTCTGTCGGCTGAAGTCCCGCGATGGCCTCGAGCAGCTCCTTCTGGCCGCAGCCGGAGATGCCTGCGATGCCGAGTATCTCGCCGCTGTTTGCGGTGAAGGACACATCGTCGAGCTTGACGATGCCGTCAATGCTGCGCACGGTGAGGTTTTTGACCTCTATCCTCGGCTTTGGATCGACGGGGTCGGGACGGTCGATATTCAGCTCGACCGCATGGCCGACCATCATGTTGGTCATTTCCTGAGCATTGGTGCTCCTGGTCGGCATATCGCCGATGAACTGGCCGTGGCGCAGGACGGCGACACGGTCAGACAGCTCCTCGACCTCGTGCATCTTGTGGGTTATGATAACGATAGCCTTGCCCGCGTCGCGCATATTGCGCAGAACGGCAAAGAGCTTATCGGTCTCCTGCGGAGTGAGCACCGCCGTCGGCTCGTCGAGGATGAGGATATCCGCTCCGCGGTAGAGCACCTTGACGATCTCAACGGTCTGCTTCTGCGACACGCTCATCTCGTAGATGTGCTGATCGGGATCAACATCGAAGCCGTAGGCATCGCAGATCTCGCGGATCTTTTTTGCCGCAGTCTTGAGGTCGAGCTTGCCCTTGCCCTCGAGCCCGAGGATTATATTCTCGGTCGCCGTGAGCACATCAACGAGCTTGAAATGCTGGTGGATCATGCCGATGCCGAGGCTCAGAGCATCCTTCGGAGAGCGTATGACGACCTCTTTATCGTCAATGAATATCTCGCCCTCGTCGGGAAAATAAATGCCGGAGAGCATATTCATGAGGGTCGTCTTGCCCGAGCCGTTCTCGCCCAGAAGCGCAAGTATCTCGCCTCTGTATATATCGAGCCAAATCTTGTCGTTAGCTTTTACCGTGCCGAAGGATTTAGATATGTTTCTCATCTTCACGGCGGCGTTTTTGTTATCCATCTCTTCACTCCCGTTGTGTAATAAGTGGCAGCGCAGGAAAAAGCACGAAAGGCTTCATGCTCTTTCCTGTGCAGCCCGATAAGAGCCAAAGGAAGCTCCGTGAAATGCGGAGCTTCCTTTTAATTTAATAGCTTATGGGTTTATCAGCCGCCGAAGTTTGTGTCGAGCAGGGTGATGCCGTCGATCTGAACATCGAAGTAAGGAGCGGAGCGGTAGGTGGACTCGAGGAATGCGCCGTCCTTGATGGCCTCGGTGTCTGCGGTGTAGTCTGCGTCGGTGTCAACGTCGGCCATGTAGCTGGTGAGCTTCTCGCCCTTGACGGTGAAGGTGCTGACGTCAAAGACGTTCAGGCTACCGTCCTCGAGCTTTGCCTTTGCCTCGGCGATAGCGTCTGCGGTGCCCTCTGCTGCGACTGCCTCGTTAACGTCGGTCAGAACAACAGAGCCGGTCGCGAGGGTGCCGGTCCAGTCGGTGTCGATGGTCTTGCCGTCCATGACTGCCTTGATGGCATACTCATAGTAGGGAGCCCAGTCGATGCGGGAGGAGACGATAAAGGTGTTGGGGCAGGCGGAAATGGTGCTGCCGTTGTAGGAGACGTTGGGAACGCCTGCGGTCTCGCATGCGGTGGGAGCGCCCATGGAGTCGGCGTGCTGGCTGATGAGGTTGCAGCCGTTCTTGATAAGGGTGTTGGCGGCTTCCTTCTCTGCGGTCTCATTGTACCAGGAGCCGGTGAAGGTCACGTCCATGGTGACGGTGGGGCATACTGAGCGTGCGCCGAGGAAGAAAGAGGTGTAACCGGAGATAACTTCTGCGTAGGTGAATGCGCCGACATAGCCGATCTTGGCGTTGTCTGCGGTGACGACGGTACCGTTGATCTCGGTGCCGTTTGCGATCATCTCGTTGAGCTTGAGGCCGGCTGCGATGCCTGCGAGGTAGCGGCCTTCATAGATGGAAGCGAAAGCATTGTGGTAGTTGGAAAGGCCCTCGGTGTGAGCAAGGGTGCCGGTGGAGTGGCAGAACTGAACATCGGGGAATTCCTTTGCGGCCTCGATCATGTAGGACTCGTGGCCGAAGCTGTCGGCGAAAATGATGTTGCAGCCTTCCTCTGCGAGCTCGGCTGCTGCGTCGTAGCACTTCTGATCCTCGGGGATGTTCTTCTTGAAAACATACTGGCTCTCGCTCAGGCCGAGTGCCTTGCATGCTGCCTCAGCTGCGTTCATGAAGTTAAGGTCATAGGTGGAGTTCTCGTCGTGCAGGAATATGAATCCGACTTTGATCTCGGATGCGGTGCTGTCGCCGTCATCGGTTTTCTTGTCGTTGTCGTTGCTGCCGCAGGCGCACAGTGCGAACACCATGACCATTGCCAGAAGCAGTGCAGTGATCTTCTTCATCATCTTTCGGTTACCCTCCAAAATTTTTTATATTATCAAGCCCTTTCGGGCGTTGATACAAAATAAAAATCGCCGGACACATGGATCTGTGACCGGCGAAGAAAAATCAAAGTCAAGGGAAAGATGAGATACCTATCCCTTTATATAAAACTTCGATAGTCCGGTCATTTACGGCGTCCGGGTAGAGACTTCAAATCCATATCATTTGCTATATATCGAAAATATTCAGTTTTCAGCGTCTCTGATCGAGAACACTTTTAGCATAACAAGCGCAGCGGCAAAAGTCAAGACTCGGTTTTAGCCAAGTTTCACATTTTTTCGCCGTGTTTTTTGTGCATGTTTATTCCTGACAGAACACGATGCTGTCGTCGCCCATCGACTCGATCTTTGCAAGCGCTTCTATGCGCAGACCTCTTGAGCGCAGCTTTTCGCCGCCGGGCTGGAAGGCCTTTTCTATCGCTATTGCAGCACCCACGATCTCGGCTCCGGCCTGCTCGACGATATTGCACAGACCCTCGAGGGCCGCGCCGTTTGCGAGGAAGTCGTCAACTATCAGCACTCTGTCGCCGGGCTTGAGATAGCGCTTTGAGACAAGCACCTGCTTTGAGACCTGATGCGTGAAGGAATACACCGTCGTTGAATACACGTCGTCCGAGAGGTTTATGGTCTTGCTCTTTTTCGCAAAGACCACGGGGCAGCCGAACACGAGCCCCGTCAGAACGGCCATGCCGATGCCGGATGCCTCGATGGTGAGGATCTTGTTGACACCGTCGTTTTCAAACAGTCTGTGTATCTCCTGTGCCATGCTGTAGCTCAGCTTCGGGTCGATCTGGTGATTTAAAAAGCTGTCCACCTTCAAAACTCCGCCGGGCTTGACTACGCCGTCGCGCTTTATGCGCTCGATAAGCTCCTGCAATTTGACCACCTCATAAATTTATTGAATGAATAACACACATTCTATCCGATTGCGGCGCATTTCGCAAGACGGAATTTTGCCCATTTTCACAAAGAGCTTTGTGAAAATGCAACAATTTTAAGCTCCAAACTTCATCATCTGCGCGGCTTGCTATTATCTCCGGCTGCTGTTAAAATAAAGAATGCATTAAATTTGTATAGGAGACTGTCATGGAAGATCTCAAACAGAGAAAGAAAAATCTTATCATGTTCCCGCTCGGCACGGTCGGCAGGGATATGATATATTACCTTTTCACGAGCTGCATAATAACCTTCGTGCTGTTCACGCGAAACCTCACGAACACGCAGTTCGGCGCGATAACGGCCATCGTCGTCGCGGCGCGGATATTCGACGCGCTCAACGACCCCATCATGGGCAATATAATAGAGCGCACGCGCACGCGCTGGGGCAAGTTCAAGCCCTGGCTCGTCATCGGCATACTCTCGACCTCGGTAGTCGTGTATCTCGCCTTCAACACAGACCTTCAGGGCTGGAGCTTCGTCTGGTTCTTCGGCTTTATCTACTTCATGTACTCGATAACCTACACGATGCATGATATCTCCTACTGGGGCATGGTGCCCGCGCTCTCGACCGAGGCGGACGCGAGAAACCAGTTTGCCTCGCGCGCGACGCTGTTTGCCGGCATCGGCGGAACGCTTGCGAGCGTTCTTATCCCCATATTCACCGTCGGCGACAAGGCCATCGGCGGCAGCACGACCATCGCCTACGGCAGGATAGCGCTCATCATCTGCGTGCTCGCACCGCTGTTTCTGTGCTTTACCATCTTCGGCGTGCGTGAAAGGCGCGAATACACCGAGGCTCCCCCCATCAGCTTCAAGAAGATATGGACGACCATCACCGGCAACGATCAGCTGCTGTGGATAAGCCTCATTTTTCTTCTCCAGCAGATAGGCAACGATCACATCGTCGGCGGCATCGGCGCAACGTATATTTACTTTGACTTCGGCTACGAGGGCGGCCTGTTTTCGCTGTTTTCCATCGTCGGCATGTCCGTCACGGCCTTCCTCATGATCTTCTACCCCGCCATTTCGCGCCGTATAAAGCGCAAAAGGCTCATGACGATACTCGCCTGCGTCTCGATGGCCGGATATGTGCTCATGCTCGCTGCCGGCCTCACCCTGCCCTCGACGATGCTCAAGTTTTGGCTGATAACCGTCGGCTATGCACTTTCAAACTTCGGCCAGTACGGCTATTATCTCATCATGATGATCTCAATTATAAACACCGTCGAATACAACGAATACCGCACGGGAGAGCGCGACGAGGCGATAATCACCTCCCTGCGCCCGTTTTTGACAAAGCTCGCCTCCGCGCTGACGGTGCTGATAACGAACCTCAGCTATATCATCTTCGGCGTGACGCAGTACACAAACCGCATCTCCGACTTTGAAAACGAATGTGCGCGCAATCTCATCTCCGAGCAGGACAAGATAATGGCCATCGACAATGTAATCGCCGGCATCGAGCCGGGCAAAACGCTGGCTCTGCTGCTGTGCATGATCCTCATCCCCTGCGTGCTCATGCTTCTGAGCTACTTCCTGTACAAGAAGCACTATAAGCTCGACGAGGACGAGTACGACCGCATCTGCGGTGAGATAGCCGCCCGCAAGGGAGAAACGGCATGAGCATAACAAGGCTTGCGATAGGCCTCGCCTCCCCACTGCCGCGCATTGAGAGCTTCGAGCGGTATCTTTTCATCGGACCGCATCCCGACGACATTGAGATCGGCGCGGGCGCAACGGCGGCAAAGCTCGCAGGCATGGGCAAAAAAGTCGCGTTTTTGTGCTGCATCGACGGAAGATACGGCTCCGCCGTCGTGCCGCCGGAGGAGCTTATCCCCATCCGTCAGGCCGAGGCAAGAGCCTCGGCGGAAAGGCTGGGCGTTGCGGACGTTTCCTTTCTGCCCTTCTGCGACGGCGGCTTTTATGACACGCGGGAGCTTAAAGCAGCAATGGCAAAGGCCATCGGCGAGTTTAAGCCCGACATCATCTTCTGCCCCGACCCGCAGGTCAGAAGCGAGTGCCACCCAGACCATCTGAATGTCGGCAGGGCGGCATCCGAGCTTGCGTATCTTGCGCCCTACGAGGGCATAATGCAGCGGCACGGCGCGGCCTCCGCTCCCGTGAAGGCTATAGCGTATTACATGACCGCCTCGCCGAACCGCTATGTCAGAACCTCGAAGGAGCTGCTCAGGCGGCAGCTTTCGGCGATATTCGACTGCCACAAAAGCCAGTTTCCCGACGGGAGCGCCGAGGGCAGGGCGATAGCCCTGTACCTGCGCATACGCTCGCTCGACTTCGGGCTGCACAGTCTCTCCGTGCACGCCGAGGGCTTCCGCATGCTCGACACCCTGCGCATGCACTGCCTCCCCGAAGCAGAAAAATAAAGATCAGAAACACAAAACTCCAACTGCCGCGGCAGTTGGAGCTTTGTTCATTTGCAAGCCTTACAGCTCTGCTATTTCCTTTGTTATGAGGAGATATTTCTCGATATCCTCCTCGGTGTGGCAGTGCAGCGGCGATACGCGGATCGCGCCGGTCGTGCCGATAGCTTCGACAGCGCGCTTGGAGTACGGGCTGGAGTTGAGGCGCTCAAACACGATAACGCCTCTCTTACGGTACTCGAGCACCGCATCGGAATACGACATATTCTTAAAGCCGATACCGACTATAAGGTCGCGCCTTGACAGATCGGGATCGTCGGCATATACCTCGACACCCTCGATGCTGCGCAGTCCGGCGGCGTTTGCCGTGCCGTTGAGCATGAGGTCAAGCAGCGACTGCTCGTGCATATGGATGCGCTTCATGCCCTCAACGTACTGCTCGCGGCGATCCTCCGAGTCGGTAAACTGCTTTCCTATCCAGCACACATAATCGACAACTGCGCTCATGGCGGCGAAGTTGCCCGGGGTGGGAGAGCCGAGCTCCCATATCTTCGGGTCTCGTGCAAGCACCTTTCTGTGCGGCAGCAGAGCCACTCTGTCGGACACATAGCCGTAGCCCATGCCGCGTGTGCCGAAGAACTTGTACGGGCCGAAGTTTACGCCGTCAAGCTTGAGCGCGTCAACATCCACCGCGGCGTGAGGAATGTGCTGCACCGCGTCGGCAACGATGTATATATCCGGATTTATCTCCCGTGCCGCCTTTACGATGCCCTCCATGTCCATTATAGCGCCCGTGATGTTCGAGGCCCACATGACGCTCAGGAGCGTTGTGGTCGGAGTTACGACCTTTTTGATATCCTCGACCTCAATTCTGCCGCTTGCGGGGTTTGCTCCGACGACTCTGAACTCCTTGCCGGTCTTATCGCAGTAGTATTTCACCGCGTCAAAGGCCGAGGGGTGCTCCATGACCGAGGTGACGGCGTTGTCGCCAGGGCAGTTTTCCAGTATGGCTCCGACCGTCTGGAACATGACCTGAGAGGCTGTCATTTCGCTCAGCAGAGCGCCGTCCTTCGCGCCGAAAACGACCTTCATTATGTCGTCTATACCCTGAAGCTGCACTCTTTTGAGGTCAAGAGAACGGTTATGCGTTCTCTCTGGGCAGTCGGGATAGGCCTGATATTCCGCCTGCTTGAGGACGGATTCCTTCAGTCTCAGCGAACCGCCGGAGTTTTCAAAGAACAGACGCTCGCCGAACTCAGGGTCGGCATCTACATAGTAGAACCTGTTTTTTATCTCCTCGGACAGGCTTTTGCTGAACATGAATTTTTCACAACTGTCAGACATGACTTTTCTCCTTAAAATTTATAAATACTTGCGGCTTAATCATTTATTATCGGCGGTTTCAAATCTTCTGCCGATGCCGGTGATAATGCTGAGTGTGAACAGGATTATGAGCATATAGCTCTGGTACAGATACGGGAGGTAATCGAGGAAGGAGAAGCCGTCGGCTACGACTCCGCTTGCTATTGCAAGGCTTACGGCGTTAAGACCCACGGGGTTGTAGGGCACTATGCCGGCAAAGGCCGTGCCGAAGCCGTCGATTATGTTCGAGCCTCTTGTTTTCTCGATGTTGTGCTGTCCGAGTATCTTTCTTACGATGGGGCCTACGAAGAGTATCGAAACGCTCGCAGCGCCTATGGCAAAGCCCGCAACGATCTCGATAACGGCGGACAGACCCTCCGCCTTGCGCGGGGTCGTCGCCTTTTTGGATATTCCCTCCATGAGTTTGTCCAGCTCGCCGCTGCGGTTGAGGAGCTCAAGCAGGGCAAACATGAAGAAGGAGAAGCAGATAACGTTCAGCATTCCGGTAAGTCCGGCGCCGATCGGGCCGTCGGCTGCGATCAGCTTGGCCGGCTCGACAAAGCCGAATACCAGAAGGAAAACGAAACCGATCATATCACACACGAGCAGGGTTCCGACGAGGTTCCAGCCCCTGAGCATGAGGAACACCATGATAACGGGAATGACCAGCATCAGAAGCGTCATCGCGCTGCTCGAATCGGCAAGCTCGGGAAGAGCGGCGGTCGAAGCGGTCTTAAAGCCCATTATGATAAACAGCACCGCGGAAACGGCGGCTGCAATGAGTGCATACGGAAGTCTCGTGCGGACAACGTCTCTCACCTCCGCACCCTGAGTAACGGCTGACGCTATGGTCGTGTCGGAAATGGGCGCGAGGTTATCGCCGAATACTGCGCCGCTGACTATCGCACCGGCTATGAGCGCCGGTGATGCGCCGACTGCTGTCGAAGCGGGAAGCAGAACGGGCATTACCGCGATTATGGCTCCGTTGGATGTACCGGTCGAAACCGAGATAAGGCAGCTTGCCAGAAATCCTATCAGCGGCAGGAAGGCGGCGTTGAGCCCGAGGCTCGTCATTGCCCAGATAAGGCCGTTTATAAGGCCGCTCTGTCTGAGCTCCTGAGAGAGGATACCGGCCAGCAGGAAGGCAAAAATTATCACGCAGAGCGTTTTGTTTCTTATGCCCTCTACTACCGCTTCCTCAAACTCCTTTTTGTCCTTTGCTAAAAGGAAGGCAGTGCAGAGTCCTGCGAAGCCCGCCATGCAGAAAAGGACCAGCGATACCATCTTCATTGCTGCGATCAGTACCATGCATGCCATGAAGACAAGCAGCGGAACAAATGCACCGAAGCTTCCTCCGTAGAATTTTAACTTGCTTTCATTCATTGTTTCTAGCTCCT
>CAVDFD010000013.1:0-20696 GCA_963608145.1 Bacteroidaceae bacterium | reverse complement strand
TTTGTTTACTTGGAAAAATATCGAGTACATGATATAATCGAAATATAATCAATATATATACACGCTTTTTCCTAACTTAAAACGAGGATGGGTACCGATGAACAAAGAAAATTTGAATAAACTCCTTTCAAACTACATAAGCCGCTTTGATCACATATGGAAGGAAAACAATGAGCAATATAAGTGGGAAGCCGTCAAGCATTTTCAGGATCATTGGAATATCAATGCTCCCGATTTCGCTGCCATGTTCAAGGAGTGCGTCAGCTCAACGGATAATCTTATCAACAATAAGATCGTCCAGCCTGCAAACGGTATTATCAAGCTCGCTGAAAGACCCGAACTCACCGAGGTCGTTCGGCAGATGTTTCGTGAGCTGCTCATTGATGATAACGGAAATATAGACAAGCGGCAGGATAAAATATATTCATTCTTGGAAAAATCTGATGAGCTTCTTAATTCTTATTATAGCGGCTCTTGGAAATATGCTCAGGATATGAGAACCGTCATTTTATATTTGAGCTTTATCGAGCCCGAAAAGAACTATATGTTCAAGGCAACACAGGCAAAAGAATTTATGTATTGCATTGAGTTCGGCAAAGACTTTGGAAGCGGCGAAAGCTTCAACTTAAAAAATTACTATGAGATGTGCGACGAGCTTGTAGCCGCGATTAAGGAAACGCCTGCGCTTTTGCAGCTTCTCAATGATCATATAACAGATAAAATGTGGTCGGATACAAGCTATCACATCCTTGCATATGATATCATCTATTCAGCCATTGTTTATAGCCTTTATAATAACATCACAATTGTTAAACCCCATCGCTCTAATGCTCAACTGCATGAGCAGCAGGTGCAGGAAAAGCGTGATACACTAACCGCCGAGCTTGAGCATATCTCAGCCGAATTGAATGAAACATTACTGATGCGGGCAAATTATGATGAGTTTTCCTTCAAAGGCCTTGAGGTCACTCACAAGTCGTTTGGCACAGGAATTGTTGTTGCCCACAATGGAAACACTCTCAATATTCGTTTTGGCGATCAGGAAAAACGTTTTCAAATGCCGCAGGGCTTTTCAAACGGCTTTCTCAAAACCGACTCTGTTGAGATTATGTAAATATTCAATGAAATCGTGGCTTTAGATAGTAACATTTTAAAGCTCAAGAGAGAGCAGATATCTATTGAGCATCAGCTGGACATACTGCGATAAGGCAAATTCCGATTTGTCGGTTTGAAAGGCGGGGAGCGCTCATGCCGCTTCAAATCATCAGAAATGACATCACAAAGATGTGAAACGCTCCGCGACTGCGATTGACACCATCAGCAGCTTTATTCTTAAAAATGGAATGACGGTGTACATCGTCATCTTCGACCGCAAAGCCTATCAGCTCATCGGCAAACTGTTTGCCGATGCTCATGAAGGCAGGCTTTGCGCTCTCCCACTCCAGCAAGTTTGACATCATCGTGGAGCATGGGAACTACAACGTCTTTGAGATCAACGAGGCTCTGTTCGCTTTTGATCAGAGCTTGATAAGTACATAACGGCATAAGGAGACAAATGATTATGGGAAACTATGTGAAAAAGAAAAAAGAAATGGTCTTCCAAAGCGTAGACGCGCTGCAGCAGGTGGTGAATGTTGTTAACGAAGCCGCCCAAGCCGTAAACGACAAGTCAAGGACCATCAGGCAAAGTGCTATCCCCGAGGTATTGACCGGTGCTTTGGGCGCTGGTATTGGAGGCGTTGGCTCGTTCTTTGCGCTCTATGGGCTTGGCACGGTTGGATTATCTGCTGCGGGAATCACATCAGGTTTAGCCGCTGCCGGTGCTGTTGTCGGTGGGGGTATGGTTGCGGGCGTATTTGTTCTTGCGGCTCCTGCTGCACTTCTTGCTGCCGGTGGTGTCGGACTTGCTGCTCAACTTAAAAGCAAACAACTTCGGCAGGAAAAGGAACGGCTGTATAAAGAAGCTCTGCTCAAACACGAAAGCATCATTAAAGCATTGAGAGAAGAAGCTGATGCCAACAAGGAGCGGCTGGATTATCTGCAAAGCCTGAACATACTTTTACAGCAAGCAATTAAGGATTTAAGCAAAGACCTTGGCGTTGCTTAGGTGTGATATTCGCAGAAAAAATGTCTATGAAGGGCGGCTGCGCTAAATGGGCAAGTATAACTACACGAACTTTGAAAATCAGATAAATACAGTTCTCGCTCACCAATCTTCTGAATTATCAGGTGTTAAGTTCCCGGATATAAGCAGCGTAGACTCGTGTATTTCATCCAGTGAGGATTTGCTCAGCAAACTCGGATATAGCATTGATAGTTTACATACGGTGCCGGGCAAGCAGAAGCAGAAAGTCATGGTTGTACCAACATGGGAAGAGCTTTGCCTTGAAGCAGAGCGTCATGTTGGTACAGGATATGAGTTGGAGGACATCTTTACTGCCGAAGAATTGAAAGATAATTCTGATGCGGTGAGACTCCTGAATGACGAATATAACGACTTACATAAGCTCGACAAATATGATGTTGCTATCAGCGCTCTTGCCGGTCTTGTGAGTGCTGCTGTTGATATTTTGCTCGTTGGTATTCCACAGAAAGGTCCCGCCGGACTTTCCGCTGGAACTTTATCGAATTATGTTCGTGCTTACTTCGAGAGGACATTTCCGGAAGAAGAGATGCAGAAACTCGCAAACGCAAAGGTGAGCAAAGTACCTTTTGACGCACAGGACAATCGGAATACAAAAGAGTATGTTCAAGGGCTATCTGCCTACTATCATCGTTTGCTGTCTCTCGGACATGATCCAGTGCTAGGCTTTATTGTCGGCGTTTTTGATATTATGACGGGTCGTATGACCACCATTGATAAAGCCGGAAAAGTCATTTCGCAAGTGATGGAGAATTATTCTGATCGTACTGAAAGTAACCTGTTCGCAGCTCTTGCAAAACAAATTATTCACTTCAAATCCGACATTACTACGTCAATGGGTCTTCCCGCTCCGCTCATGGGACTGTTCAATCTTCTTCAATTCGGTTCCATAGGCGAAGAAGAGCAGACCATCGCAGAAATCGTTCAGGGAATGTACTATGAGGGCTACGACTTCATTCACTTCTGTTCTCTTTCGATTCCGGTAATGCTGACCGAAGTCATTGTTCGATTGGGATACTCGGTTAAACGCATTAAAGAAGGTTATACAGTTAAGGAGTCTATTCCAGTCTCTTTGAATAGAGATAAACACCCCAAGCTGGCTACCATGCTTTTCATTGCTCATGCGTGGGCAGCCGCAGCAAATGCGGGGAAGATTTATTTTACTAAAAATCCGATGTCGATCAATTATCCTCAGTGGGTCGCCTTTGCAAAGTATTCGTATTCTCAACTCAAGTGGGCTGTGATCAACAAGCCAGATGCACGGGATGCCTATGTTTCGGGGAAATTGAACGAAGAGCTACACAACGTGATCGATAGTACCAATGCCCTGTTTGACGATTTTAGCAAAGATTATATCATCGTTATGGAGTGAGATGCCTATGTATATTATGGATGCCGAGCCATGCCCCAACTTGACTGCGGAAGAACTTCATTTGAAATACGCCAATATAACATCTGAAAAAGAATTGGCAGATGCTTATGCTATTGCCAGCAATCAGTTTTGGTGGGTTGAAGATGACATATACGACTACGCAGAGGGAACACCGGAATATAAATCGGCTCTTGACATAACTGCCTCGTGGGAGAAAGTATTGCAAGAGTACGAGAAAAAAGTCTTCAGCATTTTGAAAGGCGAAGGTGTAACTATACCCGATACCGGACGAATCAAGATTTTAATTCCATTCATGGCGCGCAATGGATATGCCGACAGATCAGGATGGTGGATAAAGGAGGCATAGAAGAAAGATTATATTGAGGCTCATAAGTTTAGCAACAATCACATGGAGGCTCCCCAAGCAGAAGTTGTACATTGTTGCCGGAGCGTTATAGAGCGTAGTCAGAAGATATGCTCTGATGTTCCGGATGTCAGACGGGCATTCTTCAAAGGAACAGGACTGATATTTCCAGTGCGGACGATGGAAACGACAGGTGCGGCATTCCGGTGTGATGCCCTCGGAGCCGCTGTCAAAATGGGAATACTGTGTTTCCTGCATCAGGACTTCAAATACCAGAAGTGGATTTGGAATCATAAGTGTTACCTCCGTTGTGATAAAAAAATAGCCCCGGTATTGTTCCACTCAGGCGTGGTACAGTGCCGGGGCTATCACTTTGAGTATTTTGTCATTTGCTGCGACCTCCTTCCGAGAGTGCGGCTGCAGCTCACCGCAGTCAAACAGCTTGTTCTCTGGATGCTTTTGAAGTTGGACAAAATCAGTGAAATGCCAGTGTTTTCAAGGCTTTCTGGCCTTGCTTCTATTATAACTTAATCGTCAATGCATCTGACTATCCCTGTTGCTTTCATATCTATGCTCCTCCATATATTTTGATTTCACCTATATGCTCTGCGATCGGGCAAAAAATATGCAGAAATTTTCATAAAAACATCCCCTGCGGTTGCGCCGCAGGGGAGTGCTTTGCCTGGTTCTTTAACATTTGGGCATGCGCGCCCGCATAAGCGTCAGAACAGCCAGAGCTGCTCGCCGTTTTTGATATTATGCTGATTCAGCGTGAAGCGAGGGTTCAAACTTCCGAATTCTCCGCACAGCAGTTCAGCGCCTGACGGATGGTATCTCTGCTCGGACAGCTCTTCCACCGCTTTCACGAGCAGCGGCGTAAGCTCCGCGACTGTCAGAAAATTAGGTATAAGCATATCGTATTTTTTTGATATGGCTGGTATTGCTAAGCTGATTAAAATATCCATTTCATTTAAGCTGTTCTTACCTGCGGCAGATACACTCAGCTGTCGCGGGTGCTGTCATTTTACTTGCCTGTACTGCTCATTAGCCGCAGCACCTCGTCCATATCTTTTCCGACCTCAGTCTGAAGTGAAATCGCTCTTGTCCTCAGGGATTCAAGAAAAGAAATGCGTTTTCGGATATTCTTTTCTTCCTGCTGCAAATACTCCGCGCCGCAGGCGAGCAGAGTCGCCGACCGAGCTGAAAGCAGCTCTTCCATAAAGGAAACTTCTCTCAGTTCCTCATATACAAGGTCTATCTGCCGCTGCAAGCCGGCATCTTTTACCTCGAACAGCATGTTACTCCTTACATCATGACTCCTGCCACTGAGCCGATAGACGACATGGTCTGAAGCACATTTTCGATCTTTTCTTGAACATCCGCCGCGGCTCCGCCGTACTCGGCAACGAGTTTTCTGTAGAATGCCAGCTGCTTCTTCAAATAGTAAAGCTGATTGTTCGTATTCGTCAGTCCCTCCTGAAGCGCGTTGGCCAGCTTTGCGCCATCCTCGTCGTCCCAAAATTTTGCGAGCTGTGACTTGTATTCCGTCAGCTTGCTAAGATGCTCTTCCAGCATGGTGATGTACTCCGTCAATTGGTCGATTTTCCCTTGATAAATAGCCTCGCTGTACTTTAACATAATCATTGTCTCCTTTCAGCTTAGTGACCGGCTTCAGCCGATTGCGCATCCTGAATAACAGTGTCGTGCGACTTTGCATATCTGAGCATAGCCTCGCCGACTTTGACCATGCTTTCCTTGAATTTTGATCTGAGAGTGTTGCCGAAGCTCTCGATCTGGCTGCCGGTCCTTTTAAGAATAACAGTCAGAGGATCTCCTTCTTCGGAGAGATCCTGCATGCAGCGGCCTGCATCGGTGTTGATCTTCGCCACCAGCTCCAATTCTGCCTCCACCTCTTGTTTCCACAGCTTTGCCTGCACTTCGTCAAATGAGATTATCATAATAGTGTCCTCCTAACTGATTTTATTTATAAGACTTCGAATAACTTCCTGTAGTTGTTCCGTTTCCTTCGCCAACGCTCTCCGATACGGAGCAACGAATCCTCCCTGCATATTTTTGTCTGCAGTATCATAATCGTTCTCCAGAAGAGCCTCCAGCTTTCTGAGGTGGTACAAAAGCTCCTCTGCTGCATCCATAGCGTATGTCTTCCTCCTTTCTCCGCAGGGTTTTGTTCATCAGGAAAATATGTTTCTGTCATCTTCCGATATTTCTTCTGCCTTGAGCTCTCCGCATGGCATCAGCAAGGGATAACATTCGTTGTTATAACGCATTACAGATAAGTTGTACTGCAAAAGCTCCTTGCTTTTTTCCGGATCCATAGGCAGCACGCACATGCTCTGCTTATCAAAGCGCCCTCCGAACAGGAGTACATCCCCGCTTAGAGGATAGCCGCTGTACAGCACGCTGTCTGTGCACCGTGTCTCATCCTTCGGCTCAAAAAACGCTATCGCCCGTATGTTATATTGCCATATGCTCTTAAGAAGTCCATCCAGCAGCATTTCAGTCATCATGTCGATATTTGAGGCCATATCTGCCAAATTTTCAATGAATATGAGCACCGGCCTTGTATTTGCACGGACATGTTCCGCCGCCTGCGAGAGTTCATCCTTGTCTTTTTCGTCCACGCCGTTCTCCGAGCAAAAATCGCTCAGGATTTTTTTCCTTTCCGCTGCGAGAGCCATGAGTTCGTTGAGCAGCAAGGAAATATCATGCTCGGTCGGCAAGTATTTCGTGATATCCGCCGTGAGCTTTTCGCCGTTTGTATCACCATTTTTGGCAAAAATACTGTTTTCGCAGCGTCTGACCGCAATGAGTCTCATTCGCTCCCTTCCTGCGGCATACAGAAAGTTGCTCATTATAGGTCGCGTCCCCTGTGGATTTCCGAGATACACACTCAAAGTGCTGAATTGCTTAAGCGGCAATGCAATGGGCTTATTCTTAAAATAGCCCAAAGGGATCCTGCCGGCTTTAAACTGTGCCGCAAACTCCTCATATGACGCGTCCTGCCTGTACACCGGCAGGCGCATTGCTCCCTGCACATTATCGCTGTGCTCACGAAACTCCTGCAGCTGCCACTTGAGCCGTTTGCTTCGCTCCTTGTCGTCCAAGTCGGGGCAATACATGGCCGCATGAAACTCAAGCGGCTCATCCTCCCACTTGTAAAGCCCGCGTCCCGGCTTATCCGGCGGAGTATAGGACACCTTGCAATTGAGCGCATCGCCGTAATCGAACTTTTCCCGCATATGAAGGCACAGCCTGTCTCCAAATTCCTGCCTTATGCGCACGGACGCTTCATTCAGATGGCTGCAGCTTATGATATATTTCACTCCATAGTTTACGCCGTCTCTGATGTATTTATGGAGCTTGTAGCTATGTGCTTCGCCGCTTTTTGAGGCTCCCAGACCTGCAAGCCCGTCAATGAACACCAGTATCAACGGCAGCTGATACACTGCATGCGCAATTTCAAAGCTGTCCGTTTCCCATTCGGAAAACTGCTTTTTCCGCGTGGCTACTATCTCGTTTAAAAGGCCGAAAAAGTCATTGAGTGAATCCTCGTTTTCCTCGGTCAGAACTGCGCCGCAGTGAGGCATGGGATCAAACATTTTCAGCATTCGGCTCGAATAATCCAAGACATAGAACTGAACCTCCGCCGAGGAGTAGCTTTTGCAGAGGGAATACAGCATACTTTGTACCAATGTGGTCTTGCCGCTGCCAGCCTCGCCGACGATCATCAGATTGCGGCAGTGCTCAAAATCATACAGCAGCGGGAACTGTCTTTGCTGTGAGGGATCGTCGAGCAGCCCCAAATATGCCTGTATCGTTTTTTCGGAAGCTGGCTCCTGCTGAGCGACATCTATACGCGAGGGAAGCGGCTCCTTCCAGAGAGAGCGCATAGGAATGTTCTCATCCTGAGCCAAGCGGTAAAGCCGGCGAACCACGGCGCTTATTTGCTTCTGCCCCGAATCGCTGCGCTGCACCTCGGGCGCGACCCGCAGCATCGTCTGCCCGAGGTTGTCGAGCACGGAAATCGAGTCGTCTGCTCTCTCATCTACGGTGTCCTGCGGCTCATACTGTGCTCCGCACCACGCGGATTGACCCAATGCGAAATATTCATTGTAGCCGACCTGTAGGTAAAATCTGCCCACATCTTTGAGCTCTGCAGCCTCCGGACGAAGCAGCATGTCCATACTGTCTGATTTATCCTGAACCTTCAGACAGACCTTAAATTTTGCGTTGCTTCGTATTTGGTCGTTGACCACGCCGTTCGGCTTTTGAGTTGCCAATATCAGGTGTATGCCGAGGCTGCGCCCGATGCGGGCGGCACTTATGAGCTGCTCCATAAATTCCGGCTGCTGCTGCTTGAGCTCCGCGAACTCATCAGAGATGATGAACAGATGCGGCATCGGCTCGGATACCTTTCCCGCCCGAAACAGCTTCTGATAGGAATAAATATCAACGGTTCCCTCGCCGAGCTTGTTTTTTACATCATTAAACACTCTCTGTCGCCTTGTCAGCTCGCTTTGGATCGAGGTCAGGGAGCGCTGTATCGCGCTACCGTCCAAATTTGTGATCGTACCCATCAGATGCGGCAGGCGTATTCCCGTTTCCGTGTCTTCGAAGGCACCGGCAAGCCCGCCTCCCTTGTAGTCGATCAGGATAAAGGCTACCTCGTCAGGATGATAATTGACCGCCATTGAAAGGATATATGTGATAATGAATTCCGATTTGCCGGAGCCAGTCATGCCTGCAACAAGGCCGTGCGGTCCCTGAAATTTCTCATGCAGATCGAGGTTGAACACAGCTCCATCGGTACCGATGCCAACGGGCGTTGAGAGGGATTTGACAGGGTTATTCCGGTGCCACCTGTCCAGGATATTAAGATGCTCTATACGTCCGGCACCGAATAGTTCGAGAAAGGATACTGTTTTGGGCAGTGCAAATTCCTGTCCTCCGATCTTAAGTCTCGTGTTGGCAAGCATCCTTATGCATTGCAGCTTTTTAGCCTCATCATACTTTTCCAGCCAGAAGTAGCCGTCGCTTTTTTCTAATTGCTTCAGATATACAACTGTGTGCGTGCCGTTGTTATTCAGCTGAAATATCCGCTCGCACTCCTTGGGCAAACCGTCAAACGCAGCGATAACGGAAACTCCGATGTTCTCCTCAAGCTGTAACAGATCCTTCAAGATCTCCATGCTGTCAAATATCCGTTTATCGAGCGCAAATATTACATAATATGGATGCTGCTTCAGTATCTCCTTCAGCTCTCTCGGAGATTCCATATCACCTTCAAGCTCACGCTTAAGGTATTCACTGATCGAATACGCCTCCGCGACGTTGCAGGCCAAGAACCTAAAGCTGCGCCAGTCATTCCAAATGTGGGGAAGATATTTTACAAATTCCAGCTCATCCGCATCGCGCTCATCCGCAAGAAAAACGATCTTAACATCGTCATAGCTGTGGGTCGCAGTGAGCTGAAGCAGTAAATTGTGGATAAACTGCATCATATGCCTGCGGTCTCCCGACACGCCGTTGATCTTTTCGCTCATAAAGGACGCAAGGACGGGCATATTCTCCAGTGTGATCGGCTTTTCCACCAGATCGTACATCTGCTTTTCAAGCTGATCCTCGTCCACCTCAAAGCGCCGCTCGGGATAGCTGATTTTTGCCTGCATGGAAAGCTGCCCGCTGCCGATGCGAAGACACAGAAAATCGTCATCTGTCTTCTGCCTCTCCCACAGGCGTTCTCTGACGCTGACCTGCTCCAAAAGCGCTCCGAGCGCCGGATAGTTTCTGTTGAATACCCGCTGCTCCCTTTCGCGCTCTCTTTCGATCTCAAGCTCCTTTCCCGCCAGATACTGTGTGTAGCTTTTCACTCTGCGTTCTTCATATTCCCTGCGCTCCTTGTCACTGAAGCGATTGGTCAGCAATGGGAACAGAAAGGCGCTGAGCACCATGGTGATATGGCCTGCCAGCAGGGCGCTTCCACCCATGACCGCCGAGCTGCCCATACGCAGCAGCAGCGGCATAGCACCGTCACCGGCGGACATTGGAGGTGGGTCTACAGATATCTCGTGGAAGGTCATGGACAGACGCTTTCGAGGCGGACGGGTAAAATACCATTCCTCCGCCCCGTCGGCAGGCTCCTGCTCGAGGCCTGAATTTCCAACGCTTTGAAGGGGACTGAGCACGCCGGGATTCAAAGCCACCCTTCTGCCTCTGTCGTTCATTGAGACAAAGTCAAAGCCCATAATCATCCGCAGGCCGGCAATATAGATGACATCTCCCGGAAAAACAGGAGTCTCATGTATCCGCTGTCCGTTAACGAATGTACCGTTCAGGCTGTGCTCGTCGGTAATTACCCAGCAGTTATCGTTCCACCAGAGCCTTGCGTGTCTTCTTGAAACGCAGTTTAGGGCATATTGAATGTCGTTCTCGTCCGTGCGCCCTATGGTGATCTGTGACACGCGGCGGATAAGGTAGTTGTGGTAGGTGCTGTTTTCAGCATCGGTGCGCTCCGAATAAAGGACATACTCCCTGTCTTCATGGCGGATGGTGAGAAACTGGCCGTTTGAAAGAGCAACGCGCCTCTTTGCTTCGCCGGAGCCTGTCTTTATATATGCTTCAGCTGTACAAACCGCATACCAGCTTTCACTTTCGCCCTCCAGGTAGAAGAAATTGTACCATTCATCCGGCCCATTACCGGGAAAACGGAATTTCCCCTCGTTCTTCTGGGGCAGCCACAGGCTTTTTATGGTCTGATCGGCGTCAATGAGCGTGATTTGCAGCGCCGATCTGGGTCTTTGTTCTTCCGTGGGTCTGCTGTCCGTGCTCATTTGATCTCCTCACCTCCGTCAAGTACCTTTAGTCCTGTAGCGGTAAACCGTTCTCGTCTCCACCGTTCTGTCACTGCCTCCGCTCACAGAGTAATCTGCCCAATCAGACCAGTCTCCCCAACGCTCATAGTAATAGGTCGTGACGATTGAACGGTCACAATAGCGGTATTCGGTGCGGCCAGCTGTTACCTCCTCCTGCGTCGTCCACTCATTATACCAGTTTCCTCCATATATGCTGTATCCACTGTCGGAACCTGTATATTGCAATGGAGTAGTCGTCCAGCCGTATTCTTGGTAATATTGACAATAGTGGCCTCCCCACCAGCCTACAGCTGGTCCATTCCAACCACGCCTACCCACTGTTGCAAGGTCATATTCGTTATATCGATTATAGTTATACAGCGTTCTGTAGGTTGGTTCGATCCACCTTGTTTCCACCTTCCGTGTATCGCTTTCGGATACAGACGAGGCAGACCAGTCACTCCAGCTGCCCCAGTCGGTATAGCTGGAGCTTGAATCCACCTTTGTCCAGCCGCTGAGCGGATAGGTCGTTGAGCTCGTGGTTTCCTTGTCTTTGTAGCGATATTGGGTCTTCCTCTCGACCTCATAGTCGCCGGACGGATAAGACGTTGACCATGCAGACCACGGTCCCGGCTCATTTTTATCGGGCACGGGAGTACTCACGGGCTTTGAGGACGTACCCTTGCTGACTGTCAGAACTATCGTTGTTCCCTCCTTCAGCCAGCTTCCGGCAGCCGGAAGCTGGCTGATGACCATCCCCTTCTCGCTGCTGCTTTCTATCAGGTTTATGCTGACCTTGAAATTCTGTCCCTTAATGGTATTTTCGGCTGCGCTCTGCTCCATTCCGACAACGTTTGACACGTTAACAAGCCCCTGCTTACTGCACACGACTATCTTGACCGTAGTGCCTCGGGTCACCTCCGTATCGGCTTTTATGCTTTGGGAAATAACGTTTCCTTCTTTCACCCCGTCAGCAAAGCCGTATTCCGTCTCAACGGCAAGGCCGACTTCCATCAGAGCTGCTCTTGCTTTGCTTTCCTCCATACCGACAGCGCTCGGCATGGAAAATGGCTTTCCGCCATTGCTCACCGTAATTGGCACAGTACTTCCCGGCTCAAGCGTCTCGCCCTTTGCCCTATCCTGAGAAAGCACGAGTCCCGCCGCGAACAGTTCACTGCTCTCCTTGGATATATCGGCCTTCACGCCCATATTGCTCAGTATTTGGACAGCTTCCTGCTCTGTCTTATAATTAAGGTTCGGCATACTGAAGCTATGCCACGGAATTATAAGCTCAACGCCGACTATCCCATCGTCATTTGCAGTTGTACCTGCCTGCACAGCCTGAGAGCTGACTGTAGGCACGGTGCAGTCATGGGAGAAAGTTTTTCGCGTCACGGTCAGGGTACAGCCCGCACCCGCGGCGGCGCTGAGTGCATCCGTATAGCTCATTCCGACAAGCTGGGGTGCAGTTCCTGCCGTGCCTGATGCACCTTGGGAAATCGTCAGCTCCACCGTGTCGCCCGTTCCGACCTCGTCATAGGGCTTGATGCTCTGTGCCGCTACACAACCGGAGCTCAATCCAGCCTGACTGCCGTCGATCGTCGTCACACTAACGCCCATGCACTCAAGCGCTTTTCTTGCCTGCTCTTCACTCATTCCGCTCAGATCCGGCATTTGATATATCTCTTTTCCCGTACTCACAGTCAGCGACAGAAGGGTGTTTTTCATAACGACGCTGCCGGCCGAAATATCCTGTGCGAGCACTACGTTTTCAGGTAGCAGCGGAGTGTATACGGTTCCCGATTGAGTTGCCTGCAGCTGCGCCTCGCTCAGCCATTTTTGGGCATCCTCTATGCTGGAGTTGATAGTGTCCGGCACGCGTGTCATCCCTTCCGGAAGCTTGTACTCTCCGATAGCCCCCTTAAAGCCGATAACTCCGGTCGTCAAAAGCACGATGAGGGCAATGACCGCGGCGGCAGATACAGGCACGCCGATTTTTGCCCAAAGCGGCCAACGCATAAAATCTATTCTCCGAACGCTGCTGACGCGGCGCTTTACCGGTTCCTCGCTGTTGAGTTCCTTGAGGAAGACCTCCGCTGTCTCTGAACGATCCTCTACGCGGACGCTCAGTGCATTCATCAGCGCGTTTTCAAAGTTTTCCGAAATCTCTGAATTGTAGCTGCTTGGATCCTTCAACGGATCCTTGCCGTCACTTTGCAGCTGGGTGCGCCGCTCGAAGGCATCCTCTGGTCTTACACCCGTGACTAACTGATATAAGACTGCCGCCACAGCATAAACATCCGTAAACGGTCCCTGCTCGCCATTGCTTTGATACTGCTCTGCTGGGGAATAGCCAGGCTTTATTAGGACAGTCAGGCTTTTGCTGTGGGAAGTGGATGCATAGCGTGATGCGCCGAAATCAATGAGCTTCACATGTGTCTTGCCGTCCTGTCCCTTTGCGAGAAAAATGTTATCCGGCGCAATATCTCTATGGATTATTCCGCAGCTGTGTACTTCTTCCAGCGTTTGCAGCACAGGAGAAACTATCTCGATCGCCTGCTCCTCCGCCACCTTCTTTTCCCTCTTCATATAAGAAGCCAGCGTTTCTCCCTCGAGGTATTCCATGACGATGTATGCCGTATTGTTGGCCTCAAAGCTATCATAAATGTGTACGATGCCCTCAAGACTGCTCAACTTTGCAAGGCTCTTGGCCTCATCAATGAATTTCTTCATGCCGTCGGAAAACTGCTGCTTCTTTTTTTCATTATTGTTTATCATGACCTCGGGCTGATGAAGGGCTCGCGTGGCAAATTCGCTGGGGAGATATTCCTTTATAGCCACTCTGCGCTTGAGCTTACGGTCGTATCCTATGTATGTCACTCCAAAGCCGCCGAAGCCGAGGGCATTTCCTATCAGGTAGCGCTCTGCGAGCACTGTGCCCGCATCTATATGCAGCAGCTCCTTTTTGACACTGTTCTCCTCATAGCCGCAATATGGGCATATATCAAACTGCGGGTCATAAAACTCCATGCACCGCATGCATTGTTTCTTTGTTTCCATTCTTTATCCTCTCTCAGCCGAACGTGTAACTATCACAGTCGGCTATCACCTGCTCAAACTGCTTTCTGACATTGTCATATTCGTCCAGCGCAGCAGCGTTCATCGGCAGCCCCGGATTTCCCCCCTGCAAATAGTAAATATCCTGCGCATTATTGCTCATAAGATACGCAAGGAACGTCTCGGCCGCAGCCCTTTCCGCGTCATTTGATGCGGTCATGCTCCAGCAGTTTGCGTATTGGCACGGTATGCTCTCCAAATCAAGAGTGAGCATGCTGAACTTTCCGGGCAGAGCCTCGCGGATGCGGAAATAAGCAGACGTATCTCCAAAGAATATCGCGGTTTTCCCTGACACGAAGTCCTCTTCAGAGCCCATTTTTCCAGCATAAGCGGAAAATCCGGGCAATATTTCCTCATAAACCGACTTGAGCTCGCTCTGCACCGACATGGGCTGGTACTTTACGTTCCCGCCGCTGAGTGCCGTCAAATCGCTCATATCGGCCACGCTTTTCAGGTTTGCGGAATCCGGCACTACTTCGGTATTGACATAGACCACCGGAGCATTGAATGCCGTCGGCATCCGCGTACCCTCCTCAATGTATTTTTCAAAATCGGAGCGGAAACGACAGTCATCCTTTTCGACTAAGCTTGTAAGCTCCTTGAGACTCTCCGCCTTTTTCATGCATTCATCGTCAGACTGCAGTGACTCAAATACCGTCGGCATACTGTCCTGCGTGTAAGCCTTGTTCAGTTCATCTCGGTAGCTGTCCTCGGGTATTCCTCGCATCTCGATCTTGACATCTGCAAACTGATCTCCGTCATACAGCGCGGTATAAATAGACTGCAAGGCATTTTCCTTCTGAGCGGCAAGAGCTTCATCATCACTCAGAGAATACCAGACTGATATGGTTGCCGGGTCAAGTACGACATCCTTTTTGTTTTTTGAAAGACCACCGGCAAAAACTCCGACAAGGAGCAGGACCGCCGCGATCCCTGCTGCGATGCTCGCCGTGCGCTGTACCCTTTTCTTTTTTCGCACAGCCTCAACGGGCAGCACCTTTCTCTCCTGCTGAAGTGCTTCCTTCATCTGCTCAGCATTTTGAAATCGCTCATGAATGTTTATTGCCATCGCCGTCATGATGGTATTGCTGAGATATTCCGGGATATTCTGATTTATATCCCTTGGATAGCATACACGGTCAGTGTGCGCGTCAAAATCGGCCTTGCGATCCGTGGACTCTGCCGGCACCTTACCCGTCATTGCCACATACAGAGTCGCCCCAAGCGCATATATATCCGTCCATGCCTGCTGAAGATCGTTTTCTGGGTCTATTTTTTCATATTGCTCCGGCGGGGCATATCCGGGCTTGAGCACGATAAGCCTCGAATCTGTATCCTCCTTTGACAGTCTGGCAGAGCCGAAGTCAATGATCTTGACACCGCCATCCTTACTGATAAAAATATTATCGGGGCTTATATCCCTGTGGATCACCCCCGCACGGTGAATCTCGTCGAGCGCTTGACATATCTTTGAGCCTATGCTTACCGCCTCATCCTCCGTCAGCGGTCTTTTCTGATGTATCAAATAGTCCTCAAGCGTTTCATAGTCAAGAAACTCCATGACCATGTAGGATGTTCCGTTCTCTTCAAAAAAGTCATCCACGCGGACTATACCGGCAGACTGGAATTTAGCGACGATACGAGCCTCCTCCAGCAGCCGCTCCTTGCCGTATTCAAATTCCTCCAGTCTTTTTGGCGCGGAGACGAACACCTCCGTGTCTCCCGGGATACGGTTCACAACTCCCTGCTGAAAATACTCCTTTACCGCCTTACAGACGCTGTGCTTGGTATCCCACGCCTTATATGTAATGCCGAAGCCGCCCACGCCTACAACACCGCCTATAACATAGCGGCCATGCAGCAGGCAGCCGATGGGAAGATACCTCGGATCATCCGGCTGCTCTCCCTGCATATATCCGCAGTATGGGCAAACTCCAGCAGCTATCGTTTCGTCATACTCTTTAAAACACTTTTCGCAACGTTTCATGCTTCTCTCCCGCTCCTGTGCTTACTTCACCGCCTGATAGGAAAGCCAAGTGAACCGCTCTCCGCAGAGCGGAATGAACACGAGCATATTTCTCTCGCTGTCGCCAAGCTCTATCTGCTCATAGCCCGTCAGTGTTCTCCGATCATACAGTGCCTCACCGTTTACATAGCAAAGGCTGTCGCTTTCGCCGGGCAAGATAGAAAAGGAAGCTGCTTTGGTGTCAAACACTATGGATGCAACGCAGGATCTTGATACGCTGTCGTCGTTAAGCAGGCGAACGTCAAATTCCTGCGAGCGCCCTATTTTGTTCTTGCCGCTGTGGAGCGCGAAGCTCTGTCCGTAATATGCCCCCTTCACGCACACTACCCATCCGACGACGGGGTCAATCTTTTCACCGTCGGCAGACGTGAATTTGCCGACCGTTCTTCCGCTTTTCTTAAGTTGCTTAAGAAGATCCTCGGCGAAGGCATCCTGCTCAGGCTCTGACTTTTTGACAATCTCCTGCGGCGCTGTGGCCTCCGCCACCTGCTCTGACTCATTATTTTCCGGTGCTGCGGGCTTCTCTGATTCCCAATGCTCGGTTCCCGTCCGTGCTTCATCGTAAGGCACCGTAAATCGCTTCTGCTTCGGGATATTGTACTCATGTTCCGCTCTGTTTTCTCTCTGAGTCTGGCTATCCCCGGCGGGATATTCCCTTGGTTTTGCCTCTTTGTATGCCCCCGACTCCTGCTTTGATTTGCAATGCGGGCACTCGCCGTAAACCTGGCCGTTATAATACAAGCCACATTCGGAGCATTTTACCGCCTTAGTCATAGTCTCTCTCCCTTGTTCAAATGTATAAGAATGTATGTGTAGTTATCCTGCTCCGGCTGAGCAGCCGCGCACAGCTCATGTTCAAGGCAAATAGCTGTATCTTCCATTGTCTGCGACGCGCAGACAGCTGCAAGCATCTTTTCATCGGGCACGGATCTGTATAAACCGTCCGAGCATATAAGCAGAGTGTCTCCGACGACTAAGTGCAGAGGAATTCTGCTGATATCCTTCCATTGCAGACCGCCCATCCCCGCATAGCTGATCAGGGCTTCTCCGTCCTGCGCCTCTATTTGGTAGCGCTCGGAGTCTATCTCACCGCTTTCAAGCATTCCGTCAAGCTGAAAGAAATAGTTGTGATCCGTTGTGATTTGAACAAGCTGTCCTGCTCTTATAATATAAAGTCGGCTGTCTCCGGCTGACACCCACGACACACTGTTGTTAATAACATGAGCCGCAACAAGGGTGGTTCCCGCGCCGAGCCGACTTCCATCCGAAGCCTTTAACGAATAGACTCTGTCATCGACAAGCTCTATGGCCTCCTCCAGCCATGCACTGCCGCCTCCTTGGCCATTTTTTTCATATTCCTCAAGAAATCGCTCAACAGCGGCCTCGGAGGCAAGCTCTCCGCCTCTCATGCCGCCCATACCGTCACAGACGACGGCAAGCACCTCATCATCGCAGGCCGCTATATATCCGGTGTCCTGCTGCGTATCCCTCCTGCCGATGCCCGTTCTAAAGGCTATGTCATATCTGCCGCTTTTTCTCAAGTCAACGAACACAAAACCGTCTTTCATAGCCACTTCCCCAAAATACTCTTTCCCTTTGCATACACGGCTATCGCCGTATAATTATCCATGTCGCTGCCTTCACCATTTTTTCGTATCAGCTCAGACATTTCACTGAGCCATGCCTCAGGAGAAAGCGCTTCTCTGTGCAGCCGTACCATGTCCGCATCCTCTATAAGCTCCCAGAATCCATCCGTGCAAAGAAGATAGGCATTATCTCCGTGCAGCCGCACGGCAGGGCTTGCATCGAATCTCGGCTCCTCGCCCCGAATGCCCATAACTCGCATCAGCCTGTTTCTATCCGGATGACGGCGAATATCTTTTTCCTCGATTTCGCCCGAAACGGCGAGCATCTGCGGCACACTGTGGTCTGTGGTGTGCCCCCTCATTTTCCCTTGCTTGAAGCTGTACAGCCTCGTATCACCCACATGCGCCCACATGGCCTTTCCATCGTGGAGCACCAGCACGACGAGCGTTGTTTTCATCCGTGACGGAGCCTGTAATATCTCCTGCTGATGCAGGATCGCGTCCTGCGCGGCGGAAAAAGCCGTCTTAAAAAAGCCGTCCGAGAAGCCCTCGTCAACGAATGCGGTGCACACTGCGTCAACGGCAGCCTGCGCCGCTATTTCACCGTTGCCGTGTCCGCCGAGACCGTCCGCAACGGCGAAGCAGTACGACTCTCCGTGTATGGCCGCTCCATAGCGGTCTTCATTTATTTCCCTCGATCCGTTGTTTGTAAACGTCGCATATTGAATCATTCTTTTTCCCTCAGTTTTCTTGCACCGAAGCAGCTTTTCTTTTCATTAATATGTAAATTTATCTGCTTCGTTTCTCCTCATAAACGTGGAATTTCGATGTGTTTTGGTCTACCTATTAAGTATAGTGAAATATAGCCGTCCAAGCAAGGCGGCGGGAGCCCGTCCAGCTGCGAACTATGTCGTTTAAACCGCAACTTATGTCATATACTTGCGTTTTTCTCAAATTCATGTATGATATAAACATAGCTATACAACAAATATCAGTAAAGGAACTACATTCGATGACCGCTGAAGCTCTGTTTATGCTCGCCTATCTGCTGATGAGTGTTGCCCAGGAGACGCTGTGGTACTGCGCATTCTCCGCACTGTTTCCCGCAAAGCTCGCGCCGCGCTTTTATTTTCCTCTGGTCATAGTCCTGAACATCTTTCATTTCTATCTTGCCTGCTACCCTCTGGCTGACTATGGAGCGCTCAGAATAGTCTTATCGCTCTCTTATTTCACCTTTTTTCTGCTTATCCTTCACAGTGGAAAAATACTGCGCAAGCTGCTTGCAGTTCTCGCCGTATTCACCACCATGGCGCTCACGGAATTCAGCACCTTTATCCTTTCGCCGACGCTGTCAAGCTATATGCAGCACAGGGATCTGTGTCACTTGGAGCTTATCCCGTTTTATTTTGTATTCATCTTCGCGCAGATAATTTTTTTGCTGCTGATGATCTGCGCCTTTCGACTGCTGGATAAGAAGAATGAGGATCGTGTGTCCGATAGGGACCGCCTTTGCTATCTTCTCCTGCCTATAAACCAATTCATTCTTCTCACAGTCTGGTATTATTCCTATACCTTTGCCTCCACGGAGGCATTCACTCCGAAGAAGCTGCTTATTATAATCACTGTGATGATCTTTACCGTCCTGACGGACATTGTTCTGCTCCGGCTCATATCCCGCACTGCCGAAAGCGCGGAGCTGCGCGCCCGCAATGAGCTCATGGAGGAGCAGATCGCCGCGAAAGCAAAATATTATCAGCTCATGGCTGAGAGCTACAGCAATATGCGTCAGATGCGCCACGACATTGCCAACCACATCTGCACGATCCACGCCATGCTGGAAAACGGTGAAAAAGACGAGGCTCGGAAATACGTCACCGAGCTTGAAAAAACGACGGCCGTCCGCAGTCTTCTCAGCGACTGCCACAACATCGCCGTAGATGCCTTTTTAGGAGAGCGCACGGCGGAGCTCAAGGGTCAGGGCATCTCCCTTTTGGCGGACATTTGCCTTCCCTCACAATGCTTTGTATCCGATGTGGATCTGATCACCGCCCTGGGCAATCTGCTGGACAATGCAGCAGATGCATGCAGGCAGGTACCGTCTCCCAGCATCCGGCTGAGAGCAGAGCTTGCCGACGGCTTTCTGCACATAGAAAGCAAAAATCCTTACGACCCTGGCGGCAGCAAAAAAGAGCGCCGCATCTCCTACATGGAGCGCGGCACCGGCAGCATTATTCTCAAGACCCTTGCCGAAAAGTATTCCGGCAGTTATTCCTCCCATGTAAACGACGGAATCTACAACAACAGTCTGATTTTGAAGGAGTCTGCCTCCTATGATTAACATATTCCTCTGCGACGACAACGCCGTTCAGCTGCGTTATGCGCACGATTTCATCGAGGACTACGCAAAGGACAAGCCCTTTTGCGTTTGCATTTTCGACTGCAAGTCAGCAAAGTATCTACTGTCCAGCATTGAGGGGCAGACTGCGGACATAGCCGTTTTGGACATAAGCCTCGGCAAAGATAACGGCATTGAGCTGGCAAAGGCGATAAACTCAAGATACCCCAGCTGTCAGATTATCTTTCTCACTGCCTACTCCGAGTACACATCCGATGCATATTTTGCCGAGCACGCATGGTATATCCTGAAAAAAGATATGGCTAAGTACCTCACCGCGGCGCTGGACAAATGCATTGACACTCTGGAAAAGGGCTATTATGAGGCACCGGCTATTTGGGTGAAGAAGCGGCGCAGCATGGAACGTGTGCCGGTCTCGGAGATATTGTATCTTGAGCGTGTCGGCCATCAGACCAAGGTGGTGAAGCTGCGTGATACGATGCTCTGCCGCCAATCGCCCGAGGAACTGTTGTCAGTCTTGGACGGGTGCACCTTTATTCACTGTCATCAGAGCTATTGGGTGAACTGCTCCAAAATATTTTCCCTTGTCGGCGACACTTTCCACCTGATAGACGGCAGCAAGGTACTCATAAGCCGAAGCCGCAAAAATGAGGCTGCCCGACTGTTCGAAGAGGAGATTGCGAAAAAGAAGGGCGCGGCGAGGTAGCAGGGCTTCCCTCTGAACACTTTGTTCTTTGCTGCTCTTCCTCAGCTCAAAGCTGTTGTGATGGCTGTCTCATCACAGCCTTGGATATTGATGCAATCAGGCAAAAAATATGTGAAAGCACGATTTTTTCACATTAAGCATTAAATGCTGTAGT
>CAVDFD010000012.1:0-21089 GCA_963608145.1 Bacteroidaceae bacterium | reverse complement strand
GCTTTTGAATCGACGCTCAGAACGAGCCGCTTCTGCCGCCGTGCGTTGCGCCGCCGCTTGAGGTGTGCGTGCTGCTGAAGCCGCCGCCGGAGCCGAAGCCGCCGTGATGACCGCCGCTGTCCCTGTCGTTATCCTTTGGCCGCGCCGTCATGGTGACCGTATGGTACAGGAACAGATCCTGCTGCCTGCCGGGCTTGAAGCTGCCTTCGCGCAGGTAATCGGCTGCCGAGGTCTTCATTGACACGGACTTCATGCCGCTTTTCATGATCCTCATGCCGATAAACGCAGCGATCAGCCCGATGATGAGCGCCATGCCCAGCCAGGCGGCGCTGAAATAGCTGCCGGAGCTTATCGGATTATAATTGCCGTCATAGTCGTTGTCAAAATCGTCGGGATCATAGACATAATCGTCGTCCTCCGCCGCAACGAGGCAGGGGCCGCAGTCGTTTATGAAGCTCGTGCAGGCGCTGCACCATTTCCCGTCGGAGAGATAGGGCAGAAAGTTTTCCGATATGTACTCCAGATCGTAGTCCGTGAAGACGTATATGCAGTAGCCCGTGGTCGTTATCGCGTACTGACGCTCCGAGCCGCTTATCATGAGCAGTATGCCGTCCTTATCCTCGCCCTGACCTATATCGTTTTCATCGTAGAAGTCGTCGGCGTATTCCTGCGCGGTCTTGCCGTCGAGCGAGGAGGTAGTGACGACGGCGACATCCACATTGTATGTGTTGTACAGCTCCGCAAGCTTTGCGTTGAGCATCTCGATCTCCGACTCATCGAACAGTCCCTCCTGATCGTAAACGACGCTCTTTGAGCCGTCGGCCATGACCGCGGGGACGAGTGCAAGGCAGAGGATGAGTGCAAGCAGAAGTGATAAAAGCTTTTTGTTCATACCGCACCTCCTCAATGAAACAGCAGCAGCTCAACGGCGTATGCAATGACCGATGCCGCGGCAAAGATCCCGCCGAAGTACTTCCAGTAAGCGCCCTTGTCAACCGGCAGGTCGCCGACAAATTTGCCGGTCTGACCGTTCATGGCAAAGGTGTATTTATTGCCGTTCCATGTGGTGTTGAGAAGCCAGACAGGGTAGAGGGCATAGTGCTTTTTGCCGCCGGAAAACTGCACGGAGATGTTTTCCGGCGTGACGGAGTCGTAGCCCACGACAGTGCTGCGCAGGGCGATGTCCGAGCTGCGCTTCACGCGCTCGTTGGCTCTGCCGTTGCACTCATCTGCCGAAACGTCGTATTTATCGGCCAGATAGCCGGAGAGATAGGCGGTGCTGAACTCAACGGCCTGACTGAAATCAAAGGGCTCGATCGACTCCATGAGATCGTCCGGCATTTTCTTCGAGCCGTCCACGGGTATGTGGTCAAAGCCCATGCTGCCGCTGCGCAGGAGGCTGAAATGGCTCGTTTCGGTGTAATCGTAATCTCCGTCCGACCAGAAGCGCGTTTTGGTCGCACGGTATCTGCACTCTGCATCCGCGTCGGTGTCAAACAGCCAGAAGGGAACGTATATGCCCTTTATCTCGTCAATATGGTTTTCGCTTTTGAAAACCTTCGGCAGAAGCTTTTTCCCGCTCAGATGCTTTTTGAGCGCTTCCTTGGCGGCCTTTTTGTCGAGCTTGAAGGGAATGATATAATCCGGCCTGAGCTCGCCCGAGAGCCGGGATTTGAAAATGACAGGGTTGCCGCAGAAAGGGCAGCTTGCAGCCGCCGTTGTCTCCTCGGCGATTATCTCGCCGCCGCAGCTCTGGCAGACATAAACGCCCATGCAGTCTCCGTCGCCGTCAAAGCGCTCCTTGCCGTCCTCGGGCTCCCAGTTCATGTCGTCGGCCTTGTCATTTTTGAGCCCCTCGTCATAGCTCTTGAGCGTTTCAAGCTCAAACTCCGTGTCGCAGTAGGGACACTTCATCTTGCTTGCGCGGCTGTCATAGGCTATGAAGCCGCCGCAGCAGGGACATTTGTATTGGAGCATGCTTTCAGTTTCCATAGCTTTTAAACCTTATCGTTATCGTTGAACGGATCGCCGCATTCGGGGCAGAACTTGGGCGGATGCGCGGGATCCTCTGGCTCCCAGCCGCACTTGTCGCATTTGTATTTGGGAACGCCTGCGGGCTTGGGCTTTCCGCATTCGGAGCAGAATCTGCCCTTGTTGAGAGTTCCGCAGGAGCAGGTCCAGCCGTCTGTGCCTGCCGGACGGGGGCTGCCGCATTCGGGGCAGAACTTGCCCGTTGCCGTCGCGCCGCAGGAGCAGGTCCATGCGCCTGCGGCTGCACCTGAGCCTGCGCTCTGCGGAGCGGCTGCTCTCTGCTCGGCTGCCATGCCGTACAGCGCCTGAGCGTTCATGCCGCCGGCGTTTGCCGCCATGCCCATGCCCATGAAGCCTGCCATAGCGCCGCCTGTGTTTCCGGCTGCGGTGCGCAGTGCCTCGGCCTGTGCGCCTGTGAGGGCGCCTGCCGCAAGCCCTGGATTTGAAAGCGCTGCCGCACGCTGGAGCTCCTTTATGGACTCCGCGTCCTCATCGGGGATGCTGACGGGGTTCATGGCGATGGAAACGACGCTTATGCCGCGTGCCTCCGACCATTTGCGCGTGAGCGTTTCGTTCATCAGGTCGCACAGCTCCATCGTGTGAGCCGGTATCTGATTCGGGCGCATCTCCATGTCGGAGAGCTTTGCAAAGGCAGGCTGAAGCGCGCTGACAAACTCCGTCTTGAGCTGGGAATCTATTTCCTCGCGCTCATAGTCCTGCTCGACGTTGCCGCAGACATTGCTGTAAAACAGCAGGGGATTGCTTATCTTGTAGGAGTACACGCCGTTGCATCTGATGCCTGTATCGAGATCAAGACCGATGCGGCTGTCAACAACGCGGAAGGGGATGGGGGTAGCCGTACCGAATTTATTGTCTACTATCTCCTTGATGTTGAAGTAATAAACGCGCTGATCCTTGCCGGTGTCGCCGCCGAAGGTAAAGCGCCGGCCTATGGTCTTGAAGGTCTCCTTGATGCTTTCGCCCAGGGAGCCTGCGAAGATGCTCGGCTCTGTCGAGCGGTCGTAGGTAAACTGTCCGGGCTCTGCGCAGACCTCGACGACCTTGCCCTGCTCGACGATTATCATGCACTGACCGTCGGCAACGGCGATGCCCGAGCCGTTTGAAATGATGTTGTCGCTGCCCTTCGTGTTTGACGAGCGCGAGCCGGTGCGCTTTGCACCCTTGACTACAAGCGTGTCCTTGTCTATCGCGTCACAGTAGAAAAACTCCTTCCACTGGTCGGCCAGAGTTCCGCCGAGGGCACCGACACCTGCTTTTATAAGGCCCATATTTTTATTTTCCTTTCAATATACAATAATTTATATAATAATCATGCAAATTATATCATGCAGCTTGTTTGCTTTCAATACTTGCAGAGGCGTAAATTAAGTGTTAAAATAAATTGTTTTGATTAAAGGAGGCCGAGCTTTTATGAGTATTATTAAAGATATAAGCCTTGCACCCTCGGGTGAGATGAAGATAAACTGGGTCGAGCGAAATATGCCCGTTCTGCGAGGCATAGGCCGCCGCTTTTCCGAGGAAAAGCCCTTTAAGGGTCTGAAGGTCGCGCTTTCGGTGCACCTTGAGGCAAAGACCGCGTATCTCTGCCGCGTGATGGAGCTCGGCGGAGCGGAAATGTACGTCACGGGCTCAAACCCTCTTTCCACGCAGGACGATGTCGCGGCGGCGCTTGCTGCCGGAGGCATGAACGTTTTTGCCGAGTACGGCTGCAATGAGCAGCAGTATAACGACTGCCTGCGCGAGGTGCTGAAGATAGGCCCGAATATAATTATCGACGACGGCGGCGACCTTGTGCATCTCATGCACGAGGAGTTTGCAGACCTCATCCCCGAGGTCATAGGCGGCTGCGAGGAGACTACGACGGGCATAAACCGTCTGCGCAAAATGTCCGCCTCGGGCGCTCTGCGCTTTCCCATGGTCATGGTCAACGACGCAGACTGCAAGCACATGTTCGATAACCGCTACGGCACGGGTCAGAGCGTGTGGGACGGCATCTGCCGCACGACGAATCTCATCGTTGCGGGGAAATATGTCGTCATATCCGGCTACGGCTGGTGCGGCAAGGGAGTATCGCTCAGGGCAAAGGGGCTGGGAGCAAAGGTCATCGTGACGGAGACCGATCCTGTCAGAGCGCTTGAAGCCGTTATGGACGGCTACGAGGTCATGCCCATGGCGGAGGCGGCACGGATAGGCGATATCTTCTGCACCGTAACCGGCGGCAGAGACATCATAAGCGCAGAGCACTTCCCGCTCATGAAGGACGGCGCGATACTCAGTAATGCCGGTCACTTCAATGTTGAGATCGATATGCAGGCGCTCGAGAATATGGCCGTTAAAAAATACGAGGCGCGACATAACATACAGGGCTATGTCATGCCCGACGGCAGAACGCTGTTTACAATCGCCGAGGGCAGACTCGTCAATCTCGCGGCAGCCGACGGACATCCGGCGGAGATCATGGACATGAGCTTTGCAATACAGGCGCTGTCGGCCAAATACCTTGCGGACAATCGCGGCAGGCTCTCCGCCGATGTCGTTCCCGTTCCGCGTGAGATAGACCGTGAGGTCGCCGAGCGCAAGCTTGAGGCAATGGGTGTCGGCATCGACAGACTCAGCCGCGAGCAGGCCGAGTATCTCGGAAAGTAGTTTTCCGAAAAATAAATTAAAAAAGAAAGGAGACTCCTGATATGGAAGACATGGAGAACATGGACTTTGAGACCAGACGCGATAAGCAGGCCGACGAGCTCATGCAGCTTCTCGATGAGCGCAGAATGAAGGAGCTCCAGCTCCGCCTTGAGGACATGAACGAGTTCGACGTGGCGGAGTTTCTGTCTGAGATAGGCGACAACCGCATGCCGATGGTGTTCAGACTTCTGTCCAAGCAAATGGCGGCGGATGTTTTCGCAAACTTTGATTCTCCCGAGCAGGAGCAGATAATAAACTCCATCACAGACTCCGAGCTGTCGGCGATCATTGAAGAGCTGTACGTTGACGACGCGGTCGATATGATGGAGGAGCTTCCGGCAAACGTCGTAAAGCGCGTCATGCGCACGGCAACGCCCGAAACGAGAAGGCTCATAAACCAGTATCTCAACTACCCCGAAAACTCTGCCGGAAGCATAATGACCGCGGAGTTTGTGGATCTGAAAAAATACATGAACGTGCGCGAATCCATTGCGCGCATACGCAGGATAGGCGAGGACAAGGAGACTATCTACACCTGCTTTGTCACCTCCGCCGACCGCAAGCTCGAGGGCGTTCTGTCGGTCAAGGATCTGCTGCTTTCCGATGATGAAACGGTCATAGAGGACATCATGGATACGAATATCGTATTCTGCATGACGCACGACGATCAGGAGGAGGCAGCCGAGAAGATCTCCGACTACGACCTCATGGCGCTGCCTGTTGTGGATAAGGAAGGCCGTCTCGTCGGCATCGTGACCGTTGACGACGTTATCGACGTTATGGAGGCCGAGGCCACCGAGGACTTCGAACTTATGGCCGCAATGACGCCTTCGGATAAGCCGTATTCGAGAACGAGCGCGTTTGATATGTGGAAGCGCCGCGTTCCGTGGCTTATGTTCCTGATGCTCTCGGCGACGTTCACGAGCATGATAATAAACTCCTTTGAGGATGCGCTTGCGGTGCAGGCCGTGCTCATAGGCTTTATCCCCATGCTCATGGGCACGGGCGGCAACTCCGGCGCACAGGCCTCGACCGCCGTCATACGAAGTATCTCTCTCGGCGACACAGAGCCCGAGGATGTAGGACGGGTCATATGGAAGGAATTCAGAGTTGCCGTCCTCTGCGGAATAACGCTTGCGGCTGTCAATTTCGTCAAAATGCTGCTCGTGGACAGGCTGCTTCTCGGCAACGCCGGTGTCACGCTCACTGTAGCCGCGGTTGTAAGTCTTTCGATAGTCTTCATCGTCATGTTTGCAAAGGTCGTCGGCAGCATTCTGCCCATTGCCGCGGAAAAGCTCGGCGTTGACCCTGCGGTCATGGCAAACCCGCTCATATCCACGATAACCGACGCGGTATCGCTTCTCATTTATTTTGAGATCGCAAAGCTAATGATTAGCTTCTGATCAGTAAGGACATATATATGCTTGTTATATTTGAAAAAATGGCGCTGCTTGTCATCATTCTGGCGCTTGGATACATATGCGCAAAAATAAAGCTCGTCGGCCCTGAGTTTAACAAGGGACTGAGCAAAATGGTCATGAATGTGTTTCTGGCCGGAACGATACTCTCATCTGTCATCAACAAGGACCTTGGACTGACAAGGGGCGACATGCTCTTCGGCATAGCAATGCTGAGCATCGCGCAGCTCATATGCCTCGCCGTAGGCTATATGACCCCGACCGCCATGCGCATAAAAAACGGCGACAAGGGCATGTACAGGCTTGTGACATCCTTTTCAAACCTCGGCTTTATGGGTGTGCCCATAATTTCCGCCGTCTACGGCGAGAACGCGATATTTTTCGCCTCCCTCGGCAACATACCGTTCAATATCCTGCTGTATACCGTCGGTGTGATATTCCTTCAGAGCGGCAGTGACAGCGGCGAGAAGATAAACATAAAAAGCATGATAAACGTGCCCGTCATTGCGACGCTTGCAGCAACGGTCATATTCTTCTTTGAGATACCGATGCCGGTCATAATCGAGGATGCCGCCGGTATGCTGTCGGATGCCTGCATACCGCTTTCAATGATGTGCATTGGACTTTCGCTGGGCAATGTTTCGATAAAGGACGCTTTCATCCACCCGCGGCTTTACGGCCTGAACTTCATGCGTCTGGTCGCAGCGCCGGTGCTGGTCTGGCTCGTGCTGAGATTCTTCATAAGCGATACCGTGATGCTCGGCTCTATCGTCATCATCGCAGCCTGCCCCTCGGCGGTGGTATGCGCAATACTCGGCATGGACTACGGGCGCGACGGCATCGAGGCATCGGAGACCATTTTCCTCGGCACAGTGCTTTCAATGTTCACCATACCGGTTCTGATACCGCTCCTCGGACTGAGCCTGTAAAATTACACCCCACCGCCTTTGCGCGGTGGGGATTTGTCAATTTTCTTTGCTTTCCGTTTCGGATGAGGCAGGGGAGAGCCTGTGCTCGGGTGCCTTCAACTTTCGGTTTATGCTTATGACGTTCTGCACCAGCAGTATCGCCATCATGACAAACTCGTATGTTACGCGCAGCACGAGCGGCCCGAGCAGCATGAGCCCGAGCCCGTACAGGAAGGTGCTCTGCGTAAACCTCATGCCGAAATAGCCGTAGTATTCAAACTCGCCGAACATGAGAAGAAAGCCGACGAACACACATGCACAGGTCAGAAGAACGAAGATGAATTTTGTCAGAACCTCTACATAAAAGGTCTTGAAATTAAAATAGTCGTGCAGAAGCTGCAAAAATTTATTGCCCAGCCTGCCGTCATATTTCCTCGGCAATACCCTTACGCAGATAAAAACAGTTGCTGCGGCGGCCAGCACGATCCCGATAGCTATTAAGCTTTCCATAAACCAACCTCCTCGTCGAATTAATTTATAATAACATACATACAAAAAACCGGCAAGTGTTTCAACAAAAGATAAGAACGGAAGGATAAGAATGATATCAAATTAACTAAGCAAAACGAACAAGCTTTTTGGACGAAAAAATTGTGCAATTCATCGAAATTGTTAAAAAAAACGAAAATTCCAGTTGCATTTCGTGTTAATTTGGTGTTAAATAATAATGATTGTTCTACTCACTGTAAATGTGGTGAATGCTTATGAATTACTGCAATATTCTGTCTGCACTTGGAGCAGCGGTCTTCGGATTGATAATCGCATACATAAATATGCGCATAACAAAAGCGCATATAAATGCCGACACGGTGCTCGGAGTGATGGGCGTAAATACGCTCAGGATGATATTGAATGTTGCGGCTCTGAGCATAACCTATTTTGTGAGCAGGGCTCTCTCGCTCCCGATGACTGCAATGCTCGTGGCTGTAGCCCTCGGACTGTCGCTCGGAGGGATAGCATTTTTAAAGCTCATGATAAACAAAACTCAGCCGCAGACCAGTGAAACGGCGGACGGAGGTGAAAAGAAATGACGGATATAATAACACAACTGTTTGCTCCGACCAAAACGGTGTACACCATGTGGGTCATCATGGCGCTGATCGTTCTGTTCTCGGTGCTGGCGACACGGAAGCTCAAGGATGTGCCCGGCCCGCTGCAAAATGTCGCGGAATGGGCGGTAAACGGGCTTATAGACCTGTTCGAGGGCGTTCTCGGACGGGAAAAGTGCCGGAAGTACTTCCCCATATTTGCAACGCTGTTCATATTTATAATAGTGTGCAACTATTCGGGACTGCTGCCCGGAGCGGGCGAGGCATTCACGGTGCCGACCTCTGTGCTGGCGGTAACGGCAGCGCTGGCGGTCATAGCCTTCTTCACGGTGCATACGATCGGCTTCAAAACGCAGGGCTTTTTGGGATACCTTAAATCCTTCGTAACGATCATCCTGCCCGTAACGATACTTGAGCAGTTCACACGTCCCATATCGCTTGCGCTTCGTCTTTACGGCAATATCTACGGCGAGGAGCAGGTAACGGAAACGCTGTTCGGCATGTTCCCGATACTGCTGCCGCTCGTAATGCAGGTGCTCAGCCTGCTGTTCTGCTTCATTCAGGCGATGGTATTCACGATGCTGCTCGCGGTATACGTTGACGAAGCTACCGAGCTTCCCGAGCCCAAGGAGCCGAAGAAGAAAAAGACCAAAAAGGCAAAGAACGCAGCATAAAACAGTAAAAAGTAATTTGTTATACACTTAGGAGGAAACAACATGACCTTAGCACAAGGACTTATAGCTATAGGCGCGGCACTTGCAGTCGGCCTGAGCACCATCGGTGTCGGTATCGGTCAGGGTCTGGCCGCGGCAAAAACAATCGAAGCTATCGCACGTCAGCCGGAGATGGCAGGCAAGCTGCGTACATTCATGTTCCTGGCAATGGGCATTATGGAAGCGCTTACGATCTACGGACTTCTTATTTCGTTTATCCTTATCGGCAAGATGGGTTAACAAGGCTTGAAGGATAAAATGAAGGGAGGAAGCCCAAATGGTCTTGGAGCTTGTGGGATTGCAGATATGCATCCCTGAATTCATCTGGACTGTTATAAATTTCTTCCTGCTGATGTTCCTGTTAAAGAAGTTTCTTTACACACCCATACTCAGCTTCATGGACGAGCGTCAGGCGCGTATAGATGCGGGACTCGAGGAGGGCAAGAAGGCGGAGCAGGCGCTTGAGGAGAACTCAAGGCAGCTCTCAGCCGAGCTTGCCGAAAAGGGTCAGGAGGCGCGCGCTGTCATAAGCGAGGCTCGCAGCGAGGCCGAAAAGGTCAGAAGCGAGAAGCTTGAAAAGGCTCATGCCGAGGCCGAGGCTATCTTCAGGCAGGCAAGGGAAAACGTAAAGAATAATGAGACCAAGGCTCAAAGCGAGATAGACGGCAGCATGACGGAGCTTGTCGGCATGCTGTCAAAGAAGCTCTTGGGCAGCGACGAGGCCTCGCGTGACGAGGAGCTTATCAAAAGCTGCATGAATAAATCCGAGGGATGATCTCGCTTCACAAAATAACAGGACTCCGGGAAGGGAGGGAATAGTACACAGGTGGACATTATTTACAAGATAATAAACTTCATCATACTGTTCGGCGGCCTATGGTATTTTGCGCGGAACATAATCAAAAATATGTTCGGCGGCAGACGGAAAAAGCTCGGCGACGAGCTGAGTCAGGCTGAGAGCGCAAGGCAGAAGGCCGAAAGCCTGAATCAGGACATGGAGCGTGCAAAGGCCGAGAATGAGCAGCGCAAGGCGGAGCTTATGCAGGATGCCGAGAGGCAGGCCGAGATAAGCGGCAAGGCTATTGCGGCCTCCGGCGACGAGGAGGCGAAGAGCCTCGTAGAGAACGCCGGAAAAAGCGAAGAGCAGCTCATGGCTCAGATGCGCGACAGAGTGTCCGGCGAGGCGGTGCGCCGCGTTGCCGAGATAACGGCTGAGGTTCTGCGCAGCGGCAGCTTTGAAAATTCCAAGCAGGCGCTCAATGATAAGTTTATAGAACAAATTAAAGAATTGGTATCGGCAATGCCGAGTGACATTTTGAACATGAACGAACTTAAAAAACTTGACATTTCAATAAAGAGTGCGCAGCCGCTGAGCGACGATGAAATGAAGAAGCTCACGCAGATCATATGCGAGACCTTTATCTCATGCCATAACGAGGTCGATTCGGACGTGATAGGCGGCGTGCGTATGCAGGTGGGCGATACCGTGTATGACGGAACTCTTGCCCATACGCTCGACAGGCTCAGTCAGGATGTTGAAGACAACACCCGCCAGAGCGACACTCAGATGAGATCCATCGCCGACGGCATCAAGCAGCAGCTCGAGAAGGTCAACGGCGATATAGACGTGTACCAGACCGGCGAGGTGCTTACCCTCGGCGACGGTATCTGCCGTGTATCCGGCCTTGCCGACGTTATGGCCGGCGAGATGCTCGAGTTCCCCGGCGGACTCAAGGGCATGGTGCAGGATCTGGACAAGAACAATGTCGGCGTCGTCCTGCTCGGACCCTTCGGTCATCTGCAGGAGGGCGACAGCGTCCGCCGCACAGGACGTATCGTCGAGGTACCCGTGGGCGATGCGCTCATCGGCCGCGTTGTTGACGCAATGGGCAGCCCAATCGACGGCAAAGGCCCCATCAAGACAGACTCCTTCCGTCCGGTCGAGAGTCCGGCACCGAGCGTGCTTGCAAGGCAGCCCGTTTCCGTGCCCATGCAGACCGGCCTGAAGGCTATCGACGCGCTCGTTCCCATTGGCCGCGGCCAGCGTGAGCTCATCATCGGCGACCGCCAGACCGGTAAGACCGCTATAGCGCTCGACGCTATCATCAACCAGAAGGGCAAGGACGTTATCTGCATCTACGTCGCCATCGGTCAGAAGGAATCGACCGTTGCGAGCGTTGTGGATAAGCTGCGCAGCTTCGGCGCTATGGATTATACCATCGTCGTATCCGCGACGGCCTCCGAGCCCGCGCCCATGCTGTACATAGCACCCTACGCAGGTGCTGCAATGGGCGAATACTTCATGTACAAGGGCAAGGATGTCCTCGTAATATACGATGACCTGAGCAAGCAGGCCACCGCTTACCGCGAGCTTTCTCTGCTTCTCCAGAGACCGCCCGGACGCGAAGCATACCCCGGCGATGTCTTCTACCTGCATTCAAGACTGCTTGAGCGCGCAGCGCGTCTCAATGAGGAGTCCGGCGGCGGCAGCATGACCGCTCTGCCCATTATCGAAACTCAGGCCGGCGACATCTCGGCGTATATCCCGACAAATGTCATTTCCATCACCGACGGACAGATCTTCCTCGAAAGCGATCTGTTCCACTCCGGCGTGCGTCCGGCTATCAATGTCGGCCTGTCGGTATCCCGTGTCGGCGGCGCAGCCCAGCTCGGCGCAATGAAGCAGGTCGCAGGCCGTCTGCGTGTCGATCTGGCTCAGTACCGCGAGCTTGCATCGTTTGCACAGTTCGGCTCGGATCTGGATAAGTCCACGCGTGACACGCTGCATCGCGGCGCACGCATGACAGAGGTTCTCAAGCAGGGACAGTATGCGCCCATGAGCGCAGCAGATCAGGTCATTGCGATCTTCGCAGTGTCCGAGGGCTACGCAGACGATCTCGAGCTTTCGGATATCGCTCGCTTCGAGTCCGAGCTCATTGATTATGTAAACCGCAGCTATCCCGAATTTCAGGATGAAGTGCTCAGCGGAAAGAAGCTGAGCGCCGAGCAGCAGGCAAAGCTTAAAGAATGTATCGTAAACTTCAAAAAAACGTTCTGAGGAACGAAGAAGGGAGGGGCATAAATGGCTAATATGCGAGCCATACGCACGCGGATAAAAAGCGTGAAGAATACCGAGCAGATAACCAAGGCCATGAAAATGGTCGCGGTGTCGAAGCTTCGCAGGACGCAGAGCAGCATGCAGGCCATGCGCCCCTTCTCGGAAAAGAGTCAGGAGGTCATCGACACTCTGCTGTCATCGAGCACGGCAAGTCTGGAAAACCGCTTCATCACGCCTCACAAAGAGGTGAAAAAGGTCTGCTATGTCCTGTTCGTGGGCAACCGCGGCCTCTGCGGAGCGTACAACAGCGCTATCCTGCACTATGCAAACTCCGTCATAAAGCAGTCGGGCAAGGACTACGGTCTTGTCGTCTGCGGCAGATGGGGCAAGGATGTGCTGGCAAACAGCAGGCTCAATGTCATAAAGACCTTTTCCGAGCTGAGCGACACGCCGATAATCGACGAGGCGCTTGAGATAGCAGACTATCTCAAGGAGCTTTACACAAGCGGCGAGTATGACGAGATACACCTTATCTATCAGCACTATGTCACGGCTCTGCGTCAGGATCCTGTGAATGTGCAGTATCTGCCGGCAGCTCCGGAAAAGAGCGAAAAGCAGGGCGGTGTGAGCAGGATATTCATATTCGAGCCGGATACCGGCAGCGTGCTTGAGAGCGTCATGCAGCTGTATCTCAACAACAAGATAATGAGCGTCCTGCTTGACAGCAAGTGCGGCGAGCACTCGGCGCGTATGACGGCAATGACCGCCGCGTCCGACAGCACCAAGAGCCTCATCGCAGAGCTCGACCTCAAGCTCAACCGCGCACGTCAGGCGGCCATCACGACCGAGATCACCGAGATCGTCGGCGGCGCGTCGGCGCTCAAAAAGAAGAAGTAATACTAAGCATAAACCCTCAATTTTAGGAGGTAAATGAATGGAAAACGGAATAATCCGAAAGGTCATAGGACCTGTTGTCGATGTCCAGTTTCCCTCCGGCAAAATGCCGGATATCTATAACGCGATCGAGGTAAAGCTCGATGACCGCAGGATCGTAATGGAGGTCGTCCAGCACATCGGCGACAACAGCGTAAGATGCGTATCTCTGTTTTCGACCGACGGTCTTTCCCGCGGCTGCGCGGCAGTCGATACGGGCGCACCGATCAAAATGCCTGTCGGCGAAGCGACGCTGGGCCGCATGTTCAACGTCGTCGGCGACCCCATTGACGGGCAGGGACCGGTAAATGCCGAGGAGTATATGCCGATACACAGGCAGGCTCCGGCATTCACGGATATCGCCCCCTCGACCGAGATGCTCGAGACCGGCATCAAGGTCGTCGATCTGCTCGCGCCCTACGCAAAGGGCGGCAAGATCGGCCTGTTCGGCGGCGCTGGTGTCGGCAAAACGGTTCTTATCATGGAGCTTATCCGCAACGTAGCTTACGAGCACGGCGGCTACTCCGTATTCGCCGGTGTCGGCGAACGCAGCCGTGAGGGCAACGACCTCTGGCATGAGATGACCGAGTCCGGCGTTATCAACAAGACGGCGCTCGTATTCGGCCAGATGAACGAGCCGCCCGGAGCACGTCTGCGCGTTCCGCTGTCCGGCCTTACGATAGCCGAGAACTTCCGCGACGAGTCAGGCCAGGACGTTCTGCTGTTCATCGACAACATATTCAGATTCACACAGGCAGGCTCCGAGGTATCGGCGCTGCTCGGACGTATGCCCTCCGCCGTCGGCTATCAGCCGACTCTGGCGACCGAAATGGGCTCTTTGCAGGAGCGTATAACCTCCACGCGCAACGGCTCAGTCACCTCGGTTCAGGCGATCTACGTCCCTGCCGACGACCTGACAGACCCCGCTCCGGCAACGGCCTTTGCTCATCTGGACGCAACGACCGTTCTGTCCAGAAGCATATCCGAGCTCGGCATATACCCCGCAGTCGATCCGCTGGAGTCCACCTCGAGGATACTCGACCCGAACATCCTCGGCAAGGAGCATTACGAGACAGCGCGTGCGGTTCAGGCGGTGCTCCAGAAGTACAAGGAGCTTCAGGATATCATCGCCGTCCTCGGCATGGACGAGCTCGGCGTTGAGGATAAGGCCACGGTCAACCGCGCAAGAAGAATACAGCGCTTCCTTTCGCAGCCCTTCCACGTTGCGGAGAACTTCACCGGCACCAAGGGCGCGTATGTCAAGATGGAGGACACTATCCACGGCTTCCAGGCGATTCTGGGCGGCGACTGCGACGATCTTCCCGAGCAGGCCTTCCTCATGTGCGGAACCATCGACGAAGTGCTCGCAAAGCGCGACCAGTTCAGGTAAAGAGCCATGGCAGATAAGATCCATTTTCAGATCGCCACGGCTGACGGCGTAGTGTGCGACGCAATGTCGAGCTATGCGCTCGTCCCGCTCTCTGACGGTGACGCGGGCATACTCGGCGACCACGCGCCCATGATCGGCGCTCTCAAGGAGGGCGTAGTCAAATACGTCTCCGGCGGCGAGGATAACTATGCCGCCGTAAGCGGGGGAGTGCTCAGCGTTGCCGACAACGAGGTGATTCTGCTTGCACGCACGGCGGAGATGGCCGATACCATCGACCTTGCCCGCGCTCAGGCAGCCGAGCGAAGAGCCCGCCAGCGCCTTGACTCCCGCGCATCCAATATCGACATGAAGCGTGCAGAGCTCTCACTCCAGCGAGCCATAGCCCGCGAAAAGGCGTATATAATGCAGCGCCGCAATAAGTAACGAAAAATCCCGTTCAAATGAACGGGATTTTTAATATATCGACCTTTTCAGTCAAGCGCAGCCGGTATCTCCTCGACGAGCTTTGCCTGAACGAGATAGCGCTGATAGCGATTCTGCCTGTAGCAGGTGGACAGCGTGAGTATCTTATCCTTCTCAAAGTCGGGCTTTGAGCCCTCGACGAAGTTGGCCGACGGGCTGAGCGAGGCGAAGGCCTCGTCGAAGAAGGCGTTGAACTCGGTGCGGTTGTTGAAGTTGGTGTTCAGCAGCAGATGCTTACTGCTGTAGGGGTAGGCGGCGAAAATTTCGTACACGAGCATTTTATCCGGCAGATAAACGTTTATATACCTGTGCGAGTTGAACACCTCGCTGTCGGCAAAGTCGTTGAGATAGGCAAATGCCTTGCCGGAGGCGAGGTTGTGCCCGTAGATGACGGTCATGCGGTCGCTGAAATCGCGCTTGTTATAGTCCTCAGAGAAGATGCAGCCGCCGCTGTAGTACGAGCCGCTCTCGTTCCTGCGCAGGTAGTAGGAATTATCGCCCTCGCGCTGCAAAATGGGATAGCTGATATCGGTGTCGGGTATCTCGACCCAGGCGTAGATATCGGGGTTGAGCTCATGCAGCGCGTCGAAATCGACGGGGATATCGACGGTTTTCGTACCGCGCTCGATCTGCACCTTGTCGATGTAGTTATCGAGCGTTTCGCCGAAGGCGTTGCCGTCGTAATACTGCACTAAAAACCACGCGCACCAGCCGATAACGCCGAGTGCCATCAGCGCGATAATGATAAGAACTATTCTTGTCCGTTTTTTCTTTTCCATAAATATTACACCCAAATGATAAAATGCAGCTGAAAAAAGGCTCCACGCATTCTGCATGGAGCCTTGCAAATACAAACTCTTACTTCTCGCTTATGAGCTTCCTGCCGCAGAACGCAAGCACGGCGACGGCGGCGGCGCCGATCACAGCGACCCATGCGGCGGAGATGGTCTCGCCGGTCTGGGGGGAGGTGGGGGTATCATCGGTCGGGGTATTGCTGGCCTCGGGGCTGACGACATCGGCAGCGAACACGACGCAGGACATAGAGAACATCAAAACGAGGATGAGAAGTATCGAAACGAGCTTTTTCATTTGATTAAGCCTCCAGTAACATCAATTTATTCTGCTGACAGTATATACTAAGCAAGCAATAATTGCAAGCCCTAATTTAAAAAATTATGTAATTTCCTCATAGAACACATCGAGCACGAGCTCATACAGTGCGTTCTTATCGACATTGTACTCCGCGTGATCGTACTCACCCAGCACGGACTCGCCCGCGACGTTGCGTATCTCGCCGTCGAACTGCATACCGCCGGCCTGCGTAGCGAGGTAGGTCATTTCGCTGATGCCGATATCGGTGGTGACGTAGCTGCTTACGCTGTTGTACAGCGCGACGATGGACGTGGGGTCCTCGCGCACCTTATCGAGCGCGGCGTACATCAGCGCGAGCATGACCTGCCGCTGCCGCTGCATACGCTCATTATTGCCGTCCACGGTGTGCTCGCGGTAGCGCAGGAACTGCTCCGCGCTCTGGCCGTACAGCGTGACCTGCTGTCCCTGCGCGTAGCCGAGCACCGGCTCGTTTACCGTGATCGTCACGCCGCCGAGCTGATTTATGAGCTTCACCACGCCGTCCATGTAAATCGAGGCGTAGGCGCTTACCGGCAGATCGTAAAACAGCCTTGACACCGCCGTCTGCACGAGCTCGCAGCTGACAGCGCCGCCGTCGCCGAACGAGTGGGCGAGAGCCAGCTGCGCGGTAGTCGTGCCCGATCTCTCGCCGTTTTCGTCGAGCACGTCCATGACGCACATGCTGTCGCGAGATATTGATATCAGCGTGATCTTATTATTTTTCAGGTCGAGCGCTGCGAGCATATTCACGTCCGACTGGTTCGCGTAGCCGAACCTGCTGCTTTCCGCGGGCTTATCGCCGTCTATGCCCATCAGCAGAACGCAGACCATATCCTCATTGTACCTGTAGCTTTTGCCGTTATATTTGACAACGCCCGCCTCGCTGTCGGGCAGGGACATATCCCCGCCGTTGCCGCGCAGCGAGCTTCTGCCCATCAGCGCCAGCACGCCGACCGTGCCGCCCAGCAGCACCGCCAGCCCCACCAGCACACACACGATTATAACGAGCGCTTTCGAGCCCTTGCTTTTCTTGTCCATTTCCGACCTCCGGCGCGTTTTTTCCCTATTATACCCTCCCGCAGCGGCAGCCGCAAGCCTTTTTGTGCTATTTGCGCGTTTTAGGTTACATAATATTCCGAAAATTATGCATAAATTTGTGAAAAAACTTTGTACAGACCCTTGAATTAGTAAAACAACTGTGGTAATATAAGGTCATATATCTATGGGATATCTATGGGGTAAACACTATATGTGTACCTCAGAGTAAGCAATGAACAATTGCGTCAGCCATTTGTTCAGCGCTTGCTCAATAAGAAAAGGAAAGGAATGACAAGAAGATGAATAAGGCACAGAATAGACCGACGCTGCACAAAGTGCTTTCCATGATTCTTGCACTGGTCATGGTGCTCAGCCTGCTGCCCATGTCGGGCTTTACGGCATCGAGCAATGTCCAGCCCGCATCGGAAAGCAGCTCTGACAGCACCGAGTTTATGCGCATTTTCCATCTGGATTGCGGACGTAAATATTTCACGGTGGCTGAGATCGAGGGTATTATCGATCAGCTGGCGGCGAATAACTATACGCATCTGCAGCTGGCGTTCGGCAATGACGGTCTGCGCTTCCTACTTAACGATATGTCCGTCACGGTCAGTAATACGGAATATAGCAGCGAAAATGTTACTTCCGCTATCAAGGCTGGTAACACTAACCTGACTTCTAGCTCCTCCGGAGAACTGAGCCAGAGTGATATGGATAGCATTATCAAATATGCAAATGATAAAGGGATTCAGATAATTCCAATGTTTAATGCACCGGGACATATGTACACGGTGGTAAATGCTATGTCCACATTAAGAATAAATGGTGCATCTATTAAGATCAGCACTCTTTATGATGGCAGAACATCCAACTGGGCGGTGGATCCAACAGATGATACGTCCGTTGCTTTTGCTGAAGCCCTGCTCCAGAAATATGTGACGTATTTTGCTGAAAAAGGCAGCACCATGTTCAACATCGGTGCGGACGAGAGCGGTCTGAGTGATGATAATTATTCGGCCTATGCAAATATGGTCAATGCAATGAACGCTATCGTAAAAAAAGCGAAAATGACTACACTGGCCTATAATGACGGCATTTATAGCGCGAAGTTTGCTTCAAGCTATCCGAGCGTTACATTTGACAACGACATTGTTATCTGCTATTGGACAGAAGATAACTCCGCCAGTGTTGCAGATTTCCTGAACAAGGGCTTCAAGATTCTCAACAATAATAACGCTTGGTATTATGTGTTAGGAGATTATTTAAAAAAAGCTTGGAGCTCTGACCAGTGGTCTTATAGTACTGCCTTGACAGGAATCAATAATACGCCAGTAACGCAGATGATGGGCTACACAGGAACAGAGCAGCCCATCGGCAGTATCCTGTGTGTTTGGTGTGATGCTCCGGGTGTCAAATATACAGATAAAGGTCTTATTGCAACAAGTCAGACCAATCAGGAGAGCGTTTATGCTCTGATTAAGGCCATGGCTGACGCAAACCAGACTTACTTCACCAGCGGTGAAGATAATACCGACCCCGTTGCCCCGACACAAACTCCGACGACGGGAGACCCTGTAGATATAGAAGTGTCCGTCGGCGGAACAAAGAGCGTTGATGTCAGCGGCACTGTCGGCACAGAGGGCACGTTCAACGTCGGTGACGGCACATACGCGACCTATACAATCAAGCATAACGCAGCCACCACAGGCGGCACAGCCACAAAAGTGACACCGCTTTCGACCGGCGAGTACATCATCGGCAACGGTACATATTGGCTCAATTTGAGCGAAACCACCGAAGAGTTGACCGATGCCACCAAGTGGACAATAACCGGTGACAGCAGCAATGGCTACACAATTAAGAGTAAAAGCGACGGCTATTACCTCACGATAAGCGGCAAAAAAGGAAACTACAGCTTGACTGCCACAACATCTGAGCCTACTAAACGGTGGAGCTATGACTCAAGCTATGGCTTCTCAATGATTCCGGGTAGCAATACTCGCTATTATTTGTATAATAATTATTATGATGAATGGGCAATAACCAGTAGCTCCTCCTATGTTAACTACTATGGTGCTGCTGCTCCCTACACTTTGGAGAATGCAACAACGACGGAAACAACAACCATCACCTTCAAAGGTGTAGCGGAGACTGCAACACCCGTGAGTGTTGACATCGGCGGTGTGACCTATAATGTGACGGTGACTGCAAAGCAGACGATAGAGATTCCCATCACAATTGTTGACTACCGCGCTGATGGCTTAATGTTTGACTATTCTTATCTGGCTCAGAGCTATGCGTACGGTTTGGTTCATGATTATAACGGGACAAGTTCGAAGAATTATGTGAGTACTGAGGTTGGAACTACACTGGACGGAGCTACTTACGGAACAAAGATTTCAGGGACAACACTTGAAAGAACACGTTCCGGCGGCAACAACAACTGGTCTGATTCAAGCTTGGACAACTCTTGGTCTCGCATGGGTCTCGTTGAGTCTCAGCTTGGCACAAACGGTATGCCTGTCTATACCAACGCAACCGTAAAATATGTGGCGGGGCTTCTGTCGTCCGGCAACTACAATACTATGAGCGGAAGCCGAAATGCGGTTCTGCAGAATACGTTTTTAACTTCTGGCTCGGAACGCAGTGTTCTGAATACTTCAACAACGGCTTTCTCCGAAGCATTTGCCAATGCCAAAACCTATGATAACATCAGCAACGCGTACGATCTTGCATGGTATCTGCTTAATACGATTTATCAGCCGGATACAAATATGACAACTGTTACGGGTACGGACGGCGCATCGCACGATGTTCCGATTTACGGTATGGCGGTTGATACATATAAGTCTATCATCCTGACGGACAACAACGACGGAACTTATTCGTTTGAGGCCGGATATACCAATAACTCGAGGAATATTCTGTATGATAGCACGAACGGAACAATTTCCGAGAGCAGTTCGGGAACAGCTACGACCGGCTTCTATCCTATCAACGGCCTTGGTTATGAGCAGAGCGGCCTGCTGACAGGAACATCTGCAATTAACGACGGCAAGCAAAACGGCAACTTCACACTCCGCGGTGAATCTCAGTTCGTTTATGAAAAGGATCAAAATCTGTACTTTACCTTCACCGGCGACGACGATGTATACATGTACATCAACGGTGTGCTGGCATTGGATCTGGGCGGCGCGCATGGCCGTAACACCAAGACAGTAAATCTCAATGATCTGGATGCCGATACGTATGGTTTGGTCGATGGCGAGGTTGCGACCTTCACATTCTTCTATATGGAGCGTTGCTCGGACGCATCAACCTTTGGCATTAAAACAAATATGCAGCTCGTTAAGCGCGGCATTGATGTGCAGAAGCTTGCATATGACACGAGCTATGCTAATCAGTTCGCTGACGGCAGTGTGATTGCAAACGATGTAACTGTTGCCTATGACATTGTTGTTGTCAACAAGGGCAACACTGCAATGAGCAGCATTAAGCTGAGCGATACCGATAGCTTCGGCGGAACTGCAAGCATTGGCTCCGGCGTAACGACCGCAGCGGTTACGGCAGGTAATAGCCAGAGCAGCGGCTTGGTTTCACTGGGAACAGGCAGCAGCTTTGTAATCTACATAACCAATGCAAGCGGAGCTGAAGTCTCCGGCACACGCCAGACCTTCACAACACTGTCCGACTTGTCAACTGCCGTTGCAAATGTCACGCTTCCGGCAGGGCAGTCGCTCCACATTCGCTTCTTGACGGCAAAAACAGATGTTAGCGAAAGCAAGATGCTTAGCTACACAAATGAGGTTAGAGTTTCAGCACTGTCAGGCAAAACTCGTCTTACAGACAGCAGTACACATACGATTTATTCGTATAATGCTGCCGATACGGAGAAAACCTATGTCATTGACTTCGGTCTGCCTGTAAAGATTCAGAACATCTTTGATGCTTCTTCTGAAAGTTATATTTACAGTGTGAACGGTGTTACAAAGCAGCCGAAATACGGCAAGGAAATTGCTCTTGAAGGCAGCGGCTTCAATACCAGCTTCACTTACGAACTGAAAGATAAAACAACGATCGACAATCTCGACTCGATACAGCTCAGCGTTACTTATAAGTTCGGCAATACTAGGGTAAACCTGACAAAAACAATAAACATCATCCCCGCATCGACGGTTTACTATGAAGACGG
>CAVDFD010000011.1:0-22106 GCA_963608145.1 Bacteroidaceae bacterium | reverse complement strand
ATCACGCTGATTTTTAAAGAAAGGGTCTGTACGGCAAAAACGTACAGACCCTTTTGAAATTTTGCTTTTTTCAGTTGTCCTTCAGATAATTTGTCAGCAGCTCGTGCATGAGCTCGTCTCTGTCGATCCTGCATATAAGACTTCTCGCATTGTTGTAGTTCGTGATGTACGTCGGATCCTCGGAAAGAATGTATCCGACAAGCTGGTTAATAGGATCATAGCCTTTAACCTTAAGCGAATTGTATACGGACGACAGAATCTCGCGCATCTCGGTCTTGCTGTCAACGACGGCAAATTTTCTCGTGATGTCTTCCATAATTATCACTCCTCGGTCAAAAAAATATCTTGCTGCTATTATAACCAGTTTATTCTCACTTGTAAAGCTAATATGCGAGAAATCCTGCAAATAAAGCTCGAAAAGCGGAATCTTAACGCATTACGGCACCGAAATCGCGCTCGAGAGCCTCGAGAACGGCCTTCATCGTCTCCTCGGCGTGCTCGTCGGTAAGGGTCTGATCGTCGGCTCTGAGGGTCAGGGAGAAGGCTACGGACTTCATGCCGCTTGCAATGTGCGAGCCGGTGTAGATATCAAACAGAGCACAGCCCTTGAGATACTTGCCGCCTGCCTTCGTGATGCAGTCAATGAGCTTTGCCACGGGTATGGTCCTGTCGCACACAACGGCGATATCGCGTGTGACGGCGGGGAACTTGGGCAGCGGCTTGTACACGGGATCGGGGCCGCAGCAGTCAAGAAGCTTTTCCAGCGACAGCTCGGCGCAGTAGAGCTCCGCGTCAACGCCGTAGTTTGCCGCGACCAGCGGATGGATCTGGCCGAATACGCCGATGCACTCGTCGCCCGCCCAGACTGTCGCGCAGCGGCCGGGGTGGTAGGAGGGATTGTCGCTGCAAGCCTCGTAGCGCACATCCGCTGCACGCAGATCCTTCATGACGGCCTCGACAAGTCCCTTGACGGTGAAGAAATTGATCTTTGCACCGTAGGTGCCGAGGGTGAGGTATTTCTTTTCTATCGCAAGCCCGTCCTTGCCGCCGAGATGATAGGTGCGCCCCAGCTCGTAGAGCCTGACCTCCTTGTTGCGGAAGTTGTAGTTGCGGGTGAGTATCTCGAGCATGGACGGCAGCGTTGTCGTGCGCATGATGGAGGTGTCCTCGCCCAGAGGATTGAGTATCCTGAAGCTCTCGCGCTCGGGGGAGTCTGTCGGCATACGGATCTTATCGTAATAGGAGGGGGAGATGAAGGAGTAGGTGATTATCTCGTCATAGCCCGCCGCACGGCACAGTGCGCCCAGTCGCTGCTCAAGAAGCTGCTCGTCAGAGTAGCCGCCGAGGGTGCTCTCGCCGGAAACGAGCGTGCAGGGGATGTTGTTGTAGCCGTAGAAGCGTGCGACCTCCTCGGCAAGGTCGGAGTAGTGGCCGACATCGCCTCTCCACGAGGGGACGCTTATTGTCTCGCCGTCAACGCCGAACTGGAGGCTGTGCAGAATGCTCTGCATCGTTTCGACTGAAACGTCGGTACCCAGAAGTGCGTTTATCTTGTCGGGACGCAGTGCAAGCACGGTCTGCTCGGGCACTGAGTTTACGATGTCTATAACGCCGTCAACGACCTCGCCCGCGCCGAGCAGCTCGACGAGCTCGCAGGCTCTGTTGACTGCCGGAAGGGTGTTCAGGGGGTCAAGACCCTTTTCAAACTTTGCCGAGGCCTCGGTGCGCATGCCCAGCGACAGTGCGCCCTTGCGGATGCAGGTGCCGTCGAAGTTTGCAGACTCGAACACGACATCGACGGTGTCGGAAACTATCTCGCTGTTCTCGCCGCCCATGATACCGGCAAGGCCGACTGCGCGGGTGTCGTCGGCGATGACGAGAATGTTGGAGTTTAGCTTTCTTACGTTGCCGTCGAGCGTCGTGAGCTCTTCGCCCTCACCGGCTCTGCGCACGATGATCCTGCCGCCCTTGACGTAGCGGTAGTCGAACGCATGCATCGGCTGGCCGTACTCCATCATGACGTAGTTCGTTATATCGACGATGTTGTTTATCGGCCTTACGCCCATTGCGCGCAGTCTCTCGCGCATCCACTTCGGAGAGGGTGCGATCTTCACGTTGCGCACCATGCGCGCTGTGTACCTCGGGCAGAGGTCGGAGGCCGGAGTTTCGACCGACAGCAGCTCGGTGAGAACGCCGTCCGCGCCGCCCTTGACCTCGGGAGCGTGCGTCTTGAGCTCCTTGCCGAAGGTCGCCGCAGCCTCGCGTGCAAGGCCGATGACCGACAGGCAGTCGGGGCGGTTGGGGGTTATCTCAAACTCTATGACGTGGTCGTCGGCACCGATGACGGGCTTTATATCGTCGCCCGGCTTTATGCCGTCCTCGTGCAGAATGAATATGCCGTCGGGTATGCAGTGGGGAAACTCCGCCTGCTGTGCGTGCAGATCATCGAGCGTGCATATGCTCTCCGACTTGGTGTTGTACGCGACGATATCTCCGGCGTGGAGGTTCTGACATGCGGTCGTGACCGACACGCCCTCGCAGCCGGTGCAGAGCTTGCAGCTCCAGAGGTTGACTCCGGCGTTCTCAACAGCCTTGACCTCGGCTGCGATAACAGGTCCGAACACCTTGTCGCCGGCCTTGATGTCTGCGGGGATCGAGGGCTTGTCCTTGTCCAGCGGGTGATAGTCGTTTAAAAGCGCAGCCGCAGCTATAACGGCGTAGGGGAAGTCGCGCTCGTCGAGCGACAGCTCCCTGAGCGAGCAGAGCATGCCGTTTGACAGCACGCCTCTGAGCTTGCCCTTGCTTATCTTCTTGCCGCCCGGCAGCGTGGAATTGTGCAGCGCGGCGGGGACGAGGTCGCCCTCGTGGACATTCCACGCGCCCGTGACTATCTGAACGGGCTCAGCCTGCCCAATGTCTATCTGACAGACCCACATATGGTCGGAGTCGGGGTGCTTTTCCATGGAGAGGATGCGGCCTACCAGAACGTTCTTTATCTCCGCGCCCAGATCCTCATAGGTCTCGACCTTCGAGCCGGACAGGGTCATAGCCTCGGCAAACTCGCGGTCGTCTATATCGCTGACGGAAACGCCGTCAACAAACTCGTTGAGCCATTTTCTGCTTAAATTCATATCATTTCTCCTCCCATCAGAACTGCTCCAGGAAGCGGACGTCGTTTTCGAATATCAGACGCAGGTCGGATATCTTGAATCTGCGCATGGCAAGGCGCTCAAGACCCATGCCGAATGCCCAGCCGGTGTATTCCTCGCTGTCTATCCCGCTCATTTCAAGAACCTTCGGATGGATCATGCCCGCGCCGAGCACCTCGATCCAGCCCTCGCCCTTGCAGGTGGGGCAGCCCTTGCCGCCGCACTTGTGGCACTGAACGTCCATCTCGCAGCTGGGCTCGGTGAAGGGGAAGTGGTGGGGTCTGAATCTTGTGACGGTGCCCTCGCCGAAGAGCTCCTGCATGACGAGGTTGAGCGTGCCCTTGAGGTCAGCCATGGTGACGTTTTTGTCTATGACCATGCCCTCGACCTGATGGAACATCGGCGAGTGCGTCGCATCGACCTCGTCCTTGCGGTAAACTCTGCCCGGGGCGACGATGCGGATGGGCAGCTTCATGGTCTCCATTGCGCGAACCTGCATGGGGCTTGTCTGCGAGCGGAGCATCACGCGGCTGTCGGTGTCAAAATAAAAGGTGTCGGACCAGTCGCGGGAGGGGTGTCCCTCCTCGGCGTTGAGCTTATCGAAGTTATATGTCGCAAGCTCCACCTCGGGGCCGTCGAGAACCGTAAAGCCCATACCGACGAAGATGTCCTTTATCTCGTCAAGAGCCTTGTACATCGGGTGCTTGTGCCCGAGGCGAATATCCTCGCCCGGAACGGTGACATCGACCGTCTCAAGCTCAAGCCGCGCCTCGAGAGCGGCAGCCTCAAGCTTTTTGCGGGTCTGGTCTATGGCCTCCTCAAGCTCTGCGCGGATCTGGTTTGCAAGCTGCCCCATAACGGGGCGCTCCTCTGCCGAGAGCTTGCCCATCTGCTTGAGTATGGCTGTAAGCTCGCCCTTTTTGCCGAGATACTTGACTCTCAGCGCTTCAAGATTTTCGGGACTGTCAGCGTTGAGAATGGCCTTGACGGCGCTTTCTCTGAGCTGATTCATCAATGCTTTCATCGTGTCTCTCCTTATCTAAAGATCAAAAATAAACAAAAAAATAGTCTTACGTCCGCACTGGGACGAAAGACCAAGCTTCCGCGGTACCACCCTTATTCGATGTTTATCGCACTCAACCGGCTGTAACGGAGCCGCCGCCGGTGATTAGCCGGAGCTCACGGGCGAACCGAATATCCGCATCACGGGCGGCTTGCAGCCGGTGACCGCCGTTCTCTGAGTGATGCCGCAATATTATTTTCCCGATCGAAGCAATTTCATTATTACTATAGTATTAAAGCCCACATTCAAACAAATGTCAAGAGAAAATTTGAATAATATTCAGCGCACGCGGAGCAATCACCCTGCGTGCGCCGGTCTGAAGTCTTATTTTTTATGCAGCAGCTTATCTGCCGCGATGCACAGCACGATGGTAACGGCCATGTCCGGCAGAGTGTTGCCGACCACGATATCCACCTGCATGAGCAGACGGTAGATAATAAAGCCGATAAGCCATATGACGAGGTTTTTTATATTAAAAGAACTGCCCTCGGCATTGTTTTTAAGAATAAAGAAGTCCGCGATCTGAATGGCGATCATCGGCGCAAAAACAGAGCCGATGAAGTACAGGAAGGAGCTTATATCCGAAAGCGGGAGGAATATGGCTCCGAGCGTACCGACAGCGGTCGCGGCTAAGGCCATGGTCTTGCCGCTCAGCTTTTTCGAAAGCGACTCGCTGGATATGCCGGCGGAGTAAGCATCGAGGAAGGTGGTCGTGACGGTCGAAAAAACAACGATCAGCAGCCCGCCGATGCCGAGTCCTGCCTTGAGCATTATCTGCGCGACATCCGATTCCGAGGTGAAGATAGCGGTCCCCATTCCGATGATATACATCCAGCAGCTGACAAGACCGTAGGTGATCGCGCTGGCGGCTGTGGCCTTGACGGGGCGCTCGGCCTCGCGGGTGTAGTCGCTTATCAGCGGCAGCCAGGACAGCGGCATGGCTACGGAGAGCTCGACCGCCGCGCCGAAGCTCATACCCTCGCCGCTTATGTTCAGCACGCTGCCCCTGCCGAAAATAAGAAAGCTGAGGATTATAGTCAGAATAAAGAGCGCTGCCATTGCCACGGTGTTCACCCTGCCGAGATTTTTGACGCCGATAAGTATCCACAGGGCTATGAGAGCTCCTATTATCAGGCACCATACCCAGCTGCCGATATCAAAAATGCCGTTTACGGCCTGTGCGCCGTCGAAGATCATTATGGCAGTCCAGCCTACGAGCTGGATGATATTCAGCACCGAAAAGAGCAGAGCGCCCTTGCTTCCGAAGCTCATCTTGGTCGATTCCATGGCGCTCCTGCGCATTTTGCCGCCGATAACGCCGGAGAGGAAGAGCATTGTGCAGCCGATGATGTGGCCGATGAATACAGCGAGAAGTCCCTTTGAAAAGCCGAGGGGAGCAAAATATGTGCCGGTCGTTATTTCCGCAATGGAAACGGCTGCGCCGAACCAGATAAGACCGTTTTCAAATACCGAGGTACGTTTTTGCTCCATCTTATTCCGCCTCCTGCGCATATTTGCCGACGAGGGCGAAGCTGTGCTGCATGGGACCTGCTCCGCTTCCGAGATCGAGCATTGCGGCAAGCGCCTCGGATATGTAATCCTTTGCCCTTTTGACCGATTCCCTGAGAGTAAAGCCCTTTGCAAGGTTTGAAGCGATGGCGCTCGAAAGCGTGCAGCCCGTGCCGTGGGTGTTCGGGTTATCTATGCGTTTGCCCTTAAACAGGCACAGCTCTCCGTTTTCATAAAGCAGATCGTTTGCATCGCTGACGCTGTGACCGCCCTTGAGCAGCACGGCGCAGTGATAGCTGTCTCCGATCTTCCTTGCCGCCGCCTCCATGTCGGCCTGCGTTTTGATGCTCATGCCGGACAGCACCTCGGCTTCCGGAATATTCGGCGTTACAAGCGCGGCAATGGGAAGAAGCTCCTCTATAAGCGTCTGCACTGCATCGGTTTTCATCAGCGCCGAGCCCGAGGTCGCCACCATTACGGGGTCAACGACGATATTTTCGGCATTGTAATGCCGCAGCCGCTCGGCTATGACGCGGATAAGCTCGGATGAGGATACCATGCCTATCTTTACTGCGTCAGGACGTATGTCCTCGAACACTGCATCGAGCTGCTGCCTTAAAAAAGCGGGAGTCGATTCCTCTATTGCTCTTACACCGGTCGTGTTCTGTGCCGTTAGCGCCGTGATCACGCTCATGGCATAAACACCATTCATGGTCATTGTTTTAAGATCGGCCTGAATACCGGCGCCTCCACTGCAATCGCTTCCTGCAATGGTCAATGCTGTTTTCATTTTCATGCTTTTGCTCCTTTCGTTACCTTCGATCAAAGGTATCAGCATTGTTTTGTATTGCGGCTCAAGGTGGTGCCCCCAATGTGCCGCATGAAGCTTTCGGTATCCTATACCGAAGCGAACTTCCAAAATTCATCCGTATGCTCAAAATCGGGAAGATAAATATCGGCCAGAGCGCGCAGCTCGTCCTGCCGCTTTTCACTGCTGTCGAACACCGCCGCCACCGTAAAGCCGTCTGCCTTGGCGGTTCGGGCGGCGTGGATCGCGTCCTCGAACACGATCGTGCCGCTGCGCTCTGCGCCGAAATACTCCATGGCTCTTCGGAAGATCACGGGCTCGTCCTTGCCGTGCCCGACCTCGCTGCAGGTGAATACAGCGTCAAAATACTGCTCCATCGAGCATCTTTTCAGCGCGGCCTCAATTTGGTATCTGTCTGATGCCGTTGCGATGCATGTACGGATACCGGCCTTTTTTATCCGCTCCAAAAAAGCGGCGGCTCCGGGCTTCGGCAGGACCTCGTCCGTGTAAAAATGCTCGACTGTCCTGTTTATACCCGCCATTATCTCCTCGACGGAAAGCGGCAAGCGGTATTCAGCCCTGAAATAGCACGCAGTCTGATACAGGCTCAGAGCCTTGACATCCTCGCGCATGAATGGCTTGGCCTCTTTTCCGATCGAACGGAGATACATGTCACCGGCTCGATCCCATATGAACATGGAATCAAAGAGCGTTCCGTCAAAGTCAAAGACGGCGCAGTTTATCCTCATGCATTCACCATTTCCTCTGAGAGCTTTCTGAGCGTGCGGCACTCGCTTTCAATATCGGCGGCGGAAAATATGGCGCTGACCAGTGCAACGCCGTCCACGCCAGTTCCGGCAAGCTGCGAGATATTGCCCCTGCCGATGCCGCCGATAGCGACTACGGGAATGTCAACTGCCTTGCAGATATCGCGGATCGTCTCCTTCGTCAGAACGTCGGCATCAGCCTTCGTGGAGGTAGGAAATACCGCGCCCACGCCGAGGCAGTCAGCACCGTTCTTTACAGCCTCAAGAGCCTCCTCCACGGTGTGTACGGAAACGCCTATCATCATTTTATCGCCGACTCTGCTGCGTACCTGAGCCGCCGCCATATCCTCCTGACCGACGTGAACGCCGTCGGCGCGGCATTTCACGGCGATATCAACATTGTCGTTTACGAAGAAGGGGACTCCGTAGCGCCTGCACAGCGCAGCGATCTCAACTGCCTCTTTAAGAAAAGCCTCGTTGTCCAGCTCCTTTTCGCGCAGCTGAACGCAGGTCGCGCCGCCCTTCAGGGCACATTCGACCTGCTCGTACAGGCTCTGCCTGCCGACCCAGGCTCTGTCGGTAACTGCATACAGCAGCATGGTTTTCTTATCGCACTTCATATTTTGCACCTTTCTCCAATATTTCTGGGGTCATATTATAAACAGCGTCGATTATATAATTTCTGTAGCTGGAGTTTCCGTCCGCTTTGCCGAGCCTTGCGTGAGCGATCTCACCGGCAAGCCCCATAGCCGAAACAGCCGCAGCCGCAGCCTCCGTCGGCTTATCCGGGTTTGCCGTCACAAATGCCGCTGTCATGGCGGAAAGCTGGCACCCCGTTCCCGTAACGGAGGACATCATCGGGTGACCGTTGCGGATGCAGTAGGCCATGTCTCCGCCGGCAACGATGTCTATGGCTCCCGTTATGGCAATGACGGCTCCCGAAGATCTCGCAAAGTCCTTTGCAAATGCGATCGCCTCATCAAGGCTCTCATCGCTCACGCAGTCTGCGATATCGGCATCCACGCCCTTTGTCGTGCCGCTGCCGGAGGCCAGCGTTTTGATCTCCGAGATGTTGCCGCGGATGACGCTGAACCTCACTTCTTCAAGAAGCCGCAGAGCCGTTTCGGTACGGAGCCTTGACGCTCCGGCACCTACCGGATCGAGCACGACCGGATGACCGAGCTCGTTTGCTCTTTTTCCGGCTATCAGCATCGACTCGACGGTACGGCTGTTCAGCGTGCCTATGTTTATGTTCAGACCGCCGCATATGGATGTGATATCCGCGACCTCGTCCCTGTCGTCTGCCATTATGGGAGACGCGCCGCAGGCAATGACGATATTTGCACAATCGTTTACGGTCACATAATTGGTGATGTTATGGATAAGCGGACACTTTTTCCGCACGTTTTCAAGCATTTCAGAAAACATTCTATGGCCTCCTTATTGATCGAGAGAATCCTGCATTTTATCGAGCACACCTGCTTTTTTCAGGCTGTATATCAGCGCTGCCGAAATTACGGCACCGGCGGCTGTAGAGATAAAAAACGGGATGATATACGCATAAAAAGCAAGACCGGCGGCGCTCCGGCTCATGAATAGGACAGCGACGGGATATGCACACAGACCGCCGAGAACTGCCGTTCCGAACACCTCGCCGAACAGCGTGCCGGCTATGCTTTTCGTTTTGGCGTAAACAATACCGCACAGCAGTGCGCCGAACATGCTGCCCGGAAAAGCCATCAGACTGCCGAGCCCGAGCAGATTGCGTATAAGCGAGGCCGTAAATGCCGCGGCCACACCGTAGCCGGGGCCGAGCAGCACCGCGCACAGTATGTTGACCATGTGCTGAACGGGTGAGCATTTGCTGCCGAAAACAGGGAAGGAAAACAGACTGCCCACAACGGCAACGGCACATAAAATTCCGGCAAGCGCCAATTTTTTCGTGTTTGAATTTTTCATTTTTATCTCGTCCTTTGAATAAATCGGAAACGGCTGTGTTCAGCGACGCTTCCGGCAAGAGTTACGGCCATTCAAGACCGCACGGAAGTTCGGTCGATGCTTGCTGGCATCCTCTCACGCCGGAACACGGCTTCCCATCGCTGATTACAAGACTCAGGGCGCTCCCCCTCAGCCCGCCACACAGGTGGTGTTCGTTTCCCCCTTTCTCAAAAGACAAACAAAAACAGGAGAATACCTTATGCGGTATCCTCCTGCAACAGAGCGACAGTGCTTCCTACGGCGGCATTATCCACATCAGGTATGAGGGTCGAAGTTCGATTACTTCCTCTCAGCCTGCTCACACAAGCTCCCCTGTATTCAGTTCGTTAAGTATTTTACTCTTGCATGTCCGAAAATACAATAGCTTTTTCAAAGAAATTTTAAAATTTGAATAATGTTCGGTACTCCTGTCTAATAGAATAAGACAAGAAATGCTTTCGGAGGATGAAATATGAAAAGACTATTGCCGTTTGTCCTTTGCCTTTTCCTGCTGTGCGGCTGTGCCGATGACGGAAAGGTGCAGCTTGCCGAATTTACGAAGATCGTCTCGTCGGCGGAGAACATTTCGTTTACCGCCCGTGTCGCGGCGCAGTATGACGATAAGACCGCCGAGTTTACCCTCGTCTATGAGCAGACGGAAAACGGTGCGTCCGTCTCTGTAGCGGAGCCCGAGCTTTTATCCGGCATAAGAGCCGAGCTGACGGGTGAGGAGCTGAGCCTCGAATTTGACGGCGCTATGCTGGATATCGGAACGCTTGACGATGCCGAGCTCAGCCCCATGTCCTCGCTGCCGCTCATAGTCCGCGCCATGCGCGAGGGTCATACGGAGCTAAGCTGGGTCGAGGGAGATATGATAGCCGCACGGCTTGTGCCCTCGGACGATCATGTCGTAACGCTGTGGATAGACTCAAGCCTCACGCCGCGCTCTGCCGAGATAAGCTATAAGGAAAACACCGTCGTCATGGCCGAGATATCCGACTGGGTCATTTCATAAGAGGGGTATAAAATTCATGCCCGCGTGGGAGAATATAGTCAGCGCACTACATAAAATGTAGCGGGCGGATATATACCGCAGCGGAGTGTGAATAAAATTGAGTATAGTCAAACGTGGAGATATTTTTTACGCCGATCTCAGCCCCGTCGTGGGCTCGGAGCAGGGCGGCATGCGCCCTGTGCTGATCGTCCAGAACGACACCGGCAACAAGCACAGTCCGACCGTCATTGCCGCGGCAATAACCAGTCAGACCGGCAAGGCGCGGCTGCCGACCCATATAGAGCTCAATGCCCGGAGCGTAGGGCTCTCGCGTGACAGCGTGATTCTGCTTGAGCAGATACGCACCATCGACAAATCGCGCCTGCGCGAGCGCATGGGAAAGCTCGACGAGGGCACTATGACAAAGGTCGATAACGCCATTGCCGTGAGCTTCGGACTGGGATAATACTGTGCTCCCCGTGCCCTTGCTCGGGGAGCAATTATAAGGAGAGATGCCATGCAGAGCCTGCCAGTCTACATAGACGGAAAAGAATGCGGAAGCCTGAAGATATACAGCGACGGACTCATGAGCGTTTTCGATGCCGGATGCAGCGCTGTACCGGCAGGACCTGTGCGCCTTTATATCTTCGGCGGCGGTAAAAGCGTGCTGCTGGGCACGATGCAGCCAAAGGGCGCGGGACTTGGCATAGTGCGCCGCTTTTCGCGCTCAGAGCTCAAAAAGCTGCCGGAGAGGCCTGAATACGCTGCCGACCGGCCTGTGCCGGAGAAGGAGGGGAGCGATACCCTGTGGCGGCGCGGAAAAATGGGCTGCCTTCTGACAGACGGACTGATTGCGATACCGGCAGATGAGGCGCAGCTGGGCCGCGTGGCAGATAAGCTGCGCCCCATAGAGGGGCGTATGTATCTGATATTCAAAAGAAAATTGTGATATATGTGGAAAAATTCAGCCGCTTGTGTTAAGATGACAGCATAATAGATAAAGCAATGGAGGTATCTGCTATGCTGATGACTGATATTATCGTAAAAAAGCGTGACGGTGAAAAGCTGAGTGCGCAGGAGATAAGATTTGTTGTTGAGGGCTACACAAGGGGCGATATTCCGGATTATCAGATGTCGGCGCTCATGATGGCAATACTGCTGCGCGGCATGGACAGGGAGGAGACGCTCAAGCTCACCATGGCCATGCGCGATTCCGGCGAGACGCTCGACTTGAGCGCAATAAAGGGGGTCAAGGCCGACAAGCATTCGACCGGCGGCGTCGGCGACAAGACCTCGCTCATACTGTGTCCCATGGTGGCCGCACAGGGCGTGAAGATAGCAAAAATGTCGGGCCGCGGCCTCGGTCACACGGGCGGGACGATAGACAAGCTTGAAAGCTTTCAGGGCTTCAAAACGGATATTTCCGAGGAAAAGTTCATTGAGAACGTGAATAAATATGGCATTGCCATAGCCGGACAGACGGTCAACCTCGATCCGGCAGACAAGAAAATGTACGCCCTGCGTGACGTTACGGGCACGGTACCGAGTATACCGCTGATCGTGAGCTCCATCATGAGCAAGAAGCTTGCCGCCGGAGCGGATGTTATAGTCCTTGACGTTAAAACGGGCAGCGGCTCGTTTATGAAAACCGCCGAGGACGCAAGAGAGCTTGCCGAAAATCTTACGGCAGTCGGAAAGCTTGCCGGAAAGAAGACTGTCGCCGTTATAACGAATATGGATGAGCCTCTGGGAAACGCCGTGGGCAACGCGCTTGAGGTCAGGGAGGCCATAGAGGTGCTGCGGGGCGAGAGAAAAGGCGAGGTGCTTGAGCTGTGCCTGACGCTGGGCGCGTGCATGCTCACCGAGGCAGGCATTGCCGAAAACGATGACGCAGCACGCGGAATGCTCGAAAAGGGCATTGAGGACGGCTCGGCGCTCAGCAAGCTCGCGCAGCTCGTCGAGGCTCAGGGCGGTGACAGCAGCGCCGTGTTCGACACCTCGCTCCTGCCGCAGGCAGCCGTGCAGCTTGAGGCCGTATCCGAAAGCTCGGGCTATGTAAAGCACATCTGCGCCGACCAGGTGGGTCTCGTCTCCATGCATCTGGGCGGCGGCAGAGCCACAAAGGAGAGTGTAATAGACCTTTCCGTCGGCCTTGTGCTCAAAAAGAAGGTCGGCGACAGGGTGGAGGCAGGAGAGAGCCTTGCAACGATCCATGCGCAGAGCCTTTCCGCTGCACAGAAGGCTGCAGAGATGCTCCAGAGCTGCTACAGCTTAGCTTCCGAGCCCGTCGAAAAGCCGCCGTTTATAAAAGGTATAGTGAGATAGAAAGACAACAAAAAGGACAGTCAGGCGACTGTCCTTTCAGCTTGCGATTGCGATCAATATCGAGGCGAAAACTATCAGCAGCGAAAAGCCGATCTCACCGGCCCAGACCATGCGGAGCTGATCCTCGGATATGACCATGCCGTAGCTTTTTACCTTTTCCTGAGGCTTCGATGAGGGTTCAGCTTCAGCTTCGGCTGCGCCCGTATAATCGAGCTCGTCGGGGATATCGTCCATGACGGCCTCATCGTCGAAAGACTCAAAAGCCTCGTCCGCCGCAGGCTCGTCATGCGCATCCTTTCGGCGCAGCTTGGGTATATTGACCTTCGGAATGCCGCCCTTCGGCAGCTTTACCTTAGGCAGCTTCACCTCGGGAATTTTTATCTCGGGTATTTTGATTTCGGGAATGTTGAGCTTCATATCGTTACCTGAAAACGGTGGGCAAAATGCCCACCGTTTTAAATTTGATGGAATTACTCAGCCTCGGCCAGAGCCTTAGCCTCTTCAATGACCTTCTGCTGGACATTGCCGGGAGCTTCCTCATAGCGGATGAACTTGCAGGTGAACGAGCCGCGTCCCTGAGTCATGGAGCGCAGGTCGATGGTGTAGGAGCTCATCTCGGCCATGGGAACCTCAGCCTCAACGGTCTGCATGCCGTCCTCGGCATTCATGCCGAGAACCGTGCCGCGGCGCTTTGAGGAGATATCGGACATGATATCGCCGAGGTTTGCGTCGGGGATGGTAACCTGAAGAAGACCGATAGGCTCAAGAATGGTGGGCTTGGCCTTGGGGATGCCGTCCTGATATGCAAGACGTGCAGCGGTCTGGAAGGCCATATCGTTGGAGTCAACGGGGTGATAGGAGCCATCGTACAGCGTAGCCTTCAGGCCGACCAGAGGATAACCTGCGAGAACGCCCTTCTGAACGGCGTTGCGCAGACCCTTTTCGACGGAGGGGAAGAAGTTCTTGGGGACGGAGCCGCCGAAAACTTCCTCGGCAAATATCATCTCGTCCTGCTCATCCTGCGGCTCGAAGCGGATCCAAACGTCGCCGAACTGGCCGGAACCGCCGGACTGCTTCTTGTGGCGGCCATGAGCCTCGACCTTGCCCTTGATCTTCTCGCGGTATGCAACGCGGGCGGGCTTGAGCTCGGTCTCAACACCGAAGCGGCTCTTGAGCTTTGCGCACAGAACATCGACCTGAATGTCGCCTGCGCCGGAGATGACCATCTGATGGGTCTCGGCGTTGTTGACGAGGGTAAAGGATACGTCCTCCTCGTTGAGTCTGGAAAGGCCGCCAGCGACCTTGTCGTCCTGACCCTTGGTCTTGGGAGAGATAGCCATGGAGTAGCAGGGATCGGGCATTTCCAGCGCGGGGAGCTCGACCTCATGCTTGGGATCGCACACGGTATCGCCGGTCTTCCACTCCATCTTGCCGACGGCGACGATATCGCCGCAGCAGGCTTCCTTGACCTCGGTGGTCTTCTTGCCGCAGATGGTGTAGAGTCTGCCGAGCTTGTCGGTGCTGGAGGCACGGACGTTGCGCAGCGAGAGGTCGGCAGTTATCTTGCCGGAGACGACCTTTACGAAGCTGTACTTGCCGAACTGGTCGGAAACGGTCTTGAAAACAAAGCCGCAGACGGGCTCGGCGGACTTGTCCTCGGGAGCGGGAACGTAGTCGCAGACAGCCTGCAGAACGGCCTCTGTGCCGATGTTGGACATTGCAGCACCGCAGACAACGGGAACTACGCTGCGCTCTGCAAGGCCAGCCTTGAGACCGGTGACGATCTCGTCATCCGTAAGCTCCATGGTGTCAAGGAACTTCTCCATGAGCTCTTCTGTGACGGCTGCCGCCTCCATGAGCTCCATGCGCATCTCCTCGACCTTGTCTGCGTCGGCTGCGGGAACCGCGACCTTTGCGGTCTTGCCGCCGTTTGTCTGATATGCGGTGTTGTGAACGAGGTCAATAACGCCGCTGCCGTCGGACATGGGGATCATGACAGGGCAGACAGCTGCGCCGTACTTTTCCTTCAGTGCGGACAGGACAGCGTAATAGTCGCCGTGCTCCTCGTCTATCTTGGAGATGTAGAACATTGCCGGAACGCCGGCGGCCTTGAGGTATTTCCAGCTTCTCTCCGCGCCGACGGTGATGCCGTCCTTTGCAGAGCAGAAGATGATGCCGGTCTCGACAACGCGGATGGCGGCAAGAACGTCGCCGACGAAGTCGAAGTAGCCGGGGCAGTCAAGTACATTGATCTTGCAGCCGCCGAAGTTTACGGGAGCGACGGAAGTTGCAATGGTGATCTGACGCTTGATCTCTTCAGCGTCATAGTCGCAGACGGTGTTGCCGTCGGTGACCTTGCCCATGCGGTCTACAGCGCCGGTTGTGAACAGCATGCTTTCGGCAAGACTGGTCTTGCCGCTGTTGCCGTGACCCATGAAGCAGATGTTGCGGATGTTTTTGGTTTCGTAGCTCATGTGTTGCTTCCTCTCTTGAAAGATATATTAAAAATTTAATTTCGTTTAAAACGCAATCAATTAATTATACACTAATATATAATTAATGGCAACATTTTTTTAGGGCGTACTTATTGTGAAGCTCAGTATGACCGTTATAAGCAGCCATGCCAGCAGATAGCTGAGCGCCGTAACGACGCCGGGCAGTGCGCTGAGGCTTATAACGAACATGACGAGCATGCCGATCACCGCGCTCAGAGCATTGAGCATCACGCTCAGCCTGATGCGCCCGAAAAGCAGCTTCCCGTGGTCGGCAAGGCTTACGAGCGGCATAAGACCCTCACGCGAGATGAGCGCAGCCGGCTTGCTGTCCTCGGCAGGCTCCGCACCCGATATCGCATAGCGCTCGGAGTACGGCGGGAAGTCAAAGCCGTCTGTGGGCATATCGAACTTTACCGAGAGCATCTGCGGCGTGATGTTAAAGTCACGCACTGCAAATATCGCGTGCCTGCCGGAGGCGACAAGCCTGCTGAGTGCGTCCCTGACAGCGTCCGAGGCGGTGTATTCCATCTCGAACACGCCGCAGATGATGCCCGCAGCTGCAACGTAAACACCGTTGCTGAGGACGTATTTCTCCGGCAGAGCCACCCCCATGAGACGCATGAACGCAGCGTTTCCGCAGTAAACATCCTCTCCGTCGATCATGGCGGTAAGGCCGCCGCTTTCATGGACAGAAAAGGCCTCGACCGGCATAAGGCTTCCGCCGGCCTTGCGCATGAGCTCGTTAAACGGCGCTGTCATGGAGCTTCCGGAGGCGGAGATTATGCTTCCGGCGAAGGATATTATCCGCTCCGGCTTCATTCCGGCGAACACGCGTGTGCGGCTTATCCTGACGCAGCCCTTGGGGAAAAGATCGGTGTCGCTTATGATGATGTGCTTTGCCTTGCCGATATCGTAAAGCCCCGACCAGCCGGCTATCGTCGAGCCGCTGCGTATCAGGCTTTTTATCGAGATGAAAAACGGCAGCGGGAAGCCTATGAGCATCGCTATGGGAGCTGCGCACACGAATATTCCGGAGAGAATGTGCGCAAAGGATGCAAAGCTTTTGCTGACAATGGCTGCGATAAGGCTCAGAACGACAGCGGCTATGACAAGGTACGGCGTGAGCACGCCGAAAACAGACTCGTCCGGCCCGTCCTCCTCCGTGCGGCGGACAATGCCGTCAACGGACCTGCTGCCCTTGACAAGGGTGATATCTCCGCCGGAGATATCCGACTGTGCCGTGAGTATGAAGGGATTCCTTACGGCGGCAGCAGTGTTCAATATGACCCTGCTGCTTCTGGCGTTCAGAACGCAGCCGAGCAGCGTGAATGCTATCGTGAGCGAAGGGATAACACAGAAAGGCACAAGCTTATCACTGACATTTGCAGCCGACAGGAATGCGTCTATCATGCACAGCAGGCAGGATATGACGATAAGTGCGCTTGCGTGAAGCTTCAGCCGGACTATGCTCATGATGCCGGTCGTTATGATATCAAGTCCGCAGAGCATGACCGATATCATCATGATAAGGCATACCGCGCTTTTGACACCGTTATCGAACAGTGCGCCCGGAACTGGCAGACCGTAGGATATATACACCATCACGGCGCACAGTACGAAGGCTATCCTGCTGCGCAGACGCAGACCGGCAATATGCTTATCGTAAAACTTTGCCGCCTTATCCGGCTGCATCTCCTCGCCGAGCTCCTCCGTTTCATAGCTCGTCTCGCCGAGAGTGACCTGACTCTGCTTTATCTTCATTGCGATAAACGCAAGCGCGCTTATGAGCGGTACGGCGACGGATTCGCGCAGCGATCTATGTTCTCTGCGCACCTTTTCCTTTTTCGGAGGCTCGGGCTCGATAACGGTGTAATCGGCATCGGCGGCGTATTTATCCTCCGTGTCCTCCGAGATGCCCGAGCCCTCGTAGAGATCCGGCTCCGGCTCCTGAGCGGGAGCGTCGTCAATGCGCAGCTTCGTCGGCTCAGCTTCGGGCTCGGGAGTCTCCTCCGGCTGCTCGGAGGGCGAGGGCTTTTCGGGCTCGCGCCGCTTTGTAGGCTCCGGCTCAGACGGCTCCGACGCATGCTCGGGTTCGATTATCTGCTCTGCCGCCTTTTCCTCATGCTTGAATTCCGCTATTATGAGATCGACCTCGCTTAGCAGCTCATCCGTATCAGGAGGCACGGCGCAGGGCTTTTCCTCTCTGTCCTCCCGAAGCGGAGCGGGGGAGGGAGCCGCGCTGCCCTCCAACGCAAATTCGCGCCGTATGCTCTCGGGATCGAGCGCTGCGGTGCTTTCCGAAACGCTGTCCTCCGAGGCAAATTCCTCGGCTATCAGCTCAGGATCAAAATCATAGACCTCCTGAGCCGGAGCTTCTTCGATGCCGTCGTTTATGACGGCGGAAAACAGCTTATCGTCTTTTTCGGACAGATCCGTCAATGGCTCTGACGGCGCAAATACCGGCTTTTCGGATACAGGCTCCTCATCGAGCGAGGAAAACTCACTCAATATATCGTCAAGATCAAAATTGAAAGAGCTTTTATCGTTTGAACTCATGGCTTACCCTCGGCTGCTGCGCTGGCGCAGAACTTCATACATAATAACTGAGGCGGCTGCGGAGGCGTTGAGCGAATTTATCTTTCCGGCCATAGGGATGCTGACGATAAAGTCGCAGCTTTCCCGGACGAGCCTGCCCATGCCGTCGCCCTCAGAGCCGATAACAATGGCGCAGGAGCCGGTGAAGTCGGTGCTCCACAGTCCGCTGCTGCCGCCTGCCGCCGCGCCGTAGACCCACACGCCCTCATCCTTCAGCTCCTTGAGAACAGACGGTATGTTCGGGACGCGGGCTATCTTCATGTGCTCGGCAGCTCCTGCCGAGGCCTTTCCTACGATGGCCGTCAGACCTGCGCTGCGGCGCTTGGGGATTATAACGCCGTGCGCACCGGCACACTCCGCGCTGCGGATTATCGCGCCGAGGTTTCTCGGATCGCTCACCTCGTCGCAGACGATTATAAACGGCTGCTCGCCGCGCTCGTCTGCCAGAGCGAGGATATCTGACACCTCGCAGTATTCGTTTACGCCGACGAGAGCGACAACGCCCTGATGCGCCTTTGTCACCGACATATTGTCGAGCTTGCGGCGGTCGGCATCCACAACGACTATGCCTGCCTCGCGGGCCTTGGACGCTATATGGCCGAGGGTCTTGTCCGTTTCACCCTTGGCGATGAATATCTTATCTATGCTGCGTCCGACGCGCAGCGCCTCAATAACGGCATTTCTGCCCTCTATTATATCATTTTTGATTTCGAAATTATTTTCTCTGTTCTGCATGTTTTCACCTATGCTCATAATAATTCAAAATACATTCTAACATATCCCTGTAAAAGTTTAAAGGAAAAGTTTTTGCCGCGACAATTTTTTTGTGGACATTATGACAATTTGGTTGTAAGATGCACTATAGATTATTATGTATAACTATGCCCTGCGAAAGGAAAGCAAAATGAAAAAACTCAACAAAAAAATCGACATGTTCTGCTACAGGCATCCGAGATTCGGCATACCCAACCTTATGCTGTACATTGTCGTTGTAAGCCTTGCTGTCTGGCTTCTGAGCATCATGGACAGCAGCCGCACGCTTTTAAGCTACTTCGCATTCTCGCCCGAGCTCATATTAAAGGGTCAGGTATGGCGGCTTGTAACGTTCATGTTCATACCGCAGGATCTGAGCATGTGGGCGCTGCTGTTTTTCTATTTTTACTACTGGATCGGCAGCACGCTCGAACGCGAGTGGGGTACGGCGAGATTCAATATCTTCATCTTCTCCGGCGTTATACTGACGATCATTTACGGCATGCTGATCTACCTTATCACGGGGCAGTCGGCTGCGATAGGAACATATTACATCTACCTGTCGATGTTCTTTTCATTTGCAACGCTCTTTCCGAACACGCAGGTGCTGTTCATGTTCATAATCCCCATGAAGATAAAATGGCTTGCGTATGTAAACGCGGCGTTCTTCGTCTTCGAGATGCTGGCAACGAAGTTCCCGTTCAATCTCCTGCCGCTCATCGCGATGCTCAACTATCTCATTTTCTTCGGCTCGGACCTCATATCGTCCCTGTCCTCGGGCAGAACGCATTATCGGCAGACAACGGTAAACTTCAACCGCGAAAAGCAGAAAATGAAATACGAGCAGCGTCAGAAGGATTATAACTACAAGTGCTGTGTCTGCGGCAGAACGGACAGGGATTTCCCGAGCCTTGAGTTCCGCTACTGCTCCAAATGCGCAGGCTATCACTGCTTCTGTCAGGATCACATAAATAACCACGTTCATTTTACGGAATAAAAATACGGGGTGGATAAGGATATGGATAAGAATAAAAAGACAAAGGCAAAAACAGTCGCGGGAGCGGTCATACTTGCGCTGCTTCTGGCAGTGCTGGTGTTTGTCGTTATGCGCGGCGTAGAGGCCAACAAATCGCTCGGCGAGGCAAAGGAAAGCCCTGTTGTCACGGCGGCACCCACGCCCACGCCGACTCCTGAGCCCACGCCGACTCCCGTCGGGCTTGCAGATTTCAAGCCGCATTCGGTTGACGGTACCGAGCCCGAGCGCCTCATTTCAAGCACGGCCATCATGGTGGACGGCGAGATAGTTGAGGAGTACGAGAGCGATTACGAGATAAACTTCGACCTGCCGGAGAAATACACCGAGCTTGAGGGCGTTATCACCTTCCGCGGCGATAACTACCGCACGGGCGCAGCCTACGGCACGGCTGAGGTGAGCGAGAAAAAGCTCACAAAGCTCTGGACGCAGTCAACAAGCGGCCTGAGCGATACCGACGGCACCTACTGGTCCGGCAGCGGCTGGACGGGGCAGCCCCTTATCGTCAAATGGCCGGAGGCCACGCGAAAGAACATGAGCGCAATGTACGACTGGGCGCGGGAGAAGGACGACCTCGTCGAGGTCATTTACGCGACGCTCGACGGTCATGTCTATTTCTATGAGCTCACGACGGGCGAATACACTCGTGAGCCGCTCAACCTCGGCTTTAACTACAAGGGCGCGGGAGCGCTCGACCCGCGAGGCTACCCGATACTCTATGTCGGCTCCGGCGTTGACAGCATAAACGGAAAATCCCGCGTCAAGGTCGTCAACCTCATCGACAACAGCGTCATGTTCGAGTTCGGACAGAACGAGACCTTTGCAAACCGCGGCTGGCATATGTTCGACTCCTCGCCGCTCGTGAGCGCTGATACCGACCAGCTCATCTATCCGGGCGAGAACGGCATACTTTATATCATTCATCTGAATACCAAGTACAACGAGCAGACGGGCGAGCTGTCCGTCGATCCGGACAATATAGTCAAGTGGAAGTATAACGGAACGCGCAGCGGCAGCCAGTACTGGCTCGGTGTCGAGTCCTCTGCTGCGATAATCAATAACTACGCATTCTTAGCCGATAACGGCGGCAACCTCATGTGCCTTGACCTCAACACGCTAAAGCTCGTGTGGGTGCAGGATATCCTTGACGATACAAACTGCTCGCCGGTCGTCGATGTAGAGGACGGGCATCCCTATATTTACATAAGCACCTCCTTCCATTACGGCTGGCGCTCATACTCAACGGCGGAGATACCCATATTCAAGATAGATGCCGAGACCGGCGAGATAGTCTGGCGCACGGACTACACCTGCTACACCGTGCAGGATCTCTCCGGCGGCGTACAGGGCACTATCGCTGTCGGCAAGAACAAGCTCTCGGACATGATATTCGTTCCCGTTGCGCGCACTCCGGGCGCAAGCTCCGGCACGCTCGTTGCGCTCAAAAAGGACACAGGCGAAAAGGTCTGGGAGAAGGAAACGTCAATGTACAGCTGGAGCTCGCCCGTAGATTTCTATGACTCGGACGGCAACGGCTATCTTATCTACTGCAACTCAGGCTTTAACATGTTCCTGATCGACGGAAAAACGGGCGAGGAGCTCGACTATATGAACCTCGGCGGAAATATCGAGGCTTCGCCGGCAATGTACGGCAATTACGCCGTCATCGGCACACGTGCCATGCGCACCTACTGCATAAAGGTAAGTTAAGTATACATATAAGGAAAAAGGGAAGGGAAAAACAATGAAATACGCAATATTCTACTTCAGTCCCTGCGGCGGCACGAAGGCCGTTGCGGACATCTTCAGCAGGGAGCTTGGCGACGCTCCCATGCAGGAGCTGACCACTCCGAGCATGAACACGGCAATAGACCATGATACGCTCACATTCTTCTTCATCCCTGTCTACGGCGGCAGGATACCAAAGCCGATGTATGACCGCATGAAGATCATAAGCGGCGATAACACGCCCTGCGTACCCGTGGCCGTTTTCGGCAACCGTGCGGTGGATGACGCTCTGCTCGAGATGAGCGAGCTTGCCGCAAAGTGCGGCTTCGTGACCGTCGCGGGCTGCGAGATCGTAGCTCCGCATTCGATCGACCCGCAGTTCGGCGCAGGCCGTCCCGACGCGGCTGACAAGGCCAAGATCCATGAGTTTGTTGAAAAGCTCAAGAGCATGGACAGCTTCAGCCCCGTCAAAATGCCCGGCGACCCGAACTACGCTAAGAAAAAGAGCGTACCGCTGCCGCTGTATCCGGCTGCATCAAAGGAATGCATCGGCTGCGGCATCTGCGAAAAATACTGTCCGGCAAACGCCATAAAGGGCAAGCACATGACCACCAATCCCCTCAAGTGCATAAGCTGCATGAGATGCGTCGCCATGTGCTCGACCGAGTCGCGCAGGGTTCCGGCTCCTATGCGCCTGACGGCTCACCTCACGCTCAAAAAGCTCTGCTCCGAGCGCAAGGAGGATAAGTTCTACCTTTAAATAATTGCAAAAAATCTGTCAATTTAATGTTGTATTAATACATATCCGTATGATATAATGTTAAAGACCTGACTAAAAAGATGAAACAAATGATTAAGGAATAAGGACAAGGAATAAGGAAGGAGCAAATATGGCAAGAGAAAAAATAGC
>CAVDFD010000010.1:0-22180 GCA_963608145.1 Bacteroidaceae bacterium | reverse complement strand
TAAACTGAGGGACAACGGTTGCTTAAAAAAGCACAGCCTCGGCTGTGCTTTTTTAACGAAATTGTGTTGAAATATGCCTCGCGGGATGATATATTATAAAATACTTTTTAGAGACTAAGGAGCAGACCTATGAGAAACGAAGCTATGAATCTTTCCAAAAATGAAATGATGATGGTTATGCACGATCAGGAGCAGGAGATAGAAAAGCTCAAGGCTCAGGTCGAGGAGCTTCAGGCGAAGCTCAACGGATATGAGATAAAGGTAAGCGAGAGCGGAAGCCTTGCCGAGGCATCAGCAAAGGTCAGCGGCCTGTTCGAGGCGGCGCAGCTCACGGTCGATACATATCTTGAAAACATGAAGCGGCGCGATGAAGAGGCCGAGGAGCTTTTCGCCGATGTCCAGAAGCAGGCAGAGCAGATAATCGCCGAGGCCGAGGACGTTGCTGCAAAGCGCCTCACGGCAGCCGATGCCGAGATAGAGGAGAAATGGGCTGTCATCGAAAGCAGACTTCTCGTCATGTACGAATCGCACAAGGGTCTTCAGGAGCTCGTCGAGTCCGGCATATTCACCGTCCCCGGCAGGAACTGAGCGTGCCCACAAGCCGCGCAAAGCACTTATAAGCAAGGAAATCCCGCAGTTACTGAAACTGCGGGGTTTCCTGATTTGCAGTAGTTTCTTGAGAGGGTAATAGCATGAAAAACAATAAGTGGAGAACCTTACAAGCAGTTCAGCTTATCTTATTTTTAGGCATCAGCGTGTTTTTATTTCTCAGAAAAGTTGATGGAAGCGGAGCAGAAAATACGGCAGATGTAAAATTAATAAGCATGGCTGTATGGTCGGGATTTTATCTGTTCGTTTTAGCCGTTGAATACGGAGTGCGATTTCTGACAAGAATAGGCAGAAAATAAATATAAAAAAAGTCAACCGAAAACAGTTGACTTGATCATTAATGTCACATTGCTGCGACCATCCTATCTTATGGAGCGGATGACGGGAATCGAACCCGCGCTATCGGCTTGGGAAGCCGATGCCCTGCCATTAGACGACATCCGCACGGAAGGCTTTGAAAAAGCCTGAAGCCGCTGAAAATCAAGCGGCGCTCATCGCGCCTTGCTGCACGACTGCATTGCTTATTTTACACCCTGAGCAGTCTCTTGACAAGCCCCAATTTTCACCGCAGGATAAATCCTGCGGTGATTTTTTGCCCGTTACGTTATTAATCCTTATTGAACTCACGGAGCTCAAGGCAGGGGTTTTTCGTGAGCGCCCAGTTGACGCACCACTCGGAGGTGAACAGCAGAAGATTGTTTCCGCGGAAATCCTGAACCCACTTGGTGTCGCTCGTGAGATTGAGATCGTTGGGGTTGAGCTCCTCGTTGTCTATCCAGCGCACGACCTCGTAGGGCATGCTGCGGCGGCGCACATCAACGCCGTACTCGTTCTTGAGCCTGTATTCGAGCACCTCGAGCTGAAGTATGCCGACAACGCCGACGATGATCTCCTCAACGCCGGTGTACGGCTCGTGGAAGATCTGTATCGCGCCCTCCTGAGCTATCTGCATGATGCCCTTTTCAAACTGCTTGCGCTTCATCGTGTCTATACGCTCAACGCCTGCGAAGATCTCCGGCGCGAAGGTCGGTATGCCCTCAAACTCTACCTTCATGCCCTTATCGCATATCGTGTCGCCGATGGAGAATATGCCGGGGTCAAACACGCCGATTATATCGCCCGCGTAGGCTTCGTTTATTATTGCGCGCTCCTGCGCCATGAGCTGCTGCGGCTGCGCAAGGCGTATGGCCTTGCCGCCCTGAACGTGGTAATATTCCCTGTCTCGCTCAAACTTTCCAGAGCATATGCGCATGAAGGCTATTCTGTCGCGGTGAGCCTTGTTCATGTTTGCCTGTATCTTGAACACAAAGGCCGAGAACTTGTCGTTAAAGGGATCAACGATCTCGTCACCGGCTCTTCGCGGCAGGGGAGGCATGGTCATGTCAAGGAAGCTTTCAAGGAACGGCTCGATGCCGAAGTTGTTGAGCGCCGAGCCGAAGAACACGGGGCTGAGCTTGCCGTCGCGCACCTGAGCAATGTCAAACTCATAGCCTGCGCCGTCCAAAAGCTCAACGTCGTCGCACAGCGTCCGGCGCAGCTTTTCGCCGATAAGCCCGTCGAGCGTTTCAACATCGTCAAGGCTGCACTCGATGGCCTTTATCTTATCCTGACCGCGGTGGAACTCGTTGAAGGCGAGTATCTCGCGCTTTTCTCGGTCGTACACGCCCTTGAAGTCGATGCCGCAGCCTATCGGCCAGTTCATCGGATATGTGCCGATGCCGAACTCCTGCTCGAGCTCCTCCATGAGCTCATACGGGCTTCGCGCCTCGCGGTCGAGCTTGTTTATGAAGGTGAAAATGGGTATATTGCGCATTGCGCAGATCTTGAAGAGCTTGCGCGTCTGCGGCTCGATGCCCTTTGCCGCGTCGATGACCATGACGGCGCTGTCGGCAGCCATAAGGGTGCGGTAGGTGTCCTCGGAAAAGTCCTGATGTCCGGGAGTGTCGAGAATGTTTATGCAGTAGCCGTTATACTCAAACTGCATTACCGATGAGCTTATTGATATTCCGCGCTGCTTTTCAAGCTCCATCCAGTCGGACACGGCGTGCCGCGCCGTAGCCTTGCCCTTGACAGAGCCGGCGAGCTGTATCGCCCCGCCGTAGAGCAGCAACTTTTCCGTAAGCGTTGTTTTACCGGCGTCGGGGTGCGAGATTATCGCAAATGTCCTGCGCCGCTCAATTTCCTTTCTCATATCAGCCATATATGCGTCTCTCCAAATATTTTTTCACACGATTTAATATACTACCACAGATATTGCGCAAAAGCAAAACTTTTTGATATAATCAAAAGAAAAGAGAGGAGAATGATACTATGAATAAGACCATTGATCCGTACAAGCCCGCGAAGCTCGGCGAGACAGAGCTTCCGACGCGCATCATACGCTCGGCAACGCACGAGGGCATGGCCGATGAGCGCGGAGTTCCCTCGGAGCAGCTTATAAAGACCTACGAAAACTATGCAAGAGGCGGCGCGGGGCTGATTATCACGGGCTACATGGGCATCTCTCAGCAGGGCAAATGCCCGCTGTACCGCATGACGATGCTCGACTCCGACGAGCTGATACCTGCGTGGCGGCGCGTTACGGAGCGTGTCCACGCTCTCGGCACGCCTATATTTGCTCAGATCGCGCATTCGGGCCGTCAGACGCGCAGAAAAATAACCGGCGAGAGGACTGTTGCTCCCTCGCCGATACGCGATTTTCTCTATTGGGAGAATGTTCCCCACAGGCTCACGAGCCGCGAGATACTGAGGATAGCCGACGATTTTGCCGAGGCTGCGCTGCGAGCGAAAAAGGCGGGCTTTGACGGTGTGCAGCTTCACTGTGCGCACGGCTACCTGCTGCATGAGTTCCTCTCGCCGCACACGAACAAGCGCCGCGATAAATGGGGCGGCAGCACGGAAAATCGCTTCCGTATAATAGACGAGATCATGCGCCGCACACGCGAAAAGGCGGGCTCCTTCCCGATCATTGTGAAAATGAGCTCATCCGAGCGTGACCGCGACGGACTGAAGATCGATGAAGCGGCGAAGATAGCGCGTCTTATGCAGACGGCGGGCGTGGATGCCATAGAGGTATCCTGCGGACGGGCAAGCGAAGGCTTCAACATGTCTCGCGGCGGCTTCCCGTATCCCATCATGTGCCGCGATAATTTCCGCTTTGAAATTCTGCCGAGGTTCACATGGCCTGTCATGCGTCCGTTCATGAAAATGCTCTTTGCAAGCCCGAAGCCCTACAGAGCCTATAATGTCGTGGCAGCGGAAAAAATAAAGGCGGCGGTTTCGATTCCCGTCATCGTCTGCGGCGGTATACGCTCGGACGCAGAGATACGCGACGTTATCGAAAACGAAAGAGCGGACTTCGTATCCATGTCCAGAGCCTTCATCTGTGAGGCCAATATAGTAAACAAGCTGCGCGACGGCGTACAGCGGGAGGCAAAATGCATCGGATGCAACTACTGTCTCATGGGCGCAGAGCAGCGCCCCCTGCGCTGCTACTACGCCAAGCTCCCGAAAAATATATGAAGATATATAAAAAACCGTCCCGTGGACGGTTTTTCAATCCTCTATTACGCTTATTATTTTCGACGGAGTGGGGTCTGCGCTGTGGCGGGCGCGACTTATGACCGCAGCTATGACAAGGCCGAGAACGGCAGCTGCAAAGGCAGCGATAATGCAGACTGCTTCACTGAGTGAGAGCGCGTCGGCTATAAGGTAGCCGGCAAAGAGCATCACGAGCGGCAGAATATATATCGCAAGCGCACCCTTAACAACGCCCTTTGTAGGCGTTTGTATCATGACATGCTGGCCGCGGTGCGCACCTATGGGATTGCGCACGACAGACTTCATAAGATTTTCATAGCGGCATTCTCCGCACTCACTGCAATCGCCTCCGCATATACCGAGGCGTTCAACAACGACCTCGGCAAGGCCGTCATCACGGATATTAGTTATTATTGCTTCCTGAAGCATCATTCATCACCTTTATGGATTATACACCTTAATATGCCTTGCCGCAAGAGTGTGTTTATGTTATACTGTTCCATGTAAGGTGTAAAAACACAGTGAAGATCAACAGGAGGTGGCTGCTGTGCCCAGTGTGCTCAACCTTAAAAAATCAAACTGCAAGAACTGTCACAGATGCATAAGAAAGTGTCCGGTCAAATCAATTCGCTTCACGGGACATCAGGCGCACATCATAAGCGACGAGTGCGTACTTTGCGGTCAGTGCTTTGTCGTGTGCCCACAGGAGGCAAAGGAGATAATCGACGACCGCGAGCGCGTAAGCGTCATGCTGCACGGCAGCGCTCCCGTCATTGCAAGCTTTGACCCGTCGTTTTATGCCTGCTGGGAGGGCTGCGGCTCAAACTCGATGCGCAAGGCGCTCATGGAGCTCGGCTTTACCGATGCTGAGGAGACGGCCATAGGCGCGACGATCGTAAAGCGCGAGTACGAGCGTATGCTCAGGGAGGCAAAGCAGGATGTCATCATTACCTCTGCCTGCGCGTCGCTTAACCTGCTCGTGGAAAAGCATTTTCCCGAGCTGCGGCAGTATCTTGCGCCGGTAGTGTCGCCCATGATAGCTCACGCAATGGATATAAAGCGGAGGATGCCGGAGGCGAAGGTCGTTTTCATAGGACCCTGCGTTGCAAAAAAGCAGGAATATGAGGGAACGTGCGTGGACGCGGTGCTCACATTCGAGGAATTTGACCAGATGCGCCTGTCGGCAGGCATCGAGATCGAGCATGAGTTCGGCGAAAGCTTCAAGGGACGCGCACGCAGCTTCCCCGTAACGGGCGGCATCATAAAAAGCATGGATATCCCCGACACGGGCTATCAGTGCATTGCGACAAACGGTCCGAAAAACTGCATGAACGCGCTCAACGACCTGAAAAGCGGCAATATACACAAGTGCTTTATAGAGCTTGCCATGTGCGACGGAAGCTGCATTGACGGGCCTATCATGGAAAAGTACATAAACTCCCCGATACGGCATATCTACTCGGTGTGGAGTCATGTAGGGAAGGAGGATTTTGACGTTCCGCAGCCGGAGCCGGAAAAGCTCGCGACGCAGTATATCGGAACACCCGTGAGCAAGGATACTCCTAACGAGACGGAGATACGCGCCATACTCTCAAAGCTCGGAAAGAACACAAAGGGCGACGAGCTCAACTGCGGCTCCTGCGGCTACAACTCCTGCCGCGACAAGGCGATCGCCATCTACCGCGGCAAGGCCGACTACAGCATGTGCCTGCCCTTTATCATGGACAGAGCTGAGCGCTTCAGCAATAAGATACTCAATAACATGCCCAGCGGCGTCGTTGTCGTCAACGAGGATCTGGAGGTTCAGCAGCTCAACCGCACGGCGCTGCAAATGCTCAACATCAGCCACGAATCGGATATTCTCGGCGACAGCGTCGTGAGAGTGCTTGACACCGCGCCGTTTTTTACCTGCCTTGAAACCGGCAAAACCGTAAAAAAGCTGCGCGGATATTTCTCCGACTATGAGAAATATTTCGAGCAGACCATAGTTTACGACCGCTCGTCGAAGATACTTATCGACATCATTTCCGACGTGACCGAGGAAGAGGAGGAGGCTCGCCGCCGTAAGGCGCTGAGCCAGCAGACAGCTGAGATAACAAACAACGTCATTGAAAATCAGATGCGCATAGTTCAGGAGATAGCCTCGCTTCTCGGCGAGACCACGGCTGAGACGAAGATAGCCCTGACGAGACTGAAGGAGTCGCTGAGCCTTGAAGAAGAATAATCTTTGCAGCGAGATAGCGTACATGAGCCTTAACCATCACGGCGAGCAGCTGTGCGGCGACCATGTAGAGATCGCCGAGAACGAAAACTCGACCATCATCGTTCTTGCCGACGGTCTCGGCAGCGGCGTTAAGGCCAGTATCCTGTCAACGCTCACCTCGACCATAATATCGACTATGCTCGCCGCGGGCTTGGATATACGCGACGCGGTCGAGACCATTGCCGACACGCTGCCAATATGCTCCGAGCGAAAAACCGCGTTTTCGACCTTCACGATAATAAGGCTTGAAAACGAAACGCATGCGGATATAATCCAGTACGAAAACCCGAATGTGATACTGATACGCGGCGAGCAGCTGTATGAGTTTCCGCTATCGACGGTAACGATAGGAGAGAAGACCATCTACCGCTCAAGCCTTGAGCTTGAGGACGGCGACCTGTTTATCGCCCTGTCCGACGGTATGCTCTATGCCAGCGATAACGGTGTGCTCAACACCTCGTGGGACAGAGCGGCTCTTGCCGAGTTCATGGGACCGCTCAGTGATTCAGGACTGACCGCCAACGTGCTTACGAATATTCTCATGGAGGAGGTCAACAAGCTCTACGGCTATAAGCCCTTTGACGATGCGACGGCCTGCATAGTGAAGATACGCCAGCGCCAGACCGTCAATATCGCGGTCGGCCCGCCGAAGAACATGAGCGACAACCACCGCATGATGGCGCTGTTTTTTGCCAAGGAGGGCAAGCACATCGTCTGCGGCGGCACGACCTCGAAGATCGCGGCGGAGTATCTCCACGCGACCGTGCAGACCGATTACTCAACGCCTGATAAGGAAATACCGCCAATATCGCACATTCAGGGCGTAGACCTTGCGACCGAGGGAATTATAACGGTAGACCGTGTTCTGGCATATTCAAAGGACTATCTCGCCGATAACCGCAGCTTTGAAAACTGGTATTATAAAAAAGACGGAGCATCGCTTGCGGCGCACATACTTTTTGAGGAGGCCACGGACATAAATATGTTCATCGGCCATGCGGCAAACCCCGCGCACGACGGCCTGCCCATAAACTTCAACGTCAAGATGCAGATACTCAAGGAGCTTTCGCAGAACCTGCAAAAGATGGGCAAGCGCGTGAAGATACACGATTTTTAAACCAAAATATCGTCTTTTTTGACCTTTTCCCAGTCGAAGGAGCTTAAAAGCTCCGCGGCGCTCATGGGTCTGCCGTCAGATATGCCGAGTGCTCCTGCAAGGCATCCGATCAGCTCCTCGGGCGAATATCTTTTGAGCAGCGCCTCCGCGCCGAGATCGCCGCAGCGCTTTGAAAGCTTCCTGCCGTCAGAGCCTAAGATGAGCGGCGCGTGATAATACAGCGGCGCAGTGCCGCCGAGCGTTTGTATCAGCCATATCTGCTTTGCCGTGGATGGCAGCAGATCGCGTCCGCGCACGACGCGGCTTATGCCCATATCCATGTCGTCGAACGAAACGGCAAGCTGATATGCATATACGCCGTCCGAGCGCTTTATAATAAAATCGCCGCCGTCGGCAAGATTTTCGGAAAACTTGCCGTAATGTCCGTCGCGGAAGACTATCGTCTCATCGGGGATCTTTATCTTCCACGCAGCTTTTCTGCCGGAGCGCTCAAGCTCCTGCCGCTGCACTGCGCTGAGATGCCGGCATCTGCATCCGGTATCACGTCTTGACTCACCGGGATGCGGAGCGGAGGCAGCAAGCCGCTCGCTGCGGCTGCAATAGCAGGGGTAGAGCAGGCCGCGCCGGAGCAGCAGCTCAAATGCCTCGTCGTATTTACCGCTCCGTCCGCTCTGTGAATAGCCCTCGCAGGGGTAGCCCTCGTCCCAGTCAAGGCCGAGCGCCCTCAGGGACGCAAAAATGCTGTCCTCGCTCCGGCGGCTGCTGCGCTCAGGATCAAGATCCTCCATGCGGAACACGAGTCCTGCACCGGCGCTGCGTGCGTCCAGCCATGCCAGAAGGCATGACGCTAAGTTTCCCATATGGAGCTGACCGCTCGGACTGGGGGCAAATCTGCCGCGTTCTGTTCCGATTTTATCCATCGTAAGACCTCAAAAGATAAATTGGTATTTATATATAAGCACATTTCGACAAAAAAATAAATATTTATCTATCTTTTTTTCTGAACTTGTGATATAGTGTTGCTAAAATATAATATGACATAGGGGTGTCATAGAGAAAGAGGTAATTTTAAATGGCAAGCTCAACAAAAGAAGCTCTGGGCAATGCCCTGAAAAAGATGCTTTCGGTAAAGCCTATTGATAAGATCACCGTGAAAGACCTTGTCGAGGAATGCGGCGTAAACCGTCAGACGTTCTACTACCACTTTGACGATGTTTACGATCTGCTCGAGTGGGTATTCGAGGAGGACACGAATAAGGCACTTCCTCATGAGATACTTTACGATAAATGGCGCGAGGACGTTATTGAGTGGTTCCAGTATCTTGAGGATAACCGCACCTTCGTTCTGAATATCTTCAATTCGCAGAACCGTGCGTATCTGCTGAAGTATTTCAAGGGTCGTCTGCACTACTGCGTGCACGGCTTTGCGGTCATCTGCGCCGAGGGCAAGACAATCGAGTGGTCTGATCTTGAATTTGTGTGCGAGTTCTATGTAAACGCCGTGATCGGCTGGATATCCCAGTGGTTTGACATGGGAATGCCCCCGCTCGACGAGCACGACAGAGAGCGTTACATCAAGATCCTTGACGGCAGCACGGAAAACCTGCTGGCAAGATTCCAGAAAAATTGAGTGTACTAAAACCACGGACTTCCGAAGCAATTCGGAAGTCCTTTTCATTTCATTAGATATTGAAAGATAAATGATTTCGCGGTATAATAATCTATTATGCGTAATAGACGGAGCGATTTGAAATGAAAGAACAGAAAACAAACGTCATGCGTCTGCTTGAGCAGAAAAAAATAAAATATACGCCGCACGAATACCCGCACGGCGACGATGCAGTTGACGGTGCGACGGTAGCAAGAATATGCGGTCTGGATCCCGCGCAGGTGTTCAAGACTCTCGTTGCACGCGGCGCGAGCAAGAGCATATATGTCTTTGACGTGCCGGTGAACTGTGAGCTCGACCTTAAGAAGGCGGCAAAGGCAGCGGGGGAGAAGTCGATAGCGATGATCCACGTCAGCGAGATAAACGCGCTCACGGGCTATGTGCGCGGCGGCTGCTCGCCGATAGGCATGAAAAAGCTGTACAAGACCTTTATAGATATAAGCGCACAGGATAGGCCGACTATCATGGTCAGCGCCGGCAGGATAGGCTATCAGGTCGAGCTTGACCCGAATGACCTTGCAGCGCTTGTGCGCGCAAAATTTGCAGATATTATAAGCGAGAACAACTGACAGATGACCGATTACATTAAAATAAAGGGCGCAAGAGCCAATAACCTCAAGAATATTGATATAGAGATACCCAGAAACAAGCTCGTTGTCATGACGGGCGTGTCCGGCAGCGGCAAATCCAGCCTTGCCTTTGATACGATCTATGCCGAGGGACAGCGCAGATATGTCGAGAGCCTCTCGTCCTACGCAAGGCAGTTTCTCGGACAGATGGACAAGCCCGACCTCGATTACATTCAGGGGCTATCACCGGCCATATCCATCGACCAGAAGACCGGCTCGCGCAATCCGCGCTCGACTGTCGGAACGGTCACGGAGATATACGATTACATGCGCCTGCTCTGGGCGCGCATAGGCAGGCCGCACTGCCCCAAATGCGGCAAGGAGATACGCCAGCAGACGATAGACCAGATAATAGACCAGCTCATGCTCCTGCCGGAGGGCACGAAGCTCATGATCCTTGCGCCGGTCGTCCGCGCCCGCAAGGGCGAATACGTCAAGGTGTTCGAGGATGCGCGGCGCTCGGGCTATGTCCGCGTGCGCGTTGACGGCAGCATGTACGAGCTTTCCGAGGAAATAAAGCTTGACAAGAATAAAAAACACAGCATTGAGATCGTTGTAGACCGCGTCGTCATAAAGGACGGCATCATGCGCCGTCTTGCCGATTCCGTTGAAACGGCGGCCTCGCTCGCCGCAGGTCTTGTGATAGCCGACATAGTCGGAGAGGGAAGGCAGATACTCTTTTCACAGAACTATGCCTGCCCCGACTGTGGCATATCCATCGAGGAGCTCACGCCGCGCATGTTCTCGTTCAACACGCCCTACGGCGCGTGTCCGAAATGCGACGGCCTCGGCATGCAGCTTCTCGTCGATCCCGACCTTGTCATACCGGATGACAGCCTGAGCATAAACGGCGGCGCTGTCAAGGCCACGGGCTGGGGCTCGGGCGCTGAGTCGATAGCGGCAATGTACTATAATGCCCTTGCCGCAAAATACGGCTTTACGCTCGACACTCCGATATCGGAGCTGCCCGAGGGAGTAAAGAATATCCTGCTTTACGGCAGCAAGGGCGAAAAGCTCGACCTCAGCTATGAACGCGAGAGGAAAAACAGCTCCTTCGCCGGAAAATTTTCACGCCCCTTTGAGGGCATATGCAAAAACCTCGAGCGGCGCTATTTTGAAACTCAAAGCCCTGCCATGCGCGCCGAGATAGAGGAGTGCATGGCAGAGGTCACCTGTCCCGAGTGCCGCGGTCAGCGGCTGAGAAAGGAAGCGCTTGCAGTCACGGTCGGCGGCATAAATATCGCGCAGATGGGCGATATGTCCGTTACCGAGGCGATGGATTTCGTGGACGGTCTGGAGCTGAGCGAAAAGGAGCATATAATTGCCGACAGAATTATAAAGGAGATAAAATCGCGCCTCGGCTTTCTGAAAAATGTCGGCCTGCAATACCTGAGCCTTTCACGCGGCGCGGCGACGCTCTCGGGCGGAGAGAGCCAGCGTATAAGGCTTGCAACGCAGATAGGCGCATCGCTCACGGGTGTGCTGTACATCCTCGATGAGCCGAGCATCGGTCTGCACCAGCGCGATAACGAAAAGCTGCTGAAAACGCTCATGGATCTGCGCGACTTGGGCAATACGCTAATCGTCGTTGAGCACGATGAGGAAACGATGCGTGAGGCAGACTTCATCGTCGATATAGGCCCCGGAGCGGGCGTACACGGCGGGCAGGTCGTAGCTGCGGGCACTGTTGAGGATATCTGCGCCTGCCCCGAGTCGCTTACGGGGCAGTATCTCAGCGGCAGAAGAAAGATCCCCGTACCGTCTGAGCGCCGTGCGCCCGTAAAGGGCTTTATAAATATAAGCGGCGCTGCCGAGCATAATCTCAAGGGCATAGATGTCGAGATCCCCAAGGGCGTGATCACCTGCGTAACGGGCGTATCCGGCAGCGGAAAGTCGAGCCTCGTCAACGAGATACTCTATAAGACTCTGGCTCTGAAGAAAAACCGCGCAAAGCTAAAGCCCGGCAAATGCGCAGGAATAAGCGGCATTGACGATATCGACAAGGTCATAGACATTGACCAGAGCCCCATCGGAAGAACGCCGCGCTCAAATCCCGCGACGTATACGGGGCTGTTCAACGATATCCGTGAGCTGTTTGCCTCGACGGAGGATGCGCGTCTGCGCGGCTACAGCTCCGGCAGATTTTCCTTCAACGTCAAGGGAGGGCGCTGCGAGGCCTGCAAGGGCGACGGTGTACAGAAGATAGAAATGCACTTCCTGCCCGATGTGTATGTTCCCTGCGATGTGTGCAAGGGCAAGCGCTACAACCGCGAAACTCTCGAGGTTCGCTATAAGGGCAAGAATATAAGCGAGGTTCTGGACATGACGGTCGAGGAGGCCTGTACGTTTTTTGAGAACCTGCCCAAGCTCAAGGCAAAGCTCGATACGCTGTACGAGGTCGGTCTCGGCTATGTCCGGCTCGGCCAGTCGAGCACTACGCTCTCCGGCGGCGAGGCGCAGCGTGTGAAGCTTGCCGCCGAGCTTTCGCGCCGCAGCACGGGCTCAACGCTGTATATCCTCGATGAGCCGACCACCGGCCTGCACATGGCCGATGTTCACAAGCTCCTGAGCATAATCGGAAAGCTTGCCGACGCGGGCAACACCGTCGTCATAATCGAGCATAATCTTGACGTTATAAAAACCGCCGATTACATCATTGACCTCGGTCCAGAGGGCGGCGACGGCGGCGGAACGCTCGTGTTTGCAGGAACTCCCGAGGAATGCGCCGCCTGCGGGGAAAGCTATACCGGACAGTTCCTGAAAAAGATACTTTAACAAAAGACGATCCCTTGCCGTAAAATGATACGGGAGGGGATGCAATGACAATGTATATTGCCGTGGGCTTTGCAGCGGCGGCAGTGCTGTGGCTGATCATATGGTCTGTCAAGGGGCTGCTGCTCACACCCGTCAGGCTCGGCAGGAACACGGACGCAGAGCTTATACTGCGCATACACGGCGCAGAGCCGACGATAGAGTACACGCTGCGCAGTCTTATCTGGCTGCGTGAAAGCGGAACACTTCGGGCAGACATAGCTATAAAAACAGAGAACATTGACGAAGAAACACGCAGCGTGCTGCGGCGCTTTGCCGCGCAGTACAGATGCATAGATTACACAGAGGGATCATTTGACGATGCAGGAATTAAGCGAAATTAACGGAACAGTCTCGGCAGTCATATTCAGAAACGACGAGAACGGCTACGGCGTTGTGAAGCTCGAACTCGATGACGGCGAGACGACCACAGCTGTCGGCTGCCTGCCCTATGTTGCGCCGGGCGAGATGATATCGGCAGAGGGCACATGGATGACCCACGCTCAGCACGGCAGGCAGTTCAAGATCGAGCAGTGCAACCGCATGCTGCCGACCTCGGCGGAGGCCATTTACGAATACCTCGCCGGAGGTACGGTGCGCGGCGTAGGTCCGGCGACGGCGGCGCTCATCGTTGACCGCTTCGGCGACAGGTCGCTGGACGTTCTTGAGATGCAGCCGGATAAGCTTGCGGAGATAAAGGGTATAAGCTCAGCCAAGGCAAAGGACATAAGCGCCGGCTTCAAAAAGCAGGCCGGAGTGCGCCGCCTTACCGAATTTCTGTGCTCATACGGCATACAGCCGGTGTTTGCCCTGCGCATGTTCAAATTCTACGGCAACTCCGCTATCGAGGTAGTGCATGAAAACCCGTACATACTATCGTCGGCTCATATCGGCGCAAGCTTTGCCGAAGCTGACTCTCTGGCGCTGGCGCTCGGCCTTGACGGGGACAGCCTAAACCGCGTCTGCGCCGCCGTCGTATTCGAGCTTATGCACAATTCCGGCAACGGGCACTGCTTTATCCCACGAGGAAAGCTCACCGCCGCCACCGCACAGCTTATAGGCGTTGAGCCCTCGCTTGCCGAGGATGCGGTAGATAAGCTCACGGAAACGGGGGAGCTTGTCTGCTGTACTGTGGCGGGGCTTGATGCCTGCTATCTCGCGCCGCTTTATGAGGCTGAAACGTACACGGCAAAGCGCATAAAGAACATGTGCAGGGCAAATGACAACAAAAAGGTTGACATAACGTCTATCATATCCCGCCTTGAAAGCGCAAACGGCATAGAATATGCGCCCATGCAGCGCGAGGCGATAGCGCTTGCCGCCCAAAGCCGCATACTCGTCATAACCGGCGGTCCGGGTACGGGCAAAACCACGATCCTTAAAGCGGTGCTCGCTCTGTACGACGAGCTGGAGCTCGAGACGTATCTTGCAGCTCCCACAGGGCGCGCAGCAAAGCGAATGAGCGAGCTGTGCGGCATGGAGGCCTCGACCATCCACCGCATGCTCGGCGCAAAAATGTCCGAGGACGGAGATACCGTCGTGTTCGCCAAGGACGAGGAGAATAAGCTTGACTGCGGCGCACTTATCATAGACGAGTGCTCTATGGTTGACATAACGCTTATGCACGCGATACTAAAGGCACTCAGGTCAGACTGCCGCATCCTGCTCGTCGGCGATGCCGACCAGCTCCCATCGGTAGGTCCGGGCAGCGTGTTTTCCGATATCATACGCAGCGGAGTTGTACCGACCGTGCGCCTTACGGAGATATTCCGCCAGAAGGCCGACAGCCGCATCGTGCGCAATGCGCATATGATAAACAGGGGAGAGCACCCTGATTTCAATGAAAACAGCGGAGATTTCTTCCGCCTGCGGAGAATGCAGGGCGGCTCATGCGTCGATACTATAGTCGAGCTGTGCAAGAGACGGCTGCCGGAAAATATGAAGATACCGGCAAATCAGATACAGGTGCTCTCACCCAGCCGCAAGGGAGAAACGGGCACCGTGAATCTCAACAAGCGGCTTCAGGCGGCGCTCAATCCGCCCGATGAAAAGAAAAAGGAAAAGCTCTTCGGCGAAACGGTTTTCCGTACCGGCGACAGGGTCATTCAGATAAAAAACAACTACGATATCGCGTGGAAGGACAGGCTCGGCAAGTCCGGCATGGGCATTTATAACGGAGATATCGGAACTATTGTCGAGATAGACACGGCCTCAGAGTACCTGAAGGTCGATTATGACGATAAGATAGCGCTCTACGGCTTTGAAATGTTAAACGAGCTTGAGCACGCATGGGCGCTGACTGTGCATAAATCGCAGGGCAGCGAGTACAGGGCGGTCATACTCTCCCTGAATCCCGTAGCTCAGATGCTGCTCACGCGAGGAGTGCTGTACACCGCCGTGACCCGCGCAAAGGAGCTGCTTATCATGGTCGGCGACGACAGCGTTGCCCACCGCATGATAGACAACCACAAGCAGTCGCGCCGCTACAGTGCGCTGCGGATAAGGCTTGCCGATGAAAATAGCTGACTTTATAATACATCTGCTGTACCCATGGAAATGCGTTTTCTGCGGAAGCGTGCTCAGAGATACGGATATCTGCCGCGAGTGCGCCGAAAAGCTGCCGTACACAAAGGGCGACAGTATGGTGCAGCGCTTTCCCTTCGTGGATAAGTGCGTCTCGCCGCTGTACTACAAGGATGATGTCCGCGCCTCGGTGCACCGCTATAAATTCGGCGGCTGCGCGGCCTACAGCAGGCGTTACGGGCTTATGATGTCCGAATGTGTCGAAAATAATCTTGATTGCGGCGGTATAGATGTGATATCATGGATACCGCTCAGTAAGAAGCGTCTGCGGCGCAGAGGCTACGATCAGGCGCGGCTCATAGCCGAGGAAATTTCAAAGAACACAGGCCTGCCGTGCAGACAGCTTTTGCAGAAGATAAAAGACAACGGTGCGCAGTCACTCACGCGCACGGCGGCTCAGCGGCGGGAGAATGTCGCCGGAGTTTACGCTCTGTGCGATAATGCCGAGGTCTCGGGTCTGCGCATTCTGCTTGTCGATGATGTCGTAACGACAGGCTCTACGATGAGCGAGGCGGCAAGGATCCTCCGCAAGGCGGGGGCAAAGACTGTTTGCACAGCCGCTCTTGCAAGGCATGAAGATTAGCATAATTGGATAAAATCACATAAAAAACCTTGCCGCGAAGCTGCTTTGCGGCAGATCGGAGCATTGTATGGTCATATATGAAAGAGATATAGCAGTTGATATGGGAACGTCGAACACTCTTGTGTTCTCTCAGGGCAAGGGGCTTGTGCTGCGCGAGCCGACGGTCGTCGCGGTGGATAAGGTCAGGGACAAGATGCTGAAGATCGGCGAGGACGCGAAGAAAACGCTTGGCCGCACTCCGGCAAATGTCGTTGCCATCCATCCGATAAGAGCAGGAGTAATATCCGATTACGATATGTCCGCGCTCATGCTGCGCGAGCTCGTCAGCAGAATAACCTCCTTCAGCCTTTTTAAGCCGAGGATACTCATGTGCGTTCCAAGCAGCATAACGGGCGTTGAGGAGCGCGCCGTCATAGACGCGGCTATCGAGGCCGGAGCGCGGAGGGTGTACCTCGTTGAGACTGCCGTTGCCACTGCCATCGGCGCGGGCGTGGATATAAAAAAGCCCGACGGCCACATGGTCGTCGATATCGGCGGCGGTACCACCGAGATCGCGGTCGTATCCATGGGCGGCGTTGCCGAGTGCGAGTCGATAAAGACCGCCGGCAGCACCTTTGACGAGGCTATCATCCGCTACATCAAGAAAAAGCACAATATGCTCATCGGCGCAATGACAGCCGAAGAGGTGAAGATAAACATCGGCGGTCTGTATCCGCGCACGGACGCGCCCGAGAGCATGGAGGTCAAGGGACGCGACCTCATAAAGGGTCTGCCCAAGACCGTCAGCGTTACCGCCGAGGAGCTTGTCGATGTTCTGCGTGAGCCTGCCCGCCTTATTCTCGAAAATGTGCATGCCGTGCTTGAACGCACGCCTCCCGAGCTTATCGGCGACCTCGGAGTGAACGGCATGATCCTCTCAGGCGGCGGCAGCCTTCTCTACGGCATCGACCGTATGCTGGAGGACAGCACGCATATAAGAACGATGATCGTTGACGATCCTCTTGCCTGCGCCGCCCACGGTGCCGGAAAGCTCCTTACAAAGCTTGATACCATGCAGGACGGCATGATGAACTTCCTGCGCAACCGCGAAATGAGAAACTGATGATATGAAAAAACTCCTGTCACCGACAGGAGTTTTTCGTGCTTGAATATCAAATTTTGCTGTTTATCCAGTTGAGAATATCGGTGTAGACCTCATCGCTGTTTAACTCGTTGAGCATCTCATGGCGGCCATCCTTGTACAGCTTGATGGTAACATCCTTCATGCCGGCCTTCTTGAAATTCTCATACGCAAGCTTTACGCCCTTGCCGCACTCGCCGACGGGATCCTTATCGCCGGACATAAAGTAAACGGGCATGTCCTTTTTCATGGCCTTGAGATTATCGACGTTCGTGATGAACTTAACGCCGGTCATCATATCCCTGAACAGGCTGCATGATGGGATAAAGCCGCAGAGAGGATCGGCGATATACTTATCGACGGCCTCGGTGTTCCTTGTGAGCCAGTCGTACTCCGTGCGGGGATTGTCGTATATCTTGTTGTAGCTGCCGAAGGCGAGGTTGTTGAGGAACTTGCTGTAGTGATGCGCGCCCTTCAGCGAGGTCACAAGATTGCCCATGAAAAGACCGCCGGAAACGAGCGCCGCGCCCTGATTGCCCGTGCCGCTTATTATTGCCGCGTCAAATGCGCCAGGATAGCGGATAAGATGAGTTCGTGCCATGAAGCTTCCCATGCTGTGCCCGAACAGGATAAAGGGAACGCCGGGGTATGTGTTGCGCATGGCAAGGCGGAGTATCTCCTCGTCTTTTATAATGTAGTCCCAGCCGTTTTCCTCGGCAAAGAAGCCCTTCTGCTCCTCGCTTTCAATGCTCTGACCGTGGCCGAGATGATCCGTACCGGCGACGACGAAGCCGTTGGACGCGAGAAATGCCATGAAATCATCATATCTGTTGATGTGCTCGGCAATGCCGTGCATGATCTGAACAACGCCTCTCACATCCCCGTCAGGAATGCAGCGGCGAACATGAATGCGGTTTTTCCCTGTGCTCGAATTAAAATAAAAATCGTTGAAACTTGGCATGGTAAATCCCCTCCGTATATGTTATATTAATTATAGCATAATTACGAGAAAATGCAACAAAATGCAACGGAGGTAATAAAATGAACGGTTATGTTGTTGCGCTCGATCAGGGGACGACGAGCTCAAGAGCAATAGTTTTCGATGCAAAGGGTGTGCCCGTTACGATAGCGCAGTACCCATTCCCGCAGATATATCCAAAGCCCGGCTGGGTCGAGCACGACCCTATGGTCATATTGGAGACCCAGCTTCGCGCTCTCGCAGAGGCATTTGAAAAAAGTGAGCTTTCACCGACGGATATAGCCGGTATCGGCATAACAAACCAGCGCGAGACGACCATCGTCTGGGATAAGGCCACCGGCAAGCCCGTGTACAATGCTATCGTCTGGCAGTGCAGAAGAACGGCTCCCATCTGCGATAAGCTGGCTGCCGAGGGCTTGGGCGACTATGTAAGAGATAAGACCGGCCTCCTCATAGACGCATATTTTTCGGGCACAAAGATAAAATGGATACTCGACAATGTCGAGGGTGCGCGTGAGAAGGCCGAGCGCGGCGAACTGCTGTTCGGAAACGTCGATTCATGGCTCATCTGGAACCTTACCGGCGGCAAGGCGCATGTTTCCGATTACTCAAACTGCTCGCGTACGATGCTGTTTGACATAAATACGCTCGAGTGGGACAAGACCCTGTGCGACAGGCTGGGCATACCTATGTCCATGCTCCCGAAGCCCGTGCCCTCGTCGATGATATACGGAAGGGTAGCGCCGGGCATAACGGGGCTTGAAATGCTCGCGGGCATACCCGTGTGCGGCTCAGCCGGCGATCAGGCCGCGGCGCTTATCGGTCAGGGCTGTATTGAAAAGGGTCAGGCGAAGAACACATACGGAACGGGCTGCTTTACTCTGCTGAACACGGGCGAGCAGTCCGTGCGCAGTGCCAGCGGCCTCGTGACGAGCGTGGCGTGGTCCGTCGGCGGCAAGACGACCTACGCGCTCGAAGGCAGCGTCTTTAATGCAGGAAGCTCAATACAGTGGCTGCGCGACGAGGTCGGACTTCTCAGCACGAGCTCCGAGTGCGAGGCTCTTGCCAACTCCGTCCCCGACAACGGCGGCGTATATCTCGTCTCGGCCTTCACCGGCCTCGGTGCACCGCGCTGGGATATGTACGCCCGCGGCACCATCGTCGGTCTCACACGCGGCTCAAAGAAGGCGCATATCGCCCGTGCAGCACTCGAGGGCATAGCATATCAGGTCAAGGATCTGCTCGATGCAATGGAGCTTGACGCAGGCGAGCCGCTTTCCGTTCTGCGTGTTGACGGCGGCGCGTCGGTCAACAACTTCATGATGCAGTTCCAGTCGGATATCCTCCGCAAGCCCATAGACCGCCCCAAAATGGTCGAGACGACGGCCTTCGGCGCGGCCTTCCTCGCCGGTCTTGCCGTCGGCGTCTGGAACGATATGAGCGATATCGCGGGGATCCGTGAGTCTGACAGGGTGTTCACACCGCAGATGGACGAGGACGAGGCTGCAGCTCTGCATCACAAGTGGCTGCGCGCAGTAGAAAGAGCGGCAAAGTGGGAAGAATAATGGAACAGGTACTGGTTGTAAAACGAAGCAGAATAGAGCGGTATATATCAGGCCGCAACGGACTTATCACCGACTGCACGGCGGAGCTTTTTGATATTATCAGAAGCGAGCATGAGTTCATGCCGCGCCCCGAGGCCGAGGAGAGGCCGGACTTCAAGCAGATCATACCCTATGTGATACTGCGCCGCGGCGAGGAGATATTCGTCACGCGCAGGCTCAATAAGGGCGGCGAGGCGCGTCTGCACGGCAAGATATCCGTCGGCATCGGCGGACATATAAACCCCGTTGACGAGCAGGGCGACATGCTTATGCGCGGGCTTTGGCGCGAGATACGCGAGGAGGTCGGGCTCACGTCTCACGGCGAGCTCAGCCCCTGCGGATTTATAAACGACGACTCTAACGCTGTCGGCAGCGTCCACCTCGGCGCGTGCTTTATCCTGCCGGTCGAGGGCGAGGTGTCCGTCAAGGAAACGGAAAAGCTCGAAGGGCTATGGATGACAAAGCAGGAGCTTGAAAATAATTTCGACAGCATGGAAACATGGACGCAGATAGCCTTGGAGGTACTTTAAATGCAGATATTCAAACCGGCAGACATACTTTTGCCCACCGGCGACATGCACCGCTGGAGCGTTGTCGCCTGCGATCAGTTCACATCGGAGCCTGAGTATTGGCAGCAGGTGCGTCGTATAGTCGGTGATGCTCCGTCAACGCTAAAGCTCATGCTGCCGGAGGCCGAGCTCGGCACGAAGGAGCCCGAGACCGAGAGCGTAAAGATAAACGACGAAATGCAGCGCTATCTCGATACCGGCGTTTTCAGAACATATCCCGACAGCTATATCTATCTTGAACGCAGGCTCAAAAACGGTGCAGTGCGCCGCGGCATAATGGGCATGTTCGACCTCGAAGCCTACGACTGGACGGAGGGGACACACAGCCCCATTCGAGCGACCGAGCACACGGTCGAGGACAGGCTCCCGCCGCGCATAAGGATACGCCGCAACGCGCCGCTTGAAATGCCGCATATCATGATATTCATGGACGATCCCGACAATATCGTCTTTTCCTCGGTGACGAAAGGGGAGAAGGTCTATGATTTTGAGCTCATGCAGGACGGCGGCAGCATAGCGGGCTGGCTCGTTGAGGACAGAGAAAGGCTTGCCCGCGCCGCCGAAAAGCTTGCAGACCACGAGCTTCTGCGCCGCAAGTACGGCTCGGCGGACAATGCGATAGTCTTTGCCATGGGCGACGGGAATCACAGCCTTGCCGCCGCAAAGCGCCATTGGGAGGAGATAAAAAAGGAGCTTCCCGAGTCCGAGCGCGAAAGCGCCCCTGCGCGGTACGCGCTTGCGGAGCTTGTGAATATCCACGATGCGGCAATTACCTTCGAGCCGATACACAAGGTCATTTTCGACACCGAGCCGGCCGACTTCTTCACTGAGGCAAAGGAGTTCTTTGCCGGTAACGCCGGCGAGGGCAGACGCATCGAGCTCGTCACCGGCGAGGGCATGGAGAGCCTGAATATCTCCGGCCTTACGATAGGGCAGCTCATCGGAAAATGCGAGGACTTCTGCAAGGCGTATACCGAGCGCCACGGCGGATATATAGACTATATCCACGGCGACTGCGAGTGCGTGGAGATGTCGCAGCGCTTCGGCTGCGCGGGCATACTTCTGCCGCGCATGGAAAAGGCCGAGCTGTTCTCATCAGTTATGAAGAGCGGCCCGTTCCCGAAGAAAAGCTTTTCCATCGGCCACGGCAACGACAAGCGCTATTATCTCGAATGCCGCAAAATCAAATAATTTAGCCTTGTAATGGATGAGAAAATGTGATAAAATAACTGCCGTTAATTCGCAATAATACTATTAGAGGAGCTGTTTTTATATGTCCGGACATTCCAAATGGCATAATATACAGAAAACCAAGGGCGCTGCTGACGCAAAGCGCGCTCAGGCGTTTACGAAGATCGCCCGTGAAATGATAGTCGCCGTCAAGGAAGGCGGCAGCGGCGACCCGAATAACAACTCGCGCCTTGCGGCTGTCATCACCAAGGCCAAGGCCGCGAATATGCCTAACGATAACATCAAGCGTACCATCGACAAGGCGCTCGGCGCAGGCAATACCGATAACTACGAGAAGATCGTTTACGAAGGCTACGGTCCCTCCGGCGTCGCCGTTATAGTCGAGACTATGACTGACAACCGCAACCGCACCGCCGGTGAGATCCGCCACTACTTCGATAAATACGGCGGAAACCTCGGCGCTGCAAACTGCGTGTCCTGGTCATTTGATAAAAAGGGCGTTATCGTCATCGACAACGAGGACGAGGAGCTTGACGAGGACGAGGTCATGATGGAGGTCCTTGATGCCGGAGCCGACGATTTCGAGCCCGACGGCGAGACCTTTATCGTCTACACCGCACCCGACGACGTAGCCCCCGTTGCCGATAAGATCAGCGCAGCAGGCTATAAGCTCCTGTCGGCACAGGTCGAGATGCTTCCCCAGAACGGCTACATAAAGCTCACGAGCGAGGACGATATCAAGAACATGCAGAAAATGCTCGATATGTTCGAGGATAACGACGACGTTCAGAACGTCTGGCACAACTGGGAAGAGTAAGCAATTTAATAATGTGTAAAAGGCAAGGACGCAAGTCCTTGCCTCAGCCTGTCAAAGAACCATTTTCAAACACCCCTTGTTTCTGGTATAATAGAA